>NZ_JBMAXV010000002.1:0-308588 GCF_048589245.1 Klebsiella sp. 10982
TATTATTTCTTCCGTAATATAATGATGGCTTTATCATTCATGTCATCAATAGTATTATACTATTTCCGCCAGCGTTTGATGCATTCGTGGAAAGCGCACGCAATTACATTCATGGCGTGTATTGTTTTTTCTTTAACTATTATTATTTTGTCCTGGCTCTTCTCAAGCCACTCACCGTGGTTGAACATCGACTTCATCGATGATACCAGCCATACTTTTACACCGCTGTGGCAAAGTATTACTGGCTGGGTGCTGATATGCATCTGGTTTATTACATTGATTTTATTAATCTGCCTGAGCAAATTGCGCAATATATTTTGGTATAGCGGCGCTTTTTTTTGCAGCGCTTATCTCTTTACCCTGTATCAGCTCCTCTCCGTCACGGGGGACCTCGATCAAACCTGGTACCAGGCTCGTTTCTTTGAAACGCTCTGCACACTGTTCCTCATCCTGGTGCTGCTGGTTGATGTTTTCATTCTCTACCGGGAATCGAACCATAAGTACGTCAATTCGTATCAGAACTCGATCCGTGATCCTTTAACTCGTCTCTACAACCGCAGCTTCTTCTACGACACCCTCAATCAGCAGCTTTCGAAGGTCAATGCCCAGCATCCGCTGTCGGTGCTGGTCAGCGACCTCGACCACTTCAAACGCATCAACGATAACTACGGTCACGTAGTAGGGGATAAAGTGATCCAGTTCGCCGCCTCGGTACTGGAGAACCATTCGCGTGTTGACGACGCCGCCGCACGGATTGGCGGGGAAGAGTTTGCCTTATTGTTGGTCAATACCGGTGAAGAAGATGCCCAGGCGATTGCCGAACGCATCCGCCAGGCGGTCAGCGTTGAGCAGAGCCATTTGCCGGAACGAATGACCATCAGTATGGGCGTGTATACGACGCGTAACGCCAGCGTGAGCGCAGAGGAGTGCGTCCAGCGGGCGGATGCGGCCATGTACGAAGCAAAAAACAGCGGGCGTAATCGGGTGGTGGTCTGGCGCGGTCAGAGTAACTGAAAAAAGGCCCGGGGCAATCCGGGCCGCAAAAAGATTAATCTTTTGCCTGGAGATCGAGGATATTTTGTTCAAGCTTGCGAATTAAGTGGAGCAACGTTTCCACTTCCTGCTTCGACACCCCTGTCAGGATCTCGTCGCGGGTCTTGCCTATCACCTCTTCCATCTCATTGATCAGCGGTTCAGCTTTTTCGGTTAGTTTGATGCGTTTGGCCCGCCGATCGCTTGCGCAGGTCTGGCGCGAAATGAGCCCCTTTTCCTCCAGTTGATCGAGCGTGCGCACCAGCGATGGCTGTTCGATACCAATGGCTTTCGCCAGTTGGATCTGCGACTGCTCAGGCGGCAGCTGGTGGATGTTATGCAGCGTGACCCAGTGGGTCTGCGTTAACTCCAGAGGTTTCAGGCGATGGTCGATTAGTGCGCGCCAAACGCGGACTAAACGTGCCAGATCAGAACCAAGTGGCGATTCCAATTTCATCTCCTTATAATTAGCTTGCTAAGTTATTATACTGATTTTAGAATAGTGTGCAGCATTTGAATTACCAAAACAAATGAATTACTTGATTCAACAAAAACCAAAACAATGATTTACACTGTTAAAGAGTAGCACGTCCTGGGGTTATCCCTGTAATGGCAAAGGATTTTTGCTTGTGAAACTGAGTCTTAACACATCCGGATTGCCGCTGCAGGACCTCGTGTTCGGCGCATCCGTCTATTTCCCCCCGCTGTTCAAAGCTGTTTTGTTAGGTTTTTTTATCTGGTTGTTGTTACATCGCCAGCTGCGTGACTGGATGTATGCGGGCGACATCTGGCATCCCTTGCTGATGGATCTCTCCCTGTTTGCGCTCTCGGTCTGTCTGGCCCTGGTGTTACTGATTGCCTGGTGATCTCCCTGCTATGAAAAAATTAAAATATCTCTCAACGCTGTTAGTGGCGGCCATCGCCTTGATTGCCGCATGGTTGTTATGGAGTTTCTACACCCAGTCTCCGTGGACTCGCGACGGTAAAGTCCGTGCGGAACAGGTCGGGATCACCCCGCAGGTTTCCGGCAGTATTCTGCAGTTGAACGTGACCGATAACCAACGGGTAAACGCGGGAGATGTCCTGTTCACCATCGATGATACCCCCTACCGCATCGCCGTATTAAACGCACAGGCACAGCTGGCGAAAGCGCAAGCCGAGGTGGCGAAAGCGCAGGCTGAGCAAAGCAAGGCTGCCAGCGATGCCCGCCGCCGCCGCAACCTGTCGCAAAATGCTATCTCGACTGAAGATCTTGAGAACGTCAATACGGCGCTGAACACGGCCACCACCACCCTCGCCGCCGCCAAAGCCAGTATGGGGGTCGCCGAGGCGACGCTGAAACATGCGCAGTGGCAGCTTAGCCAGACGACGGTTAAAGCCCCCGTGGACGGCTGGGTGACTAACCTCTCCACCCGGATCGGCGACTACGCTACCACTGGCCATCCGGTCTTCGCCCTGGTCGACAGCCATTCGTTCTACGTTCTGGGTTACTTTGAAGAGACCAAACTGCGCCATATTCGCATCGGCGATCCGGCGCAGATAATCCTCTACAGCAATCAGCAAACGCTGCAGGGTCATGTCGCCAGCATCGGCCGCGCGATTGTCGATCAGAGCGTCGAACAGGGAAGCGGTCTGGTGGCTAATATCAAACCCAATATCCCCTGGGTCCGTCTCGCGCAGCGCGTCCCGGTACGGATCGCGTTCGATAAGCTGCCGGCCGACGTCACGCTGGTCTCCGGGACCACCTGCACGGTCTCGGTTGGCGGACAGTAATGAATCTACAGCCCCTGTCGTGGCGCACACTGCCCTGGGTTAAAGCCACCCGGCCGCAGTGGCGATATGCACTGCGCAATGGCATTGCCATGTGTCTGGCGCTGAGTATTGCCTACGCGCTGGATCTCGATGAACCCTACTGGGCGATGACGTCTGCGGCGGTGGTAAGCTTCCCCACCGTCGGCGGGGTAATCAGTAAAAGTTTTGGCCGCATCGCCGGCAGCCTGCTCGGCGCCTGTGCCGCACTGCTGCTGGCAGGTCATACCCTCAACGATCCCTGGCTATTTCTGTTGAGTATCTCCGGCTGGCTGGCACTGTGTACCTGGGCCTGTGCCCTGTTCACCAACAACGTGGCCTATGCCTTTCAGCTCGCCGGCTATACCTGCGCTATCATCGCCTTTCCGGTCATTAACATCAGCGACAGCTACGAACTGTGGGTCATCGCACAGTCGCGTGTCTGCGAAGTCATTGTCGGGATCCTCTGCGGGGGGGTGATGATGATGATCCTGCCAAGTACCTCCGACGGCAGCAACCTGCTGACGGCGTTAAAGACTATGCACGCCCGGCTGCTGGAGCACGCCAGCTTGCTGTGGGTGCCAGAAACGACGGATGCCATCCGCACCGCCCATGAAAGCGTGATTGGCCAGATCCTGACCATGAACCTGCTACGGATCCAGGCCTTCTGGAGCCACTACCGCTTCCGGCGGCAGAACCCCCTGTTGAACTATCTGCTGCATCAGCAGCTCAGAATGACCAGCGTCATCTCCAGCCTGCGGCGCATGCTGCTGAACTGGCCCGACGCTCCGACGTACACGCGTGAAGTACTGGAGTCGCTGCTCACTGAACTGGCAACCCCCCGCGCCGACAGCTATCACGTCGCACGGATCCTGGCGCCGCTGGCACCGCCGCCGGGCGCGGATTACCGGCATATCGCCTTCTGGGCGCGGTTACGCTATTTCTGCCGTATTTATCTCGAAAGCAGTCGCTGGATCCGTCGGGTTGAAAACGCGTCGGCCATCACCGAGTTCAATGTACCCTCGGCACCCGCACTGGCACGCCACACCGATCAGGCAGAAGCCTTGCTCAACGGCATCCGTACCTTTTGCGCGCTGGTGGCGATTGGCGCGTGGGGGATCAGTACCCAGTGGACCAGCTGCGCGGCGGCTCTGACGCTGGCCTCCATTTGCTGCGTGCTCTATTCGGTTTCCGCCTCGCCGTTTCGCTCGCTGACGCTGCTGATGCAGACCCTGGTGCTGCTCTCGCTGTTCAGTTTTGTGGTGAAGTTCGGCCTGATGGTACAGATAACCGACCTGTGGCAGTTTCTGCTGTTTCTGTTCCCGTTGCTGACTACCATGCAGTTGCTCAAGCTGCAGTGGCCAAAATTTGCCGGCCTGTGGGGGCAGCTTATCGTCTTTATGGGCTCGTTTATCTCCGTGACCAACCCGCCGGTGTACGACTATGCGGCTTTTTTTAATGACAATTTAAGTAAGATTGTCGGCGTGGGCTTTGCCTGGCTGGCCTTTGCGATACTCAGTCCCGGCTCAGACGCCCGCAAAGGGCGGCGCCATATCAGGGCGTTACGGCGTCACTTTGTCGATCAGCTCAGCCGTCATCCCCAGCACAGTGAGCATGAATTTGAATCGCTGGTCTATCATCACGTCAGTCAGTTGAGTCAAAGTAAAGATGCTCTGGCCCGGCGCTGGCTGCTGCGTTGGGGCGTTGTGCTGCTGAACTGTTCACACGTCGTCTGGCAGCTACGTGAATGGGAGACCCGCTCTGATCCCCTCGCCCAGGTGCGCGATCTGTGCATTAACTTGCTGCGTGATGTGATGAGCGAGCGTGGCGTACAGCAGCGACCACTGGCCTCCACTCTGCAGGAGCTGCTGCGGATCTGTGACGCCCTTAACCACCACCATCAGCCGGCAGCCCGGGAGCTGGCCGCCGCAATCTGGCGGCTCTATTGCGCCCTGTCGCAGCTGGAACAGGCCCCGATCGCCGGCACGATTGGCGAAAAGACTACTTAATCACTCCGCAGGCAAACCGCTCGCCGCCGCCGCCCAGCGGCTGCGGGCTGTCCGCCATATTATCGCCACCGACGTGGACCATCAGCGCCTTCCCTTTCACTTCTGCCAGTGTTTTCAGTCGCGGGGCAATAATCGGCTGGGCGGCCACACCCGCATCATTAACCACCAGCAGGGGCAGATCGCCAAGATGACCGGTGCCCAACGGCCCTTCATGTTTACCGGTATGTTGTGGATCGTAATGGCCACCCGCCGCCCCGGCGGCCACGGCTTTGCCCTCTTTCATCGCCGGCTGGCAGCTGCCTTCAGCATGGATATGAAACCCATGCTTGCCCGGCGGTAACGCCCGCAGATCGGGGGCAAACTCAAGGCCGCGATCGGTTTCGGTAATTTTTACACTACCGATGGACTGCCCGACGCCCTGGCTGGTCACAAGATTTAGTTGAACATCTTCACTGACGGCCTGTGCGCCAGCGCAAAATGCGAGGGAAAGGATTGCGAGAATACATCGTTGCATAACACCTCCGGATGGCTGTCTCCCTGTTAAGTGTAAACCAGGAACCGCTTTCCGGAGGCGAAATGCCCGTTACGGGACGTCGTAGCCGAGCGCGGCTTTACGGATACGGAACCATTGCTGACGGGTCATGCTAAGTTTTTCGGCCACAATCGCCGAGCGCACACGCTCGATTTTGCCCGAACCAATAATTGGCAGCGGCTGCGACGGCAGACGCAGTACCCAGGCATAAACCACCTGCTCGATGCTGTCGGCGTTGAGCTCGTGCGCCACCTGCGCCAGCTCATCGCGCAGCGGCTGAAAGCCCTCTTCGTTAAACAGGCGACCACCGCCAAGGCAAGACCACGCCATCGGCCGAATGCGCAGTTGCTGCAGTTGATCGAGGGTACCATCGAGCAGCAGAGGCTGATGCACCGGTGAAATTTCAACCTGGTTAGTGGCGAGGGTAAACGGCAGGCGCGACTGCAGCAGCGTGAACTGGGCAGGAGTAAAGTTGGATACGCCAAAATGGCGCACTTTGCCGCTGTGATGCAGCGCGAGGAAAGCTTCTGCCACCTCGTCGGCATCCATCAGTGGGTCCGGACGGTGGATCAGCAGCAGATCGAGATGATCTGTCGCCAGGTTACGCAGCGATTGCTCAGCGCTCAGTACGATGTGGTCGCGGTCAGTAATATAGTGGCCGATAGTGTTTTCGGCGCGCGCCCGGGTAGCAATGCCGCATTTGCTGACAATCTCCATCCGGCTACGCAGATGCGGCGCCAGCTTTAGCGCTTCGCCAAAGGCGGCTTCACACTGGTAATCGCCATAGATGTCGGCATGGTCGACGGTCGTCACGCCTAAATCGAGATGCTGTTCAATAAAGCTGACCAGCTTGTCAGGAGACATCTGCCAGTCCATTAGACGCCAGTAGCCCATCACAAAACGCGAAAATTCCGGCCCCTGGGGAGCCATAGCAATACGCTGAACCATAACCGCTTCCTCAATAAAAAAGTGCTCTGAGTATACGTAATTTTTGGCTTAAAACAGTGAGGGTTGCTGCGGTTCTTCCGCCTGATCTGGCCTGTTCGCACGTAATTTGCGCAGCAGGCGCTGGCGGCAGAGACGCAAAACCTCTTGTTTCTGCGCATCGCTCATTTTTTGCCAGTCGAAGCGTTCCTCACGGCTGCGAAAACAGCCGCGACAGTAGCCGCGTTCATCGGCCTGACATATTCCCCGGCACGGGCTCTGCACCGGAAAAAACTCTAACTGCTCTGCCACCACACGCCTCCTGTCCCCTCGTCTCCTTTCATTGAAGACGTTTCCCCGCGCCGACGCAAATTTTGTTCACCCTGTGCTGCGCCAGCGGACATTTTTCCGCAGGGGGTTGCATTAGACCAATCGGTCTACTACAGTGTGCTCCATGAACAGACACAGCGAATGCGATACCCGAGAACATATCCTGGTCACCGGCGAGCAGCTCTGCATGCATCGCGGTTTTACCGGAATGGGCTTGAGCGAACTTCTGAAGACGGCGGAAGTGCCCAAGGGCTCTTTCTACCACTACTTTCGCTCTAAAGAAGCCTTCGGCGTCGCGCTGCTTGAACATCACTATACCGGCTATCTGCAGCGCCTGGTCGACCACTTCGATCATGGCGACGGCAACTATCGCGACCGTCTGCTGGCTTATTATCAGCACACGCTGAACCAGTTCTGCCAGCAGGGGATTATTAGCGGGTGCCTCACCGTTAAGCTATCGGCGGAGGTGTGCGACCTGTCAGAAGATATGCGCGCCGCCATGGATCGCGGCGCCAGCCAGATTATCGCCCTGCTGGGCGAGGCGCTGGAGAAAGGACGTCAGGAGGGTAGTCTGACGTTTGACGGCGAGGCCATGACCCTGTCGCAGGTGCTGTATTCACTGTGGCTCGGCGCCAACCTGCAGGCCAAAATTACGCGTAGCGCAACGCCGCTGGAAAGCGCCCTTGCCCACGCCAAACAGATTATTGCGGCGCCTGCTGTTTAACAGGCGTTTTTATTTCATCAGTTACTAGACGACCGGTCTACTCAGGAGTCATTATGTCGGAAGCAAAATTATTTAGCCCGCTGAAAGTCGGTGCGGTGACCGTTCCTAATCGCGTATTTATGGCGCCGTTGACGCGTCTGCGCAGTATCGAGCCGGGCGATATCCCTACCCCGCTGATGGGCGAATACTACCGTCAGCGCGCCAGCTCCGGGCTGATCATCAGCGAAGCAACGCAGATCTCCGCTCAGGCCAAAGGCTATGCCGGCGCGCCAGGGCTGCACAGCCCGGAGCAGATTGCCGCCTGGCAGAAAATCACCGCCGGTGTTCATGCGGAAAATGGCCGTATCGCCGTCCAGCTGTGGCACACCGGGCGTATTTCCCATAGCAGCCTGCAGCCTGGCGGCGCCGCCCCGGTCGCACCGTCGGCGCTGAGTGCTGGCACCCGCACCTCCCTGCGCGATGAAAACGGTCATGCCATCCGCGTCGACACCTCAATGCCCCGCGCCCTGGAAACCGCAGAGATCCCAGGGATCGTCAACGATTTCCGTCAGGCGGTCGGCAATGCCCGCGACGCGGGTTTCGATTTGGTTGAGCTGCACTCGGCCCATGGCTACCTGCTGCACCAGTTCCTGTCGCCTTCCTCTAACCATCGCACCGACCAGTACGGCGGCAATGTGGAGAATCGCGCTCGTCTGGTGCTGGAAGTGATCGACGCCGTGAGCAAAGAGTGGAGCGCCGACCGGATCGGCATTCGTGTGTCGCCAATCGGTAGTTTCCAGAACGTCGATAACGGCCCGAACGAAGAAGAAGACGCGCTGTATCTGATTAGCGAGCTGGCGAAACGCGGTATCGCTTATCTGCACATGTCCGAGCCGGACTGGGCGGGCGGCAAGCCTTACAGCGAAGCCTTCCGTCAGAAAGTCCGCGACCGCTTCCCGGGGGTGATCATTGGCGCTGGCGCCTACACGGTAGAAAAAGCCAACGACCTGATCAACAAAGGGCTGATTGATGCCGTAGCCTTTGGCCGCGATTACATCGCCAACCCGGATCTGGTAGCTCGCCTGCAGAAAAAAGCGGCGCTTAACCCACAGCGCCCGGAATCCTTCTACGGCGGCGGCGCGGAAGGCTACACCGATTATCCGACTCTGTAATCCCTCCATTGATAGCGGCGACATATCGCCGCTATACTCAACGCTCTGATCTATCAAATAAACTGCATAGGGGACATTATGCGCTTACTCCACACCATGCTGCGCGTTGGCGACCTGCAACGTTCAATCGACTTCTATACCAACGTGTTGGGCATGAAGCTGCTGCGCACCAGCGAAAACCCGGAGTACAAATACTCCCTCGCCTTTGTCGGCTACGGCGAAGAGAGCGATACCGCGGTGATTGAACTGACCTACAACTGGGGCGTGGACAGCTATGAGCTGGGTACGGCCTATGGTCATATCGCCCTGAGCGTCGACAACGCTGCCGAAGCCTGCGAGCGGATCCGCCAGAACGGGGGCAACGTCACCCGTGAAGCCGGACCGGTAAAAGGCGGCACCACCGTCATCGCCTTCGTGGAAGATCCGGATGGTTACAAAATTGAGCTGATTGAAGAGAAAGATGCCGGCAAAGGCCTCGGCAACTAACGCTTCACGGCCATAGCCTTTGTTTTCATGGCTCGCCCGGGCGCTGCGGCGCCCGTTGTTTTCACCCCCTGCCTGCTGCAAGCCGCGGCAAAATTTGCCATAATGCGCGCTACTTTTTTCCAGCTAAGAGAATCTGATGTCCGAGAACGCTCAACTGAATGGTCTGTGCGACCGTTTCCGCGGTTTTTATCCAGTGGTAATCGATGTTGAAACCGCCGGATTTAATGCCAAAACCGACGCCCTGCTGGAGATCGCCGCCATTACGTTAAAGATGGATGAGCAAGGCTGGCTGATGCCCGATGAAACGCTGCATTTCCATGTTGAACCTTTCGAGGGCGCCAATCTGCAGCCCGAAGCGCTGGCCTTTAACGGGATTAACCCGCACGACCCGCAGCGCGGCGCCGTCAGCGAATACGATGCCCTGCATGCCATCTTCAAAATGGTACGCAAAGGGATGAAAGAGAGCGACTGCAGCCGGGCCATCATGGTGGCGCATAACGCCACGTTTGACCACAGCTTCACCATGACCGCCGCCGAACGGGCGGGGCTAAAACGCAACCCGTTCCATCCGTTCGTCACTTTCGACACCGCCGCGCTGAGCGGGCTGGCGCTGGGCCAGACGGTGCTGTCCAAAGCCTGCATTGCCGCAGGCATGGCGTTCGACGGCGCCCAGGCCCACTCCGCCCTCTACGATACCGAACAGACGGCGCAGCTGTTTTGCGAGATTGTGAACCGCTGGAAGCGGCTCGGCGGCTGGCCGCTGCCTGTGGCGACGCCGGAATGACAAAAAAAAGCGACTTCCCGGGAAGTCGCTTTTTTGCTGATGGCGGGAACTACTCCGCTTTCGGCTCGTCGGTGTGGTACTTCGCCGCCGTCTCTTTGATCAGCTGCTGCAGTTCGCCGCGCTGGTACATTTCGATGACGATATCGCAGCCGCCCACCAGTTCACCATCTACCCACAGCTGCGGGAAGGTCGGCCAGTTGGCATATTTAGGCAGCTCGGCGCGGATGTCCGGATTCTGCAGAATATCAACGTAAGCAAAACGTTCGCCACAGGCTGACAGCGCCTGAACGGCCTGGGCAGAGAAACCGCAGCTTGGCAGTTTCGGCGACCCTTTCATGTACAGCAGGATCGGGTTTTCAGCGATTTGGCGTTGGATTTTTTCTAAAGTCGAGCTCATTGTCGTGCTTCCTTAAACTTCTTTCTACGGCAGTAACTTGTCATTGTAGCGTCCTGAAGGCAGGACGGATAATAACATTTTCTTCACTATTCCTATTTTATCTTCTGTTGCGCGAAGTTGCCTTAAAAATATCATTTTGATGGCGCGGGCTAGCGCGCATTGCGCATTTTCTGCGCGAGACGGTCAATGTCTGACGCGTTTTCTTGCAATCGTTAACCAATCGACATTTTTGATACAAAAGAATATTAACTTTCCGGTTTTTTTTGCTTTAGAATCGTTCCGGTTTGTCATTCATCGTCAGGCATTTGTACATGTCTGTAATTAATCAGGGGATTGCTCAGTGGCGCGGCTAAACAAAATCGCGATATCGCTCTGTGCATTACTGTTCACATCTATCTCATTCACGCCACTGGCTAATGCGTCAGGGCATTCTCACGCCTCTGCCTCGCCAAAGGCGTTGGCCGCGAAAAGTGGCTCAGAGCGCAAGAAAAAAACCAGTCAAAAAAGTAAAACCACCGCTAAAACCACCAGTAGAAAGTCTTCCAGCACCCGGCTCCCTTCCCGCACTACCGCCGCAAGCCAAACCGCACTAAACCGTCAGGCCGCCGGCGTTACGAAAAAATGCGTCCTGCGTAAAGGCTATAAAAAGCAGTGTGCGAAAACGATCGCCGCCAGCGCCAAGCCGACTCTGGCGCTGAACAGCGTCAAAAGTAAATGCGTGGTGCGTAAGGGCTATAAAAAACGCTGTAAACCCGAGGCCAGCGAAGCGAATCTGACGATTGCCGACGCGCATAAAGTCCGGGTACAAAAAGCGCAAAGTACCGCCATGAATAAACTGATGGGCCAGCTGGGTAAACCGTATCGCTGGGGCGGCACCTCGCCGCGTACCGGCTTTGACTGCAGCGGGCTGGTGTATTACGCCTACAAAGACCTGGTTAAGATCCATATCCCGCGTACCGCCAACGAAATGTACCACCTGCGTGACGCGCGTCCGGTGGATCGTGACGAACTGCAGAGCGGCGATCTGGTCTTCTTCCGCACCCGCGGACGCGGCACTGCTGACCACGTTGGCGTCTACGTTGGCAATGGGAAATTTATTCAGTCACCGCGTACGGGACGCGACATTCAAATCACCTCCCTGAGCGAGGACTACTGGGTTCGCCATTACGTTGGCGCCCGTCGCGTCATGACGCCGAAAACCATTCGCTGATCCCGGTCTGCCGCCGACGCGGCAGGCCGCCTCCCCTGCTCGTTCCCCATCCCCACCCGCAGAGGATATTGCAAATTGCTCTCTTTGCCCGGCGTTTCACGACGATAGCGGGTCGGCGACATGCCAAAGTGACGGCGGAAAGCACGACAGAATGCCGCCTGTCCCTCGTAACCGAGACTCTCAGAGATACTCTGCATAGAGGCCTGGGTCTGCGTTAAATAGATCGTCGCAATGGACATCTTCCGCCGACTGACGTAATTCGCTAACGTACAGCCGGTCACCATGGCGAATTGCCGCTGGAAATACCAGTGCGAATACCCGGACTTTTTGGCAATCGCGCTCACCGGCAGGGTGTCAAATATGTGGGCTTCGATCCAGTCAACGATCCCCTGCACCACCGGGATCATTTTTGGACTCACCACCTCATCTGTTCTTTTCATCGTGAACATCCTGTTGGTCACTTTCGTCGGGTGGCTATATTTGTCATACAAATATGAAAATAGACAATGAATTATTGGCATAGCGGTGATTGCCTGGATGCATATTTAATTTAATAAGTTGATTTAACAAAGATTGGCTAGCATGCAGTGGTTGTGCAACGCGGCCGTCATTAAGGGAAAGCTATCGGGTTGACCTGTCAACGACAGAATTCACAACGGCAGATACTGGCTACTAATACATTTTTGTTACATTACCAGGCGGAAAGTGCCTCGGTTTTCCAGAAAACGGTTAAGTCTTCGACAGTTGCGCCTGTCACAATAACCTTTATGGTGGTAAGGCTTTTCACTGCCGGCGGCAAATGTTAACATTCTCAATACAATAACACGCCCGGGACGCGACAGCGTCGGGCGGTCAGAACACGATTCAGGTGAAAACCTCATCCTGTCAATGTGAGATAAAACAAAAAGTTATAAGGAGAGTAGCAATGTCGTTTGAATTACCTGCATTACCATATGCAAAAGACGCCCTGGCGCCGCACATTTCCGCAGAAACCCTGGAATACCACTACGGTAAACACCACCAGGCATATGTCACTAACCTCAACAACCTGATCAAAGGCACCGCGTTCGAAGGCAAATCCCTCGAAGAGATCGTGCGCACTTCTGAAGGCGGCGTATTCAACAACGCAGCGCAGGTGTGGAACCATACTTTCTACTGGAACTGCCTGGCGCCAAACGCCGGCGGTGAACCGGAAGGCGAATTAGCGGCAGCGATTGCAAAATCCTTCGGCAGCTTTGCTGATTTTAAAGCGAAATTTACCGATGCCGCAGCGAAAAACTTTGGCGCCGGCTGGACCTGGCTGGTCAAAAATGCTGACGGCAGCCTGGCTATCGTCTCCACCAGCAACGCCGGTACGCCGCTGACCACCGATGCGAAACCGCTGCTGACCGTTGACGTCTGGGAACACGCTTACTACATCGATTACCGCAATGCCCGTCCAAGCTATCTGGACCATTTCTGGGCGCTGGTTAACTGGAAGTTTGTTGCGGCCAACCTGGCGGCATAAACGACAAACCGCAGCAGGGTCTCCCCGGCTGCGGTTCTTTTTTAGCCCTTCCCCATCCAATGATTACTGGCTGGCGAAAGCCTCTTCCGGCTGCGCTCGTCCGCTAAACCAGACCAGCAGCAGCGCCAGACCGGCGATAATCGCCCCCATCACCGGCACAAACGCATAGCCCAGTCCGCCAGAGATCACCGCCCCACCGGCGGCAGCGCCCAGCGCGTTGCCGAGGTTAAACGCGCCGATATTCACCGAAGAAGAGAGTCCCGGCGCTTCATGTGCCACGCGCATGACGCGCATCTGCAGCGGTGGCACTACCGCAAAGGTGGCAGCGCCCCAGACAATCATGCTGATGGCCGCCCCGACCTGAGATTGCGCCAGCAGCGGGATTGCCAGCATGATCACCATCAGCAGCAGCAGAAATCCTTTCAGGGTGCCGGAGACCGACCGGTCGGCGAATTTACCGCCCAGATAGTTACCCAGCGAAAAGCCGACGCCAATCAGCACCAGCATCGCGGTAATGAACAGCGATGAAGCGTGGGTCAGCGTATTGAGCACTGGCGAAATGTAGGTATACAGCGTAAACATCGCACCCGCGCCCAGGACGGTAGTCAGCAAGGCAGAGAGCACCTGAGGGCGCAACAGGACGGCCAGCTCTTTTTTGACTTCAGGGCGTTCACCCGCACTGCCCTTCGGCAGGGAGAACCACAAGCTGACCATTGCCAGCAGGCCTAACCCCGCGGTGGCGAGGAAAGACATTCTCCAGCCAATGGTTTCGCCAAGCCAGGTGGCCGCCGGTACACCGCCAATGTTGGCGATAGTGAGTCCCATAAACATGGTGGCTACCGCGCTGGCCTGCTTATGTTTCGGTACAACGCTGGCCGCCACCACCGACCCCAGGCCAAAGAACGCGCCGTGGTTGAGGCTGGTAATAATGCGCGACAGCAGCAGCGTGGTGTAATCCGGCGCGATGGATGACAACAGGTTGCCGACGGTGAAGATCCCCATCAGAAAAATCAGCGCATTGCGCCGTGCGCGATGTGACAACAGCAGGGTCATCAGCGGTGCGCCGACCATGACGCCGATGGCATACGCACTGATCAGCATTCCCGCCACCGGTATCGAGACGTCCACACCTTTCGCAATCACCGGCAGCAATCCCATCGGGGAGAACTCGGTGGTGCCGATGCCAAAGGCGCCGATCGCCAGCGCGAGTAAAGGAAAGTTGATTTTCATTCAATGACTCCATCAGGCCGTCAGAGAGGACGGCGTAACATCAGAAGTCAAAAGCATGACATCAATCACAAAAAAACAAAAGTGAACGAAATGACAAAAGATTTTTGCAGAATTGATAATAATAGCGGTAGAGAGGGAGGAGTCGCGCTCCTCCCGCAGCGGAAACTTAGTGCAGTATGGCGGTCAGGCTGAAAGCGACAATCACGCCGAGAGCAATAATCGTGGTGATCAGCGAAAACTTTAAATTGGTATCCATCATTTTTCCCTCTAGTTATCCCCACACCAAAAGTGAGCTTGCTCATTTTTGCACAAAAAATCGCAAAAATCTTCCGGGATTTAGGGCGATGCACATTTTTGCTCTTCCACTTTGCCCCAAGATCGGACAAAATCCCACGCTAATTTAAAAGCGTATCGGCCATTGACCCCTTCCTGTCGTTCTGTGTCGTTTTCCCGACGTGATGCAATGTTGAAAATTGTATTCAGGGTGTGTGTAGGCAAACGTTTACGTATCGATGATCAGGCGATCAGGTCAAGGCATGGAGTGAGATGTAATGGCAACTATTAAAGATGTAGCGAAGCGCGCAAACGTTTCCACTACAACTGTATCACATGTAATTAACAAAACCCGTTTCGTTGCCGAAGAGACGCGTAATGCGGTGTGGGCGGCGATCAAAGAGTTGCACTACTCGCCGAGCGCCGTAGCGCGCAGCCTGAAAGTCAATCATACAAAATCGATTGGCCTGCTGGCGACCAGTAGCGAAGCCGCCTATTTCGCTGAAATTATTGAGTCCGTTGAAAAGAGCTGCTTCCAGAAGGGCTATACCCTGATCCTGGGTAACGCATGGAACGATCCGGAAAAACAACGTGCCTATCTGTCGATGATGGCGCAAAAGCGCGTCGACGGCCTGCTGGTGATGTGTTCTGAGTATCCGGATTCGGTTCTGAGCATGCTGGAAGAATACCGCCATATTCCGATGGTGGTGATGGACTGGGGCGAAGCGAAAGCTGATTTTACCGATGCGGTGATCGATAACGCCTTCCAGGGCGGTTATATTGCCGGACGCTATCTGATTGAGCGAGGTCATCGCGAAATCGGCGTGATCCCGGGGCCGCTGGAGCGCAATACCGGCGCAGGACGCCTGGCCGGTTTTATGCAGGCAATGAAAGAAGCGCATATCAACGTGCCGGAAAACTGGATTGTGCAGGGCGACTTCGAACCTGAGTCCGGCTACCGGGCAATGCAGCAGATCCTGAACCAGCAGCATCGCCCAACGGCGGTATTCTGCGGTGGCGATATCATGGCGATGGGCGCTATCTGCGCCGCAGACGAAATGGGGCTGCGCGTGCCGCAGGACATTTCGCTGATCGGTTATGATAATGTGCGCAACGCCCGCTATTTCAGCCCGGCGTTGACTACCATTCATCAGCCAAAAGATTCGCTGGGCGAAGCCGCGTTTAACATGCTGTTGGATCGTATCGTCAACAAGCGTGAAGAGTCACAGTCTATCGAAGTTCATCCCCGACTGGTCGAACGCCGCTCGGTGGCGGATGGCCCGTTTGTCGATTATCGCCGCTAAGGCCTCTGCGGGCGCGGATCATTCCGGCGCCCGCAGCCACTCCCGGTTTAGCGTATCGCTGTCTCCCAGATAGTCCAGCATCCAGTTCAGCGCCGGTGAAGCGTCACTCTGCTGCCACGTCAGGCAGCAGGCGGCATCCGGGAACGGATTTTCCAGCGCCAGTGCGGTCCATTCGCCGCGATCTATCCATGGACGGGCAAAATGGCTCGGCACCATACCGACGCAAAGTCCAGCCGACAGACAGGTAGCAGACGACTCCCAGTCGGGAACGACCACCCTCTTCTGATTATCCAGTAACCATGTCGTTCGTTTTGGCAGTGAACGTGAGGTATCCTCTCGCACCAGCGACGGCCAGTTGCGCAGAACATCGTCGCTCAGAGGGCCATCCATCTTCGCCAGCGGATGATCGCTTGACACCACGCAGTCCCAGCTCAGCATCCCCATATCGCGGAACGCATAGCGGCCGCCGACCGGGATAGATCGCGTTGCGCCGATCGCCAGCTCTACACGGCCATCGGCCAGGGCATCCCACACGCCGTTGAATACCTCCTGAAAGACGATCAGTTCGACGTCGGGAAAATGGCGATAGAAATCGACGATCATCTGGCGCATGCGCGCCGGCTTCACAATATCGTCCACCGCGATCGACAACTGTCCGCGCCAGCCGTTGGCGATTTGCTGACACTGCTGGCGGGTGATCTGCATTTTTTTGATAACAGAGCGCCCTTCCTGTAAGAACCAGACTCCAGCCGGGGTCAGCGCCACGTCACGATGACGCCGCTCAAACAAGGGAACCGCCAGCCATTCTTCAAGCTGACGCACGGTATAGCTAACCGCGGAAGGGACCCGGTGCAGCTCCTGCGCGGCGGCGCTGAAGCTGCCATTACGGGCAACGGCATCAACCACTTCCAGAGAGTATTCAGACCACATATTCTGCCTGCAAATTTTTTGAATGCATGTGACAAATATTAGCGTTTCACAAGCCACAATGCACTGCCTACACTCTGCGCCATCGTACCTGCCGTCAAAAATGAGAACGTTATGTCACAACCTGGGAAAGGATTTTTAGTCTGGCTGGCTGGCCTGAGCGTGCTGGGCTTTCTGGCCACCGATATGTACCTGCCGGCGTTTGCCGCCATGCAGCAGGATCTCAATACCTCCCCCGCCTCAATCAGCGCCAGCCTGAGTCTGTTTCTCGCTGGCTTCGCACTGGGCCAGCTGTTCTGGGGGCCGCTGTCAGATCGCTACGGGCGTAAACCGGTGCTCCTGAGCGGGCTGGCGATTTTTGCTATCGGTTGTCTGGGGATGCTGTGGGTACACAATGCCACCCTGATGCTGGCGTTACGCTTTCTGCAGGCGATTGGCGTATGCGCCGCGGCGGTTACCTGGCAGGCAATGGTCACCGATTTTTATCCCGCCCAGCGGACTAACCGTATCTTCGCTACCATTATGCCGCTGGTGGGATTATCGCCAGCGCTGGCCCCGCTGCTGGGCAGCTGGTTGTTGATTCACTTTGAGTGGCAGGCCATCTTCGCCACTCTGTTTGTTATTACCCTGCTGCTGATGCTACCGGCATTGCGCCTGAAGGCAGCGGCAAAGCCAGTCGCCGTGACACAGCAGAAGATCACCTTCCTCGCACTGCTGCGTTCGCGTGAATACAGCGGCAATGTCCTGATCTACGCCGCCTGTTCCGCCAGCTTCTTCGCCTGGCTCACGGGATCGCCTTTTATCCTGCACGAGATGGGCTACGGCCCAACCGCCATCGGCCTGAGCTACATCCCGCAGACGATTGCCTTTCTGGTCGGGGGTTATGGCTGCCGCGCGCTGCTGCAAAAGTGGTCCGGTCAACAGATGCTGCCGTGGCTGCTGGTGGTCTTCGCCGTCAGCGTTGCCGCCACCTGGCTAGTCGGCCTGCAGACGCATGCCTCACTGGTGGCGTTAATGGTCCCCTTCTGCCTGATGGCGGTGGTCAATGGCGGGATCTACCCTATCGTGGTCGCCCAGGCGCTGAAACCCTTCCCGCAGGCGACCGGCCGGGCAGCGGCGCTGCAAAATACGCTGCAGTTGGGTCTCTGCTTCCTGACCAGTCTGCTGGTATCGGCGCTGATCGCCACGCCGCTGCTGACCACCACCAGCGTGATGCTGGTCTCGATTGGCTTAGCCGGGATAGGCTTTCGTCTGCAGCAGACACCTGAGCTGACTCCCCACTCTTCCCACGCTTAATTTACCTCGCCGGGACCCGGACCAGTCGTTAGCATGCTAAGAAATTTTTATTGAAAGCCAGTACTTAGCGTCCTATACTGGATCCGGGTTCACATAAATAGAAAATAGTTACAGATTAACGGATGCAGGATGCCTCCGTTTCACCATGGAAGGCCTTTCGGCAAGGGTTATCTCCCTTCCTCTGTTTACGTCGGATAGCGACTTCACGGATTATCCGTGAGATTTCTCACAAAGCCAAAAAAGCGTCTACGCTGTTTTAAGGTTCTGATCACTTGGGCGTGATGGAGAAGCTATGAGTTCATCGTGTATAGAAGAAGTAAGTGTACCAAATGATGACTGGTACCGGATTGCAGCTGAATTATTAGGCCGTGCGGGAATTGAAATCAATGGCTCCGCGCCGTCAGACCTGCGGGTTAAAAACCCTCTCTTTTTTAAACGGGTTTTGCAGGAAGGTTCGCTGGGTTTAGGCGAAAGCTATATGGACGGCTGGTGGGACTGCGAGCGTCTGGATATATTCTTCCACAAGGTGTTACGTGCCGGGTTGGAAAAACAGCTCCCTCACCATTTCAAAGATACACTCCGCATAGCAGGCGCTCGTCTGTTTAATTTACAAAGTAAAAAACGCGCCTGGATTGTGGGCAAAGAGCATTACGATCTCGGTAACGATCTGTTTAGTCGGATGCTTGACCCTTACATGCAGTATTCCTGCGGTTACTGGAAAGAGGCGCAAACCCTTGAGGCCGCGCAGCAGGACAAACTGGATCTGATTTGCCGCAAGCTTGAGCTTGAACCGGGTATGCGGGTATTGGATATCGGCTGTGGATGGGGTGGTCTTGCCGAATATATGGCACGACACTACCAGGTCAGCGTCGTGGGTGTAACTATCTCCGCTGAACAGCAAAAGATGGCTCAGGCCCGTTGCGCCGATCTCGATGTGGAGATTCGTCTCCAGGATTATCGCGATCTGCATGACAGCTTTGATCGCATTGTCTCCGTAGGCATGTTTGAGCACGTGGGGCCGAAAAATTATGCCACCTACTTCGAGGTTGCCGACCGTAATTTGAAACCCAATGGCCGTTTCTTACTGCACACTATTGGCTCCAAAGTCACTGATCATAATGTTGACCCGTGGATCGATAAATATATCTTCCCTAACGGCTGCCTGCCTTCCGTGCGTCACATTGCCGAAGCCAGCGAGAAGCATTTTGTGATGGAAGACTGGCACAATTTCGGCGCCGATTACGACACGACCCTGATGGCCTGGTATGAGCGTTTCCTCGCCAGCTGGCCGGAAATTGCCGATAATTATTCAGAACGTTTCAAACGCATGTTTACCTATTATCTGAACGCCTGCGCCGGCGCCTTCCGCGCCCGCGACATTCAGCTCTGGCAGGTGGTGTTCTCGCGCGGTATTGAACATGGACTGCGCGTCGCCCGTTAAATAACACTCCCCCGCCTATCGGCGGGGGATTTTTTTCAGGCTTCATTGACCTTAGCCGCAATCTCTTTCGCCGCCAGCACGCGTTCGACCGTATCGACAACCGCCTGGGTCTGCGGATCGATCTCAATATTGACGCGATCGCCCAGCTTTTTCGCTCCCAGCGTGGTCCGCTGCAACGTCTCCGGAATAAGATGCACGCAGAAACGAGTAGCCGTGACCTCTCCCACCGTCAGACTAATGCCATCAATACCGATGAATCCTTTATAGAGGATGTATTTCATCAGCGTCGGATCCTGCACTTTAAACCAGATCTGACGATTATTTTCGGAAGTGAGGATTTTCACAATTTCTGCTGTGGTCATGATATGGCCGGACATTAAATGCCCGCCAATTTCGTCGCTGAATTTCGCCGCTCGCTCAACGTTCACTTCATCGCCGATCTTGATATCGCCGAGATTGGTAATACGCAGTGTCTCTTTCATCAAATCGAAGCTGATGCGCGCGCCGTTGATTTCAGTCACCGTCAGGCAGCAGCCATTATTGGCAACAGAGGCGCCGGTTTCCAGCCCCTCCAGCATATGTGCCGGTAACTCCACCACGTGGGTGCGAAAATTGGGTTTATCATCAATGGAGACCACTTTCGCGGTTCCCTGAACAATACCTGTAAACATCTTAGGCTCCTGTTGAAAATCATGACGGTATGATTACCGTTTTCGCTATCAGGAACAATAACAGGAGGGCAAAGCGGTTGCCAGCGCGCTTCGTGCCCCGACTCTTTTTTCACTGGCTTAATGGCTAATCCTCGCTACAATAGACTGGAAATTCCTCATTTTTATCCCCTTGCTGCCAGTTACGGCGGCTTTTTTAGTCTCAAAATAACAACAATTCGAAGGTGTTCACGTGCAGAAGTATTTTATTGAAGCGCGTCAGTTATTAGCTCTGGCCATACCCGTCATCCTCGCGCAGGTGGCGCAGACGGCGATGGGGTTTGTCGATACCGTGATGGCGGGTGGCTACAGCGCCACGGATATGGCCGCCGTGGCCATCGGGACCTCCATCTGGCTGCCGGCGATCCTCTTCGGCCACGGCCTGCTGCTGGCGCTGACTCCAGTGGTGGCGCAGCTTAACGGCTCTGGCCGGCGGGAGCGTATCGCGCCGCAGGTGCGTCAGGGCTTCTGGCTGGCCGGCTTTGTCTCGGTGCTGATCATGGTCGTGCTGTGGAATGCCGGGTATATCATCAGCTCCATGCACAACATCGATCCGTTGCTGGCGGAGAAGGCGGTTGGCTATCTGCGCGCGCTGCTGTGGGGCGCGCCGGGCTATCTGTTCTTCCAGGTAGCGCGTAACCAGTGTGAAGGGCTGGCTAAAACCAAGCCCGGGATGGTCATGGGCTTTATCGGCTTACTGGTTAATATTCCGGTGAACTATATCTTTATTTATGGTCATTTCGGCATGCCCGAACTGGGCGGCGTCGGCTGCGGCGTAGCGACTGCTTCGGTTTACTGGGTGATGTTCGCCAGCATGCTGTGGTGGGTGCGCCGGGCGCGTTCGATGCGGGATATTCGCTGCGCCGAGGGCTTCAATGGCCCCGATTTCGCCGTCCTGTTGCGGCTGGTGCAGCTGGGGTTGCCCATTGCTCTGGCGCTGTTCTTTGAAGTCACTCTGTTTGCCGTCGTCGCGCTGCTGGTCTCCCCGCTCGGGATCATTGACGTCGCCGGTCACCAGATTGCGCTGAACTTCAGCTCGCTGATGTTCGTTTTGCCGCTGTCGCTGGCGGCAGCGGTCACCATTCGCGTCGGCTTCCGCCTTGGCCAGGGCTCAACGATAGATGCCCAAGTTTCGGCCCGCACCGGCGTGGGCGTGGGCGTCTGCCTGGCGGTATTTACCGCTATCTTTACCGTGCTGATGCGTAAGCAGATTGCGCTGCTGTATAACGACAACCCGGAGGTGGTGACGCTGGCCTCGCATCTGATGCTGCTGGCGGCTATCTATCAGATCTCTGACTCCATCCAGGTGATCGGCAGCGGTATCCTTCGCGGCTATAAAGATACGCGGTCTATCTTTTTTATCACGTTCACCGCGTATTGGGTGCTGGGTTTGCCGAGCGGCTATCTGCTGGCGCTGACCGATATGATTGTGCCCCGCATGGGACCTGCCGGTTTCTGGTGCGGATTTATCATCGGCCTGACCTCTGCCGCCATCATGATGATGCTGCGGATGCGTTTTCTGCAGCGCCAGCCTTCCAGCATCATCTTACAGCGCGCCGCGCGTTAACTTATCTAAGCCCGCCACTCCGGCGGGCTTTTTCGTTCTACGGCACAGCGGCCGCATTGTACATTCCGTTACTCCCCGACACCAAAGACTCACTGATGACCTCCCGGCAGGCGCTTATAGTGTTGCCAACAGCCCCGCAGTGGGGTTACTCAAGAAACCAAGTCGAGGATTTCAGAATGAAAAAAGTATTAGCTCTGGTCGTTGCCGCTGCTATGGGTCTGTCGTCAGTTGCTTTCGCTGCCGATGCGGCGAGCACCACCCTGAGTGCAGCAGCCAGCCATACCACTGTTCACCATAAGAAACATCATAAAGCGGCCGCTAAACCGGCTACTGAGCAAAAAGCCCAGGCTGCGAAGAAACATCATAAAGCGGCCGCTAAACCGGCAGCCGAGCAGAAAGCCCAGGCTGCGAAGAAACACCATAAAGTGGCCGCTAAACCGGCAGCCGAGCAAAAAGCGCAGGCTGCGAAGAAACACCATAAAGCGGCCGCTAAACCGGCTACTGAGCAAAAAGCCCAGGCTGCGAAGAAACACCATAAAGTGGCGCACCATGCAGCTAAACCGGCGGTTAAACCAGCGGCATAACGGTCAGGGCATAAAAGGTGATAAACCGGCGCTGAACAGCGCCGGTTTTTTTTCAGGAGGACATCATGCTGCAACGCTATCGCTTCGAATTGCTGCTGTTATTGCTCATCGTCTGCGCACTGTTTACTCTGCGCTTGATGTTTAAATAGCTGGCTGCTGAACCCATTTACGGGCCGGCGGCGTATAGTCGCGAAAACCGGCGATAATCTCCTCCACCGAGTCTGCAAACGGCAGCATCTCCGCATAGCGCGGATGCATAAACCCTTCCCGCACCATGTTATCGACCATCGCCTGAAGCGGATCGTAATAGCCCTTGATATTCAGGAACGCGCACGGTTTCTCATGGATCCCCAACTGCGCCCAGGTCCACTGTTCGAAAATTTCTTCGAGCGTCCCCGCCCCGCCCGGCAGGGCAATAAAGCCATCCGCCAGCGCCGCCATTTTGGTTTTCCGCTCGTGCATATCCTCGACCACATGTAGCTCCGTCAAACCACGGTGGGCAATTTCCCGCTCCACCAGGCCGCGCGGCATCACGCCTATCACCACGCCACCAGCCTCCAGCGCCGCATCGGCGACCGCCCCCATCAGACCGACTTTGCCACCGCCATAGACAAGCGCCAGCGCCTGCTGCGCCAGTGTACGTCCAACCAGACGGGCGGTTTCGAGATACAGCGGATGTTCGCCAGCTGAAGAACCGCAGAAAATACCAATAGATTTCATCTTCGTTATCACTCCTTCTCTTCTGATGGCCGATAATTTAACACAACGGCAACCCTTCCGCGCTGGATTAGACTGGCTGAAAAATGAGAGCTGTGACGCTCGCTGGCGAAGAAATATCCTTGTGGTTCAGTAAAATATATCCGGAATGGGTAAAAGTTCCGCAATCGCATGCAATGTACAAGAAAAGTGACGTTTACCTCTTGCCACATCCCCTCCCTGCCGTTAATATGCGTCCCCGTTGTCACCACAACATTGCGTTCGTAGCTCAGTTGGTTAGAGCACCACCTTGACATGGTGGGGGTCGTTGGTTCGAGTCCAATCGAACGCACCATAATGCGTTTATAGCTCAGTTGGTTAGAGCACCACCTTGACATGGTGGGGGTCGTTGGTTCGAGTCCAATTAAACGCACCATAATGCGTCTGTAGCTCAGTTGGTTAGAGCACCACCTTGACATGGTGGGGGTCGATGGTTCGAGTCCATTCAGACGCACCAAGCTTTTTTCTCTGTAGTTTCTGAATTTTATCCCCTGCTCCCCGATTGTATTGCTGATTTAAAATGTTGTGTATGGGCAAAGAGCTTTGCTTGCCTCTTCCATACTAGTCCACATTAATGCAGGGGAAGCCAACCCTTTAAATGAGTATCAAAAATCGATTAACAGACCACGCTGTTTAATTTTTTAATGATAATCAGTCCATTCGTCATATATATATGCATATGCAAAACGATATATCAGATACCCCACCAGGAATTCCACAACTGAAAGTAAACCCCAGAGATATTTATATTCATTGACTGAGAAAAAAAGAACCAGCCAGCCAGCGCGATACCTGAAGCACCTAATCCCATACCTGCCCCCTTGATAACACGGGAAAGTATGATGAATAATTTTCGTTTTATATTCATAATCCACCAAACAAGTATTCACATATTTTTTTAAATTCTGCTGAATCTTATCACCGACCATACACGCTGTTTCGAAAGGTTTTACAATATCCTCAACAAGGAAATACAGAAGATCCAGTTCTCCCAGACTTTGCAGTTTATCATGCAGTACCGGATTTCTGCGCTTCAGATATCGGGACGTGTATATTGCTCTGGATGTTTCAGCACCAATGGATAATAATAACCCGGCAAGACTTCCTGCGAAAAAAGCGGACACGCCTCTGGAGGCGCTCCCCCTCTACCTCATCCCAGTCCAGGGTCAGGTGCTGCGGCTTCTGTTCTGCCGCTATATGGGGTAACAGTTGCTAACTCAGCACCGGCAATATCTGCTGATTCAGCAGGCTGTTACTCATCGCTTTACTCCATCTTTTCTGGCGTTAAACTCCATCACAACGTCCTTCATTCATTTACCTCCGCCGTCCCGCCCCCTGGCTGCGCTAACGCACCCGCCTGTTTTCGCGAACGCTACCGCCCATCGCTGTCTCCTAAAGGAACCCTAAGCGCACTGAGCAAGGCAGAACGGTGGCTTTTTTTAACGTCCTGGATAACAGACACTCAGCAATACATGCACATGAAAATCCCGTTTGTCTCCGCGTATTCGCGGAGTACATTCAGTTTGAATTCAGCGGTATTTCGGTTCAGCTCGGAGGTGGCTGCGTAATGTTGAAAAAGACGATAAACAGAATAAAAAAATAAACTGACAATATTTTGTCATGCCAGAGAAGGAAGCCGTCTGGACGCAGGGCGGAAGCGGTGGCTTCGCAAAAACAAGATTCCATACTGAAAACTATCTCTGGCGAAATAAGGCAAGCATGCGGTAAATAAGGGATAGAACCTTGCCACAAGAGAATAAAGAAAGTCCAGCCCCGGTCTGGCCAGACTAACTTTTTAAGATTAACGCCCGAACGACATTGAGAAATTAAATATAAAAGACCTTAGCCATTGATCGTGTAATAATATGGCGGACGAGTCGCACATATCCAGAATAAGCGGCGAAAAACGCACCATGAAATACATGGTAGTCCTGATTTACATCAATAAGCGCCAGCCGACCATTATTTCACATAACCCGCCACTAGTGTCCTGGCGATCCTGACACGGATAATATTCCCCGACCATAAAGCGCAGCGGCAGCTTGCGCATCTACCGCCTGGCAGACAAGAACCGCATATCGCCTTCAGACACGGCGAAGGCTGACCTGCGCCATCGCCAGGGCATCTTCTCCAGCCGGCAGCCGCGAAGGGGCATCAGGATCGTTCACCATTCGCCAGACGGCCTGAGCCACATCAACCGCCTGCGTCACGCTGGCGTTATCCTGCATGCGGTCGAGGATCTGCTGACCGAGCGCCGCATAGCTTTCCGGGAGCTGCCCCATCGTCCGGCGGGCGTTTTCCCCGAACCGGGTCTGCGGGGCGCGTCCCGGCAGGACCAGCCCGACGCGAATATTGAAAGCACGGAGCTCCAGCGCCAGCGACTCCGTGAAGGCATTCACTGCCGCCTTGCTTGCGGTATAGACCGCCAGCAGGGGCATCGGTTGCAGGGTCACCGCCGAGGTAATATTGACAATTGTCCCGCTACGGCGTGCTCTGAATCGGGGAAGTACCGCCTGAGTCAGGGCGATAGTTCCCAGGGTGTTGGTGGCAAACAAGTCTGCTATCGCCTCGCGCGATGCGCCCTCGAGGGCGTTAAGCATCCCCACTCCAGCGTTGTTAACCAGAACATCGATCTCTCCCGCTTCGGCAAGGGCCTCCGCGATACTCTGCGCCGAGGTGACGTCAAGACGCACCAGCCGCAGGCGGTCGCTGGCGGGCAACAGACCTTCCTGCGGGACACGCATGGTGGCGATCACCCGCCAGCCATGTTCGAGAAAATAACGCGCCGTCTCCAGGCCAAAACCCGAGGAACAGCCGGTGATCATAATCGTCTTCATATTTCTGTCTCCCGTTAACGTTTCCATTTCAATCATAGACAGCCTTTCCCGGACGATATAGGGTCAATAGTCCACCATTCATTAGCAGGAGTCCGGGAATGAGCGATCCGCTGGCGGAGATCATCGCGATGTTAAATCTCAGAGCGGTGCTGACCAAAACCATCGAGGGGGCGGGAGAATGGCGAGTGAGGCGTTCGGATGAAGGGATGTCGTTCTACGGCGCCGTGCTGGCCGGGAGTTGTCGGCTGGAAATTGACCAGCATGAGCCGCAGATCCTGCGCGCCGGGGATTTTATTTTGATCCCGGCGGCGTACCGCTTCGCGCTTACCAGTCTGGCCCCGCCCCGATCGCCAGCGCTGGAGACCATCCCGGTGCGGCTGGCGGAGGGACACTTTCGGCTGGGAGCGCTTGACCAGCCGTCACAGATGCAGGCGCTGATTGGCCACTGCGCTTCCGGTTCGACGAACGCCAGCCTGCTGGCCTCGCTGCTGCCAGCCTTTGTAGTGGTCCGCGACCAGCCGCGGCTGGCCACCTTTGTCAGGCTGCTGAAAGAGGAAGCGCAGGCCGATCGCGCGGGCAAATCTTTCGTTCTGGCGCGGATGGTGGAACTGCTTTTCATCGAAGCCATCCGTTCCACCGGAACTCTTGCGACCCCCGGTCTGGTGCGCGGCCTGAGCGACCCGCGGGTCGCCCAGGCAATCCGCCTGCTGCACCAGGACCCCGCCAGACGCTGGACGGTTAACGCTCTGGCCGCCGACTGTGCGCTGTCTCGTTCGACGTTATTTGAACGCTTTATCGAACTGACCGGGGTGACGCCGATGGGGTATCTGTTAGGCTGGCGGATGACGCTGGCCATGCAGTGGCTGAGCGAAACCGGCATCAGTATTGCGGAAATCGCCGAACGCATCGGCTATGGTTCGGCCAGCGCGTTCAGCGTAGCCTTTACTCGTTATACCGGAATTTCGCCGGGCAAATATGCCCGGCAGCGGGCGACGCAACAGGCCACAGATGCAGCCATCACCTAACCTGCTGCAATCTCCGCCAGCAGCCAGCGCTCGAACATCTGCAGCGGCTGCTCCCCCTCCCCGCCGCCGGGTTTAATCAGACAGAAACGCTTGGCCAGCGTCGGGGAGCCGGGCCACGGGGCGACCAGCGTTCCGACACGCAACTCGCTTTCCACGTACATCTTCGGTACCAGGGCCACCCCCTGCTGGCTCAATACCGCGGCTATCGCCATCTCATGCAGATCGTAGCGTGGACCCTGCGCCGGATTATCGAGCGTCAAACCACACTCGCGGGCATAGTGCAGCCAGGCGTCGGGGTTTTGCCGCCGGTGAATGCGCGGCAGCCGGTTAAGCTGCCCCGGGAGATCGTCATCCGTCACCAGCGCAGCATGACAGACCGGCAGCAGATACTCCTCGAACAAAAACGTCACCTCCATCCCAGTCCACGCCGGGTGATCAAAATGGATGGCCGCATCAAATCCGCTGCCCGGCAGGATGAAGGGATCGCTGCGGGCGGCGATATTAACCACGATATGTGGATGCTGCGCCGTAAAGCGCCCGAGCCGGGGAATTAACCAGCGGCTGGCAAAGGTGGGGAGCACAGCGATCTCCAGACTGCGACCCTCGGCGGGCATCCCGCTGACGTCATGGGTGTCCCGCTCCAGTCGGGTGAGGATCTCACGGACCTGGCGGGCATAGCGGGCGCCTGCCGGGTTGAGCCGTACCCGACTCCCTGTTCTGTCGAAGAGTTTGCTGTTGAGGAGCGCTTCCAGACGGGCTATCTGCCGACTGATCGCCCCTTCCGTTAACGCGAGCTCCGCCGCGGCGCGGGCAAAATTGCCGTGGCGGGCGGCGGCCTCAAAAGCCAGTAGCGCAGCGCTGCTGGGGATTTTACGACGCATAACGATGGCTCCAGTACGGCCTCGGCGAAAGTCAGTGACAGAATATCACTGAACCTTGAATTAACATCGTTTTTCAGCGCCAGTTTTAGCCGATAGGATGATGAAAACTCACTAAAGCGCCTTGTAAGCGCAATCATCTGTCCAGCGAGGTCCCAATGCTCTATGTCGTCGAATGCGCCTACACCGACCCACAAAGCGAAACGGCGTGGAATACCTTTTACAATCAGGAAAAACTGCCGGCGCTGGTGTCTGTGCCCGGCTTTTATGCTTCCCAGCGCTTCCGCGCCCTCAGCGAGGGTTGCCCCCGCTATCTGGCGCTGCACGATATCCGCGATGCTGCCGTGATCGACAGCGACGCCTATCGCCGCAACGGAGGGGGCCATTTTGCCCACTGGCAATCGGCGATCACCGACTGGCATCGCCACCTCTATGTTACAGATGGCGACATGCGGGAAGTCCGGCCAGATGAGGTGCTGCTGCTAAGCGATACCGCGCAAACCCTGCCCGTCGCCCCACTGTGGGTCCTGCAGCCCGGCGGCCTGGGGACCCAACACGCCCGGTGTGCTGCCATCCTCCCGCGCGACGACCTGAAACACCTGGCCACGGCAGCCACCGTCTTTGTTTATCAACCCATCACCGCCCGGTTGCGTAACCCGGCGCAGCGAGCTTGAGGTCATGATGATACCAGCCCCTTTTTATACCCTGACGCAAGGCGACCTGACGGTAAGCGCCGTGAGTGATGGTCAGATGGCGGCGCCGCTGACGTTACTCTCGGGGCTTCCCCCTGAAGAAGCGGTGCGCCTGCAGCTGCAGGCGGGGATCGCTTCACCGGAGACCATTGAGATTGGCGCCTATCTGATCCGCGGTCGCGGGCACACGGTGCTGGTGGATACGGGCACCGGTGGGGTCAACGGCGTCGGCGGCGCACTGATCGCCAGCCTGGCGCAGCTGGGCGTGCGCCCTGAAGAAATCGACACCATCCTCCTGACCCACGCCCACCCGGACCATATTGGGGGCCTGCTCACGGCCGCTGGTGCACCAGCGTTTCCCCGTGCCACGGTTTACCTGCCCTGGCGGGAACAGGCTTACTGGCTGGCGGCGTCGACCCTCGCCAATGCCAGCGATCGCGGCCAGCGTAACGTGCTGTTCGTCCGCCGCGTGCTGGCGATCTGCGCAGAACAAATTCGTGAACTTAATGAAGAAACAAGGGTGGCAGGTATCCAGCCATGTGCGCTGCCCGGC
The DNA here is from genome assembly GCF_048589245.1 of Klebsiella sp. 10982. NCBI lineage: Bacteria > Pseudomonadati > Pseudomonadota > Gammaproteobacteria > Enterobacterales > Enterobacteriaceae > Klebsiella > Klebsiella sp. 10982. The sequence goes on from NZ_JBMAXV010000002.1 coordinate 28,945, forward strand.
CATACCCCCGGGCATACCGGCTATCGACTGGAACTGGGCGATACCTCGCTGCTGATCTGGGGGGATATCGTCCATTTTCCGCCGATTCAGACCGCGCGGCCCGAGGTATCGGTGGCTTTCGACGTCGATCCTGACCAGGCCCGGCAAACCCGCGAGAACGTGCTGCGTCAGGCCGCCAGCGAACAATGGCTGATCGCCGGGATGCATCTTGGCCTGCCTGGTTTTGCCAGGGTGGTGGAGACCCCCTCCGGCTATCTGTTGCGGGCGGTGTAAACGTCGCAGAGGTAAGCCCTGCATGTCCGCAGGGGCAAGCAGGGCTTTATGTAAGGGAGGTTGGACAGGCCGCTAACCGCGGCGCTTCCAGCCCTTTTTACTTTTGCAGCTGGCTTTAGTGGCGACCCATGGGTGACGCAGTTGGGTGAGCTGAAGATCCTGAGAGGCCGGGCTGGCCGACCAGCGTTTGTTACAAAGAGGCTTACGAGTTGCAATGGCCATAAAACGCTCCTGAAAGTAATGAACAGTTCCCTGGGTAATTCCATAAGTTCAGAATCAGCTTAACACCGTATAACGTAAGTTATTTCAATCTTTGTTTTACTATGTAAATGTTCAATACCAGTAGAAAGGCATTAAATTGATCTAGATCAATGTAAGTGCTTTTATTTTTTTCTGCCATCCATATTTTCAACCGCTTACCAGCGCCCGCGTCTTGATTAAGATTTTTCCTATACCACATAATCCAACAGAACACAGCAAGATTATCAGATTTTTATTCTAGTTATGTATGCGTATATGGTTATTTGTTTTGATTATTCTAGCAGATAAAATTAACTTGGTCAGGACGCGCCTGGCAGGTAATCTGCATCGGCAATAAGAGAATTTATCATGGAGTGGTGGATGACTAAAGGCTATAAACTACTTGGCTATAAGTTAGCGGATGATATTTTCTACTGCCTGCATCATCGGGAAATTATCACGCTACGAGGGACCCGAAAACAGATTCAGCTGCGTAGCACCATGGCCTGTTTACTGGAGTACCTGCTGGCGCATGGCAGGGAACGGTTAGTCAGTGACGAAGAGTTAATGATTAACGTCTGGGAAAAAAATAATCTCCGCCCTTCCGCGCAGCGCCTATGGCAAGTCATTCAGACTTTAAAATCCCGTCTGGCCGAGGTGGGGGTGGAAAACGCATTAATTATTCGGGTTAAATGTGAAGGGTATTATATTAATAACGCGTATGTAGCCGAAATTTATTCATTTAAACCACCGGGCATGTTGAATTATATTAACACCGCGCCTGCTGATATGAAGAAACTCCTGGTACGCAGCTAATCCCCTCTCCGGACCCCATACGTCGCATGTAACAGGTATTTCCCGTTGAACATTTTAATTCACAGCAATAATATTTATTTTAATATCGGCCTTGCCCAGTGTATTCGGGATATTCAGCAAACGGCGCCCGAATTAAAAGTTATTCACTCCCTGCCGCTCAGTCATCTACCAGAACTGACCGCGCTGGATGTCATTATTCTGTCGCTGGAAAACTATCATGATTACCAGGCTGCCGCTGAGATCGCCCAGCACTTTCAGGGCCTGGTCATCGGCTTTACGTCAGCCAGTCACGTAAAGCGTGGCCGTGCCTTTTTCGCGGATACCCTCCTGTGGGTCAGTCAGCGCGAAACGGTACGTGAAGTGAGCCGCCTTCTGCACTGCCTGGCCGAGCGTCGCTGGCCCCTTGTGCCACGTCATCAACGTCAGAGCGTTTCTTCTCGTCAACGAGCCCCGCTCAACCGCCTGGAAATGCGGATGTTAAATGCCACCATGAAGGGTCAGTCGGTGCATCAAATGGCCGCTACGCTGGGGATCAATCGTAAGCGGGTCTATAACGGTCTGGAAAGGATTAAAGTGAATTTCCGTCTGGTCAGTCATAGCCATTTCCATCATTTCATGACCGCCAGGCTCTCTTTTAGCCGCCTGTCCACCGATCTCCGCCCACTGACAACGGCGCCTGCCCCATCCCGCCCGCAGCGTGCGGCCTCACGCTCGCGCGAAAATCATTCATATTATTTGAAAGAGTTTCGCAAATTGTTTTGATTTTAACCTCAAGGCGTCAAGCGTATTCTTTATCACATCAGGGCAACAGGCCCTTTATCAGACACCAAATTAAGGAATACGACCATGAAATTAATCAAAACTTTCGTTGCTGTTGCTGCTCTGTCTCTGTTCTCTGCTGCCAGCTTCGCCCAAAGCGTTAGCGCCACTGCCTCCACACTGGACCGCGCGGAAGCAAAAATTGCCGCCCAGGCCGCAGAACAGGGTGCATCCTATAAAATCACCAGCGCCCAGTTTAACAACCGTGTTCATATGACAGCCGAACTGAGCAAATAATCCCCTTGCCCTTTAGCGCTTGCTAAAGCGCCGTCCCGCACGGCGCTTTAGTATTTCCCCTTCCTGACGTTTCCCAACAGCCCCGAGTGGCATTCGCCCGAATCCGGACGCTACTGACTCTCTTCCAAAAAAAAGAGCCTGATGTGAAAAAATACCCGGTTCGCTGGAGAGCATAAAATGATAGATCTGACTTTGCGGACCTGCCGGAAGCCTTCCGCTGTCTGTAAAGCGGCGCCGTGCATGGCGTGGTGGAGGGAATGAACAGGGCCTCCCTGCCCTGAGAACGGCTTTATTCGAAAAAGACGTCCGGATTTTCCGACAGCGACACAAAGGATTTCGTGTTTTTATCCAGCGCCTGAATGTCACCGCTTTCAATGTCGTAGAACCAGCCGTGCAGGCGCAGAGTCTGATCGCGCAGACCAACCGCCACCGACGGATGGGTTTTGATGTTGTTCAGCTGGGCGATGACGTTTTCCTGCACCATGCCGTTGACCTTATCGGTTTCGCTGGCCCAGGTTTTCTTTTCCACTACCGCTTTCGCGGCGTCGGCGTAGCGCAGCCAGTGGGAGACCGCCGGCATCGGCTCGAGGCACTGGCAGGTGGCGATGGCTTTCATCGCCCCACAGTTGGAGTGGCCGCAGATCACGATATCCGTCACTCCCAGGGCAACCACGGCATATTCGATGGTCGCTGAAACGCCGCCCGGCTCCGGCCCGAAAGACGGCACGATATTCCCGGCATTACGAATGACAAAGAGCTGTCCCGGCTCCTGCTGGGTAACCAGTTCCGGCACCAGACGGCTGTCAGAACAGGAGATGAAAAGCGCTTTGGGATTCTGGCTGGAGGCCAGGCTGCGGAAGAGCTCTTTACGCTGGGGGAAGATCTCTTTCTGGAAGTTGAGGAAGCCCTCAATGATATGTTGCATAGCAGTGTCTCTTCTCTGTAGTTATTACGGTATGACAAAGATCACAGTTATTCAGTTTACCATTGATGACAAGAATGGGAATCGTTATTCAAACAGTTGCACAGAAAACGCGCGGCGCCGACGCCCGCTCCCCCCTCCTTTTCCACACGGTTTTGACGTGCTTTCCTGAGCCAGTTTGCTACTCTGTCTGCTCGTATCGTTCACCCGTTGCCGACCGCCTGTCTGCGGCGGAAATACCAGGAGTTGCTATGTTCTTATCCAGCCTGATGGCCATTGCCGCGGTGCTGATCATGGGCGTGATCAGTCCTGGCCCAAGCTTTATTTTTGTCGCGCGCAATGCGGTTGCCCGCTCGCGTCTGCACGGTATGGTGACCGCCCTCGGTACCGGCGCCGGCGCTGCCATTTTTTCTATTATGGCGATGCTGGGCCTGCAGAAGGTGCTCACCGCGGTACCGGAACTGTTCATTGGGCTGAAGGTGGCCGGCGGGCTCTATCTGCTGTGGCTTGGCTATAAAATTTTCCGCGGGTCGGCGCAGCCGATGGACTTTTGCGCCAGCGGGATGGCCGGCAATCGTTCGCTGCTGAAGACCTTCCGCGACGGGCTGTATACGCAACTGAGCAATCCCAAAACCGCGCTGGTGTTCGCCTCAATTTTTACCGCCCTGCTGCCAGCGCAGATCCCCACCGCTTTCTATTACATTGTGCCGCTGATGAGCTTTCTGATTGATGTCAGCTGGTATTCGCTGGTGGCGCTGGTGCTGTCTGCTGACCGGCCGCGGCGGGTATACCTGCGGCTGAAACGACGAATCGACATCGCCACCGCGACGGTGCTGGGGGCATTGGGTCTGCGGCTTATCGCCACCTCCCTGACCCGTTAACGGCTACACGGTATGGATGCGGATATCGTGCTGCTGAAAGGCAACACGATATTCGCGGCTGATATTCTCTTCCACCACCAGTACGTCAATATCGCTGCTCGCGGCGACCACAAACCGCGCCACCGCCGGAATTTTATCCGAGGTCAGGCCAACAATAATTTCGCTGCATTGTTTAATAACCGCTTTTTTGAACTCGCAATCGGCGTAGTCAAAGCCGGTCAGGCCCGACTCTGGCGCCATGGCGCAGCCGCCGATAAACCCCTGGTCGAATAACATGCCCTGCACCTGAGCTACGGCAGCAGCCCCGACGCAGCCGCCGCTTGCCCGCTGTACCTGGCCGCCGAGGATCACCACGTCATACAACGGTTTTTTCATCAGTACCGCAGCGATCTCCGGGGAGTTCGTCACCACCGTCAGCGCCAGCTCGGCGGGCAGCGCCTCGGCCATCGCCAGATTAGTGGTGCCGGTATCGATGAAAAGGGTGCCACCGGGCTTCACCAGCCGGGCACACTGCTGTGCGATCCTGAGCTTTGTTGCTCGATTCTTATCTTTCCGCTCACTGTAGTCCCCGGCCTCCGGCAGGCTCAGCACCGCCCCGCCGTACACCTTTTTACACACCCCCTCGCGGCTGAGTTCATGCAGATCGCGCCGGATGGTGTGTTCCGATACCTGAAGCCGCGCGGCCAGCTCCGCGCAAACCACCCTGCCGTTTTCCTGCAGGATCTGGCAAATCAGCGCTTGTCGCTGTTGCGGGAAAGCAGCATAATCGAGCAAACCAAACTCCTTAAATAATCAAAACCGAGCAACAGCAAGCATGATCGTCTGCCCTGCTCTGATTGTCAACGTTCCTGCCCGGAGGTTTACCATGAAAATAGCCCATCTTGCCCTGTGGACCCAACAGCTCGACGTCCAGGCCCGCTTCTGGGTTGAGTTTTTTGCCGCTAGCATCAATGAAAAATACCTCAGCCAGACCAACCCCGGTTTTGCCTCCTATTTTGTTACTATCGACGATGAGGTAGTGATCGAGCTGATGACCAAGCCTGGCCTGCAGCCGGCCAGCGCGGATAACAACCATACCGGCTGGGCGCATCTGGCCCTCTCGGTAGGCGGGGCAGAACAGGTCGATGCCCTCGCTCAACGCGCCGGGGCCGCCGGGATACTGGTTTCGCCGCCGCGCACCACCGGCGACGGCTATTATGAGGCGGTGATCGCCGATCCTGATGGCAACCTGATCGAAATCGTCGCATAGTCAGCAGATCGCCAGCAATAAGGAGGCATCCATGGCTCATTACCGGATTATCGACACCGCGACCTGGCCCCGCCGGGACCATTTCACCTTTTACCGCCAATTTGCTAACCCCAGCTTTAATCTCTGCGTTCCGATAGCGGCGCAGCGCCTCTACGAATGTGCGAAGGAGCGTCGGGTCTCGTTTTTTCAGCTCGCGCTTTATGCCCTGCTGCGCGCGGCCAACGGGGTACCGCAGCTACGCCAGCGTGTGCGCAATGACGAGGTGATTGAATATGACAACCTGGCGGTAATGACACCGGTGATGACCGTTGGGGAGGGATTCCGCCAGGTGTGGTGCGACAACGCCCCCGAGTTCACCGCCTTCAGCGACGCGGCCACGCCGAAGATCGTCGCGGCAAGAGAGACATCCCCGGCACCGCTCATCGTCGATGGTGAGCATTTTATCTGCGCCAGCTGTCTGCCGTGGCTTCACTTCACCTCGATGACCCATGCGGAATATGCCGTCGGCGCGGCGGTGCCCGCGCTTACCTGGGGAAAACTGCAGAATGGCGTGATCCCGGTGGCCGGGCGGTTTAACCATGCCTTCGTCGACGGTCTCCACGCCAGCCGCTTTTTTGCCCTCGTCGAAGAGGGATTTAGCGACCCCGAGCGGCTCTGGCAGCCGCTAACCGCGACCGCCCCCTCACTGCTACCCCCGGCGGCGAAGGGGCGCTGAGGCCTCGCCATACTCACCGCCGGACAGCCCCCTCTGTCCGGCGATCGCTTCTCCAGCTGTTGCCTTTGCAACAGCCAGCGCAAAAGTACGCTGCATTTGCAGCAGTCCGCACCACCAGCAGACCTCTGCAACCCGCTAAATACCGCCATCGCGCCTTCCTTACTCGCTGGCACAGGTTTTGCTTATTCATACATATAACCCCCAGGTATTATGAATTATTTATTTATCTAATTTATGCATAAGCTATCTACTGAATAAGAGAGAAGATGATGTCAGCCAGTTCACCCGCTCTGCCTTACACCCAGTCCACGCCGCAGGCGCATATTATTGCCAGCGATGCGGAAGCCCTTGCCATCGCCCATGAGATCGCCGCCGTGCTTAAACCCGGCGCCGCCGAGCGCGACCGCACGGGTATCGTTCCGGCGGAGATCGTCAACACCTATTCCAACAGCGGACTGTGGGGCATCACGGTGCCACGCCGTTTTGGCGGCGCCGAGGTTTCGGCCGCGACTTTGGCGCAGGTTATCGCCATTGTCTCCGCGGCCGATCCGTCGTTAGGCCAGATCCCCCAGAACCACTACTGCCTGCTGGAGGACATTCGTCTGCAGGGCAGCGACGAGCAGCAGGCGTTTTTTTTCGCCCAGGTATTGCAGGGCTATCGCTTCGCCAATGCCCTGTCGGAAACCGGAGGGAAAACGGTGCTCGATATTCGTACCCGTATCGAGGAAGGCGCCGGGGGCCTGCGGATCAATGGCCGTAAAGGCTACTGCACCGGCTCGCTGTACGCCCACTGGATTGGCATTCTGGCGCTGGACGCCGACGAACGCGCCCAGCTCGCTTTCGTGCCGCACGACAGCCCTGGACTGACGGTGGTCAATGACTGGGCGTGCCTCGGTCAGCGCACCACCGCCAGCGGCACCGTACTGGCCGACAATCTTCCGGTTAATCCTTTCCACCTTTTTCCAACCTGGAAGTCTTACGCCAGCCCGACCCTCGCCGGCCCCTTCGCCCAGCTGACCACCGCGGCGATAGACGCCGGTATCGCCCGTGCAGCGCTGGACGATACCGTGGCGTTCGTGCGCGACCGCGCCCGGCCGTGGATCGACGCCGGTGTGGAGCGGGCGAGCGACGATCCGCTGACTATCTACCATATCGGCCAGCTGGACAGCCGTCTTGCCGCCGCCGACGCGCTGCTGGAACGGGCGGGACGGGTGCTCGACCGCTATAAAAATGACCTCAGCGAGGAGCACGTCGCCGAGGCCTCGCTGGCGGTTGCCCGCGCCAAAATCTGGACCACCGAAGTGGCGCTGGAGGCCGCCAGCCGCCTGTTTGAGCTGGGGGGGACGCGCGCTACCGGTGAGTCGCTCAACCTCGACCGTCACTGGCGCAACGCCCGGGTGCATACCCTGCACGACCCGGTTCGCTGGAAGTATCAGCTGCTGGGCAACTGGGTGCTGAACGGTATTCGCCCGCAACGACATGACTGGAACTGATATGACGAGTCTGCTGGCGTTTTTCGCGCAAATCGACTGGAGCGATGTGGCCCAGGCCGCCCTCGACACCCTCACTATGCTGGCCTGGTCGCTGGGCTGGACCGTGCTGATTGGGCTTCCGCTGGGGATTGTGCTCTATCTCACCGGCGAGCCGCGTTTGCTGTATGCCCCGCGCCTTTACCGGCTGCTGTCATTGTGCGTCAACGTGCTGCGATCCCTGCCGTTTATCATTTTACTTATCGTAATGATCCCGGTGACCACGTTGCTAACCGGCACCTCGCTGGGGGTGGCAGGGACCATCCCGCCGCTGGTCGCCGGCTGCGCCCCGTTCTTCGCCCGGCTGGTGGAAACCGCCCTGCGCGAGGTGGAGCACGGCCTGGTGGAAGCCAGCTGGTCGATGGGCGGCAGCACCTGGCAGCTTATCTGGCACACCCTGCTGCCGGAGTCGCGGGCCGGGCTGATCGCCGCCGTAACCGTGACGGCCATTTTGCTGGTCGACTACACCTCGATGGCCGGGGTAATCGGCGGCGGCGGGCTGGGCGATCTGGCCATTCGTTTTGGTTATCAGCGCTTTCAGACTGACGTGATGGTGGTCACCGTCCTGATGCTGATTGCGCTGGTACAGCTTCTGCAAATGAGCGGCGACCGCCTGGTGCGCTACGTCAGCCGCAAATAACTTACTCCTCCAGGTTTCAGGAAATCACGATCATGAAAAAATCCATTATTGCCGCCGGACTGCTGGCCCTCTTCTCCACCGCAGCGCTGGCTAACGAGACGCTGATCGTCGGCGCCACCCCGGTACCGCATGCGGAAATCCTTGAATTTGTGAAGCCGGTGCTGGCAAAGGAAGGCGTCGACTTACAGGTCAAAGTGTTTAACGATTTTATTCAGCCTAACCAGCAGCTGGCGGAGAAACACCTCGACGCCAACTACTACCAGTACCGTCCGTTTCTCGATAACTACAACCAGACCCGCCACACCAACCTTGTGCCGGTGGTCGGGGTGCATATCGAGCCCTTCGGCGCCTACTCCAGCAAATACACGACCCTCGCCGCGGTGCCTGACGGCGCCACGATCGCCATCCCTAACGATCCGGTGAACACCGGCCGCGCGCTGGTGATGTTAAGCAACGCCGGGCTGATTACCCTCAAAGATCCGCACAATCCGCAATCGGCAACCAGGGACATCACCAGCAACCCGCATCACTTTAAGATCCGCGAACTGGAGGGCGCCATGCTGGCGCGGGCGGTGAAGCAGGTCGACCTGGCCTTTATCTTCGCCAACTATGCGCTGGAGGCCGGCATTGATACCGATAAAGCGTTGCTGGTGGAAAAAGGCAGCGATCTGTACGTCGAATATCTGGTGGCGCGCCCGGACAATATTCAGGATCCGGGCATTCAGAAGCTGGCGCAAGCGTTGCATTCGGACGCGGTTCGTCAGTTCATCCTGACGCGTTATCAGGGCAAAATTTTACCTGGATTCTAATCACCGCGGGCAGCGGCGTCAGCCGCTGCCCGGGCTAACGGAGCGTATCATCGTGACGCATATCCCCTCCCCACCGATCCATATTGAGTTTGCCGGTATCAGCAAAGCCTATCCTAACGGCGTGCAGGCGCTGCAGGACATTGACCTGACCATCCGTCAGGGCGAAATTTTCGGCATCATCGGCCGCAGCGGCGCCGGAAAATCCACCCTGCTGCGCCTGTTTAATCGTCTGGAGAATGCCGACAGCGGCGAGATGTTCATCCACGGTGAGTCAACCGTGCGCTACTCCACGCGCCAGCTGCGCGATCTGCGTCGGCGGGTGGCGATGATTTTTCAGCACTTTAACCTGATGGCCACCAAAACCGTGGCGCAGAACATCGCCTTGCCGCTGAAGATGGCTGGCGTCCCGGCCGGCGAACGCCAGCGGCGGGTCACGGAAATGCTTGAGCTGGTGGGCCTCAGCGCGCTGCGCGACAGTTATCCGGCCCGCCTTTCCGGCGGCCAGAAACAGCGGACCGGCATCGCCCGGGCGCTGGTCACGCAGCCGGAAGTTCTGCTGTGCGATGAGGCAACCTCGGCGCTGGATCCGGAAAACACCCTGTCGGTGTTAGCCCTGCTGAAGGAGATTAACCAGCGCCTGGGGCTGACTATTGTGCTAATTACCCACGAAATGGAGGTCATTCGCACCCTCTGCGATCGGGTCAGCGTGCTTGAGGGCGGGCGCATTGTCGAACAGGGGGACGTCTGGCGCGTGTTTGGCAACCCGCAGCACCCGGTGACGCGCGCCATGCTCGGCCAGCAACATCCCGACCGCCCGGAGGCCGGGCCGACGCTGCGCGATGGCGAGCAGATCGTGACCTTGCGTTTTGACGGCAGCAGCGGACGCGAACCCAATCTGCAGCATATCGCCCGCCTGCTGGGGGCCGATGCCCGACTGCTGTACAGCAACTGCGAGCGCATTCAGGGTCGGGTGATCGGCCAGCTGCAGGTGCGGCTGAGCGGGCCGCTGGCCGCCAGCGCGCTGGCGCAGGATGGCTGGGTGGCGGACAGCATTCTGACCCACCGACCTCATCCAGCGGAAACCACTGCGTCTTAGCAAACAGATGGAATTATATTCCCGATCCTTTGCTAAGGATAATTGGTTATAAACCATAGCGTTTCAGTGTTAGACAGGGCGAAGTGCGCCTCTTATCTTTCGTCATGAATTGTAAATAACCACGCAATCATTTGATGAGGTAGCACTTTTGTCCATATTACAACAAGGATTAAAAACCAGACAAACCCGCTTCGCCCTGGCGCTAAAAGTGGCCCTGCTCGGCGGCGTGGTGGCATTTTCTTCTGGCGCCTTTGCGGATGGGATCCTGAAAGAAGGCATCACTCCGGCCACCGACGCCAGCCAGATCCCGGCAAGCGCCAGGCTGCGCACAGGCACGGTGGTGGCCGGGATCTCCGAGCCGCAGGGGATCTTTAACCCCTACTTTTTCGTCAACGGCTGGGATGAGAACGTCACCAACGTTATCTTTTCACGCCTGTTCGACTGGGACAGCCAGGGTAAGCTGGTCCCCGGGCTGGCGGAGAGCTGGACGGTCAGCCCGGACAGTAAAGTCTACACCATCAGATTGCGCCCTGGCCTGACCTTCAGCGACGGTTCACCGCTGACGGCGGAAGATGTCGCCTTTACCCTGACGGTCCTGCTCGACCCCAGCTATGATGGCGATACCGACATCACCCTGGCCAATATCGCCGGCGGCGCGGACTACAAAGCCGGCAAAGCTGACAGCGTCAGCGGCCTGAAGGTCATCGACCCGCTCACCCTGCAGGTGACCACCACTCAGCCAGGCGCCACCACGCTGGCCAAAATTGGCGGTCCGGTGCTGTCGAAAGCCTGGTACGGCAAAGGATATCAGCGGGGACATCTCGACTATCTACGCTCACTGCACGGCAAGCCGCTGGGCAACGGCCCTTACGTGTACGACAAATATATTCCCGGTCAGGAAATTCGCTTCCATGCCAATAGCCATTTTTACCGTGGAACACCGCCAACGCCGCGCTTTATCTACCGCGTGACCAATCCGTCGACCAACTTCCAGCTGTTCCAGACCGGGGAGACCGACTATGACGCCTTTACCTCGCGTCCCGACGATATTGAGCAACTGAAGATGCTCGGTTTCGCCAACATTAATCTTTACGGCTCCAGCGACTACAGCCAGGTGGAGTTCAACGTGCATCGCCCGGCGCTGCAGGATAAGCGCGTGCGCCAGGCGCTGATTTACGGTCTGGATCGGCAGAAGCTGATCGACGTGGTCTATCAGGGGTACGGCAAAGTCGCCATCGAGCCGATCGCCCCGATCTCCTGGGCCTTTAACGCTGAAGGCGTCAACCCTTACCCTTACGATCCGGCACAGGCGAAAAAGCTGCTGGATGAGGCCGGCTGGAAACCTGGCGCCGACGGTATCCGCGCCAAAGACGGCCAGCGCCTGGAGCTGACCCTGCTGGTGAGCAAGAAGGTGCTCAACGATGCACTGATCCCCATCGCCAAGGAGAACTGGCGGCAGATTGGCGTACTGCTGAAGCCGCAGGTGGTGGATTTCAACGCCCTGATGGCGCAGCGCAAAGCAGGAAATTACGATCTGGCCTCCTTTAGCACCAGCACGCTCAACGACCCGCACGACGGGGTATGGGATTTCTACAGCAGCGAAGCGAAAGAGTCCGGCTACCATAATGTGGAAGTCGATAAGCTGATTAACGCCGGCAATGCGGTGCTCGACATTGAACAGCGCAAGCCGATCTACCACCAGCTGTATAAAGTGCTGGCCGACGATCCGCCGGTGATCCTGCTCGGCTATCGCAACATCCTTTCCGCCAGCAGCGCCCGCGTCACCGGCTTTAAGCCGGATATCTACAACGGCCTGACCGGCAGCCTGCCGGATGTAAAAATCGTCAAGTAACTCCCCTGGCCGCCGGGTTAACCGGCGGCTGATATGAGACCGTCATGAAAAATTTCATCCTGAGGCGCTTGCTGCAAACGCTGCCGATGCTGCTGCTGGCCTCGTTCATCATTTTTATGCTGTTCGCCAAAACCCCCGGCGACTTTATCGATGGCAATATCACCCTGACCGCCGCCCGCGCTGCGGAGCTGAAGGCGATCTACGGCCTCGACCAGCCGCTGTTCACCCGCTACCTCCACTGGCTGGGACAGCTGCTGCACGGCGATTTAGGCTTTTCACTGCAATATCAGATCCCGGTCAGCCAGTTGCTCAACCAGTACATCTGGAACTCTTTTCTGCTGGCCAGCGTCGCGCTGGTCTTTTACTGGGGCATTGGCCTGGCGGTCGGCGTGGTTTCCGCCCTGCGGCCCGGCTCCTGGTTTGACCATCTGGTAAGCGTCGCGGTGTTTGCCGCCATGTCGTTCCCCACCTTTTTCCTCTGCCTGCTGCTGATTAAATGGTTTGCCGTCGATCTCCACTGGCTACCGGTAGGCGGGATGACCAATACCGGCAGCGACGAGAGCGGCTGGCAGTATGTGCTACAAGTGGCCGCCCACCTGGCGCTGCCGGTGCTGGCGCTGGTGATGCTGCAGGCGGGCAGCCTGACGCGCTATGTGCGCGCCAGTATGCTCGACGTGGTGAAAATGGATTTTATCCGTACCGCCCGCGCCAAGGGATTGCAGGAGCGCACGGTGATCCTCAAACATGCCCTGCGCAACGCCCTGCTGCCGATTATCACCCTGCTGGGCTTCGAGCTGCCGGGGCTGTTCTCCGGGGCGATCATTACCGAAAAGGTATTCAACTGGCCGGGGGCGGGCCACATTCATATCGACTCGCTGGCCGCCCGCGACTATCCGGTGCTGATGGGGTTTACCCTGTTTCTGGCGGTGCTGACGATCGTCGGGAATCTGCTCGCCGACGTGCTGTACGCCTGGGCCGATCCGCGTATTCGGGTGAGGTCGTGATGATCCTGTCTTACTTTGCTTCCCGTCGCCGCCAGCGGCAGGCGGCTATCCCGGCGCTGGCGCATATTCCCCCCTCTCTCTGGCGCCAGGGGTGGCGACAGCTACGCCGTAACCGGCTGGCCATGTTCTGCCTGATCCTGCTGGCGGTGATGGCGGTGTGGTGCGTGCTGGGGCCCGTCTGGTCGCCGTGGAAAGAGGATGCCACCGATGCTCTGAGCATCAACCAACCGCCTGGGGCGGAACACTGGCTCGGGACCGATTTTCTTGGTCGCGATGTCTACACCCGCCTGCTGCTGGCCGGGCGCATCTCGCTGATTATCGGCCTGCTGACCATGGTGATGTCGGTGTGCCTCGGCTACCTGCTCGGTGCCCTCTCGGGGTATCTCGGCGGGTTAACCGACAAACTGATCATGCGGGTGGCCGACCTGGTGATGACCATCCCCGGGTTACCGCTGTTGATCGTCGCCGGGGCGATGCTTTCCGAGCTCGATTTTTCGCCGGACTCGCGCATTTATATGGTGGTGGTGATGCTCAGCCTGCTGGAGTGGCCCCGACTGGCGCGGCTGGTGCGCGGACAATGTCTCTCCCTGCGCGAACGCGATTTTATGCTGGCCACCCAGGTGCTGGGCCTGTCGGCGCGTCGCCGGCTGTTTGGCCACCTGCTGCCGAATACCATTCCGATTCTGGTGGTGATGGCGACCATGGCCGTCGCCAACGCTATTCTCAGTGAATCCGCGCTGAGCTATCTCGGCCTTGGCGTGGTGCCGCCGACGCCGTCGTGGGGCAATATGATGGATGCCGCCAATAGCCTGATCGATTTCCAGCGCCGCCCCTGGCTGTGGATGCCGCCGGGCATCGCCATCTTTATCACCGTGATCGCCATCAACGTGCTGGGCGATGGCCTGCGCGACGCCATGGATCCCAATATGAAACCGAGGCTGAAATGACCACGCCGTTAGTCTCCTTTAATCATCTTTCCGTCTCTTTCGCCGGGGAACGCACTCGCGTGCGCGCGGTGCAGGAGGTCTCTTTCACTATACAGGCCGGGCAAACCGTTGGCGTAGTGGGCGAATCCGGCTGCGGCAAAAGCGTCACCGCCATGGCGCTGATGGGCCTTCTGCCGCCGCAGGCCGCGCGCATCGACGGCGGTGAGATCCGTTTCGCGGACCGCGATCTGCTGCGACTGAAAGCCAGACAGATGGCCGACCTGCGCGGCCACCAGCTGGCCATGATCTTTCAGGAACCGATGTCGGCCCTGAACCCGGTGTTGACCATCGGGGAGCAGCTGTGCGAACCGCCGATCCGCCACCTCGGCGCCACGCCGAAAGCCGCCTGGCAGCAGGCCATCCAGCTGTTAAGCGAGGTCGGCCTGGCGCGCGGCGACAGCCTGATGACCCGCTATCCTCACCAGCTTTCCGGCGGCATGCTGCAGCGGGTGGTGATTGCCATGGCGCTGAGCTGTCAGCCCAAACTGCTGATTGCCGACGAACCGACCACCGCGCTGGACGTCACCGTGCAGGCGCAAATCCTGCGCCTGCTGCGCGACCGGGCGCGGGCCAGCCAGATGGCGATGATGCTGATTACCCACGATCTTGGAGTGATCGCGCAGATGGCCGAGCAGGTAGTGGTGATGTATGCCGGACGGATCGTGGAACAGGGCGCCACCGCAGAGGTGCTACGGCATCCGCAACATCCTTACACGCGGGGGCTGATCGCCTCCCGCCCGGTGCCGGGTGAGCGGCATCGGCGGCTGTACTCAATTCCCGGCCAGGTGCCGGACCTGGCCGCCCTGCCGGCGGGCTGCGCCTTTGCCGGGCGCTGCGAGCGGGCGACAGCGCGCTGCCGGGAGGCGATTCCGCCCCTGCTCGGCGAGCGCCATCGAGCCGCCTGCCTTTATAGCGAATTTGCGGAGGCGACAGCATGAGTGAACGCTATGTCATTGAAGTGGATGGATTGAAAAAATATTTTCCCCTGCGAGACGGCCTGTTTGGCCAGCAGACCGGCGAGCTTCGCGCGGTGGACGGCGTCAGCTTTAACATCCGTCCGGGCACCATTTTTGGCCTGGTGGGCGAATCCGGCAGCGGTAAAACCACCGTCGGCCGGACCCTGCTTGGCCTGTATGAGAAAAGTGCCGGCAGCGTGAAATTTCACGGTCAGGAGCTGGCCGACCTTACCGCGCCTGCCCTGCGCGCCATCCGGCCCAGAATGCAGCTGGTGTTTCAGGACCCCTACAGCTCACTGAACCCGCGGCTGCGTATTGGCGACGCGATTGGCGAAGCCATGCTGCAGCACAAGCTGTGCACCCCCGATGAGCTGTATGACCGGGTGATCGCCGTGATGAAAATCTGTGGCCTGGCGCCGGAACACTACGCCCGCTTCCCGCATCAGTTCTCCGGCGGCCAGCGCCAGCGGATCGGTATTGCCCGGGCGCTGATCCTCAACCCGGATTTTATCGTCGCTGATGAGCCCATCTCGGCTCTCGATGTGTCGATTCAGGCGCAGATCATCAATTTGTTTTCCGATCTGCGCGACGACCGCGGCGTCACCTTCCTGTTTATCTCCCACGATCTCGGGGTGGTGGAGCATTTGTGTGACGATGTGGCGGTAATGTATCTGGGACAGCTGGTGGAAAGCGCCAGCCGCGATGCGCTGTTCAGTCGCCCTCTCCACCCCTATACCCGCGCCCTGCTGGCCGCGGTGCCGACCCTCGATCCGCACAGCGAACCGCAGGCGCTGGTGCAAGGCGAGATCCCGGATCCGGCCAATCCGCCCCCCGGTTGCCGCTTTTCATCCCGCTGCCCGCAGGTCAGCGAACATTGCCGGAGAGAGGCTCCGGCGCTGCGCGAGGTGGTCCCGGGCCATCGGGTCGCCTGTCATTGGGTCTCCCCCTGAGCACGGTCGGCGGGGTTGTTTATTTCTAAACAACCGGCCGATTGTGCGCGACGGCGCCAGGCTTTACTATCCGCTTCGTCTTGTGAGACGCGTTATGAATGAAGCGTAATATTTTTGTTCTTTTTGCCCGATGGCTTCGGGCATTTTTTTCTCCATGCCCGGGAGCGATCCTGCTGGCACCCCATTTAGCGGGGCGCGGTCGCCCGTCTGTCAAAACGCAGCAATGGAATTGCTCGTCCGCGCCCCGCTATCCCTTTCCCGCCAGCGCTCAAAAGCCTTCTGAAAATAAGAAATGATGAGATTGCCTGGGGTATAGCTTTATCTTATTTTTTAAGCGTGTACTCCCCATTAAGGAAACAACATCATGCTTAAGCGTCGCACTCTCAAAACAGCACTGGCGGCGGTTATTTCTCTTGCCGTCATGGCCGCGCCGGTCTATGCCAACCCGGGTAACGGCAACAGTAATGGTGGTGGTAATCACGGGAACAGTGGTAACCATGGCAATAGCGGCAATCATGGTAACAGCAGTAACAATGGCGACCATGGCAATAAAGGCCAGAATAAAGGTCAGTCCACTGACGATCATGGCAAGCGCAAAAACTACGGTAAACCCGACCACGTCGACAGCGATATTAGCTTTTCGCGGGCGCGCTCCCTTGCCGTGAACTACGGTCTGGTCGGCTATCAGGCGCTGCCGCCGGGTATCGCCAAAAACGTCGCCCGCGGCAAACCGCTCCCTCCGGGTATCGCGAAAAAGACCCTGCCGGCTTCGATGATTAACGACCTGCCCTATTATCCTGGCTATGAATGGCGCGCGATCGGCGATGACCTGGTGCTGGTCGCCCTGAGCACGGCGATCGTCACCGCCGTGATTAACGGTGTATTTGACTAACTCATCGGTTTATTGGAAAGCCTCGCCCCGGCGAGGCTTTTTTGTGCCTGATGCCGGAGCGTGACGACTCACCGGCATAACCAGTATGATAACGGTTCAACCAACCCGAGACCGACTATGGACAAAGACACAGTAGTGACGCTGTTGAAATACAAGCGCTGGATTGACCTTGCCACCTTGCAGGCGATCCGCGCAATTGACGGAACGGTATATGGTGAAAAACGTCATCTGACCCTCAGGCTGATGAACCATATCCATGTCGTTGATATGATTTTTCGGGCGAACCTGCGCGGCAGGCCGCACGGTTATACCGCGCTGAATACCCCCGAGACGCCAACCGTTGATCAGCTGGAGACGGCCATGACCGCCTGTACAGATGAGTACATTCAGTACGTCAGCGCCATGACCCCCACCGATTTCCACGAACGTATCGCCTTCAAATTTGTCGACGGCGGTGACGGCAATATGACCGCGATGGAGATGCTGAACCACATGCTCTTTCACGGCGCCTATCACCGTGGGGCGGTGGGCTGGATGATTGGCGAATGCGGCGGTGTGCCGCCGAAAGAGGTGCTGACGGTTTTCCTGCGCGACCATCATTCCTGAGGATGCGAAACCATCAGCCGTGAATCGCGCGGAGGATCAGCAGAAGTTCTGCCTGATGACGAGTATGGGTTTTCCGGTACAGGGCGCTGAGGTGGGTTCTGATGGTGGCGATGGATACGCCCAGATGTAAGGCGCATTCATCCGGGGTCATGCCCCGCACCAGCAGCTCCGCCACCGCATTCTCGGCGGGCTTGACGTTAAACAGCTCCATCAAGGCGCTGCCGGTGAGAAACGGCTCGGGAATAATCACGCAGGCGACCCCGGCAAGACGGGCTGCCGGGATCACGAGGATCGGTTTCGGCTGACGCCCGGCGGTATAGCACAGCCCTGCCTTCGGCGGCTCTGCCGTCCGGGTGGCCTGCTCGATGGCGCGTTTCAGCTTTTTACTGTCGGTATCGAGGCACAGCGTATCGCCCCCGCTATACCAGGAGAGGCGGGCGTTGGCGCGCAGGTAGCGTTCGGCATGCGCGCTGGCGTAGAGAATTTTACCGCCATGATCCACCAGCCATACCGGGTAGATCCCGTTGTCCATCACCGCGCTCTGGTATTTTATAGTGTCCCGCAGCTGTTCAAAGCGGGCGTGAAGCTGGCAGGCAGTTTTTAACGCCGGGATCAGGCGCCTGAACAGTTCAAACTGCACCGGCTGCGGATAAGCCGCCGTATTGGCCGTCATCAGTGACAGATAGGTGGCATAGCCATTGATGGTGCACAGCTTGACGCTGGTGAGATTATTCAGGTCGTTGGGGTGATGAAATTCATTGTAATAGACGCTGCCGGCAATAAACTTATCGCCTAAATATTCCCGGTCCCGATATATTTGCCCGACCGGTAACGCGGTCAATATTTTTTCGGCGGGATCGATAGCCAGAAAGACGTCGCGATAGGCGGTAAAGACCTTCTCCTCGAGCAGGAATGAATCTGTCAACAGATGGGCGTTGCCTTTATCGTAAAACAGAAATGCCGCGTACTGATGGCCGGTCAGTAACGCCAGTTTCTGCAATGCCGATTTCCACAAATCGGGATCCAGGGTGGCCATCAGCACCGTTTCCAGGATCTCGATGTAAATCAGTTCCGGATCAATCGCCATAACGACACCTGTGAGTCACTGTTTCCGCTGCCGGGGCGGCGCATATGGCCGCCCTAATCAGCATAGTTCCGCCAGCGAAACAATGACAGTCCCGGCTCGCTCAGCAGACCGGGACGCGTAATGCCACCGCGCTAGCAAGGGGGTTCAGGATCCACTGTCGCGGGTTTGGATAGCGCCCCCCTTCCGGCATAGCGTCCGCCAGACCATCAGGGCGCACAGCAGGGTGACGACCGCCAGCGCGGTAAACAGCAACGTATAAGCAGAGTCATAGCTCTCGCGCAGCAAGCGGCGGGAAACGTCAGGCAAAAGCGCCGCCGCCTGCGCCATATTTCCGGCCCCCAGCCAGCCTGCGGCGCGGTCAATCACCTCAGGCGCATACCCGTGAACGCGACTCTGCAGCGTCAGGGTATTACTTGCCGTCAGTCCCGCGGAAACGACCGCCAGGGCGATCCCCTCGCCGGCAACGCGAACGGTGTTGAACAGGCCTGCCGCCATACCGGCTTTCGCCACCGGCACAGCGGAAATCGCCAGGCCGTCCATCAGCCCCCAGGGAAACGCCGCCCCTGCCCCGCAGAGGATCAGCGCCAGCACCAGCAGCGGAAGGTGGTTACTGTGAAAAGCATCTCCCAGCAACAGCAACCCGACGGAGGCCATCACCAGTCCCGCCGTGGAGACCCTCCCGGGCGAAAACCAGCGGGTGAGCAGGGCCGCAACGGATGGAAAAACCAGCATCGGCGTGGTCAACGCCATCAGATACAGCGCGCTCTGCGACGCACTCATCCCCTCTCCGCCCATAAAATGCAGCGGAACAATAATCAGCAGGACAACATAGCAACAGCAGGTGGCGACAGGCAGTAACAGCACGCCGACAAAACGCGGATGGCGTAACAGGGAGATGTCCAGCACCGGGTTGTTCACTCTCTGACAGCGCACGACAAACGCAACGAACAGCCCCCCCGATGCGATGAACAAGGCCAGCGTGATCAGCGATAAAAGACCACGGGCCGGAATGACCATAAGCGATGCAGTAAACAGCATCAGGGCCAGGGTAAACAGGAGTAAGCCGAGGTTGTCGGGTTTCCGCGGCTCGCTTTTTTCTGCCGCAGGCAGAGATCCCAGGCCGATAAGCAGCACCCCTGCCGAGAGCAGCGCAAACAGGGCGTATACGCCGCGCCAGCCCACCGCGTTGGTGATGAAGCCGATCACCAGCGGGCCAAACGCCAGGCCAACGCCGAACACCGTGCCCAGGATGCTGAATGCCCGGGTCCGCTGAGCGCCGTCATACAGCTGGGCCAGCGCCGCGCTGCCGCTGGCTAAAATCATCGCCGCGGCCAGGCCCTGCAGTGACCTCAGCGTGCCTGACAGGAAGAGATTGTGTGTCAGGCAAAACAGCAGGCTGCTCAGGCAAAACAGCGCGGCGCCGGCGATAAAAATACGTTTTCTGTCGATGGCATCCGCCGTCACCCCTGCAGCCAGCAAAAAGCTGCCGAAGGTCAGCATAAAGCCATTGGTCAACCACGACAGCGCAGCGGGAGAACCGCCCAGCGACTGCTGTATCGCGGGGGTGGTCATGACGCCGCCGGTAAAACTTAACGGCAGCAGCAAGGCCGCCATAAAGACAGAAAGCGCGGCCAGGGCGCTGGCGTATCGGGAAGGTGTTCTGGCGGTGAGTAACATCGGGCGGTCCTCATCAGTCGGCTAGGAATGAATAAACTGTCGCCATCCTATTGCGGATGTTCTTGCCGATAAATAGACTGCAAATATCTTCTTAAGAGACATAAGGTTTATAATCGATGGACAGCCTCACCTCGCTGACGTCCTTTGTCCGCACCGCCGAAACGTTAAGCTTTGTTCAGGCCGCCAGGCTGCTGGGCATATCTGCCTCGGCGGTGGGTAAGAATGTCGCCCGGCTTGAGCATAAACTGGGGGTCCGGCTGTTCAACCGCAGCACCAGAAACGTCAGTCTGACGGCGGAAGGGGCCGCGTTTCTGACGCGCTGCCAGAGTATCCTGGAGCAGATCCAGGAGGCCGAGTCTGAGCTGACGAGCCGTCTCTCGCAGCCCACCGGCAAACTGAGGATTTCCCTGCCTGTCATCGGCTACCGCCTGCTGCTCCCCGCCCTCACCGCCTTTACCCGTCTTTATCCGCAGGTTGAACTGGATCTCGACTTTAGTGACCGGCTGGTCAATCTGATCGATGAAGGATTCGATGTCGCTATTCGCAGCGGTGAATTAGCGGACTCCCGCTTGATCGCCAGAAAGCTGGGGGGCTTTCGTTTTGTGCTCTGCGCCAGTCCGGCTTATCTGGCGGAATACGGCGTTCCCGGCTCGCCAGCGGAATTGGCGGCGCACAAGTGCATTTTTTTCCGCTTCCCCGCGACGGGGCTGATCCAGCCCTGGGAGCTACGCGATATGCGGCTGACGGGAGATTTCAGGGCCGCTTCCGTGATAACGGTCAATAACATTGAGGCCGTCATTCGCTTAAGCACGGCGGAAATGGGCATCGGCTATGTGCCTGATTTTGTCGTGCGCGAGGCCATGGATGAGGGACGGCTGCAGGAGGTGTTGCCCGGCTGTTGCGTGAAGGAAGGGCATTTCTCGGTCCTGTGGCCCGCCAGCCGCTATCTGTCATCGCGAATACGTTGCTTCATCGATTTTATGGCTGCGGCAGAGATACCCTTGTCACCCGCATCGGCGCCCCCACCCCTTGTATCAAACAATTTGAGGTGATTAGCTACCCCCACTGAAGCAGAGTGTGCCCCCCTCTTCCCTTTAGGTCAGAAAAGCCTGCACCGCTGAATCCTGATCTGCAGCGTATGGCCCTCCGCTTCACCTTTCACACCAGCTCCTCTGGGTGAAGGTTAGTGGGTTTGAGGTTTACTCAACCACTACAACGATTTTGCCAACCTGTCCATTTGCTTCCATATAGCGCTGTGCATCCGCAATATCCTCAAGCGGGAATGTTTTATCAATGACAGGTTTCAGTTTGCCGGAACGTAACCCTTCGGTGACGAAGGATTTTGCGCGTGCCATTTTTTCAGGGTCCGTCGTAATTTCAAACAGCTCATATCCACGCAGCGTGAGATGCTTACCGAGAATATCAAAGACAGGCACAAGCAGGTCGCGGCTGTCTAGCGCGCCGTACTGGAAGAACATCCCTTGCGGTGCCATCACCTGGGTCAGTTTTGCCACGTCCGGCCCACCGACAGGATCAAAAACAATATGGGCGCCCATGCCATCTGTCGCATGATTGATTTCCGCAACCATATCCTGCTCAGCGCTAGCGATAACAGTGGCGGCACCCGCTTTAAGAAGCATGTCTCTTTTTTCGGCAGTTCGGGTAAGCGCAATGGGTTTAGCACCCAGCATGTTAGCAATCTGTATGGCAGCCAGTCCTACGCTGCTTGATGCTGCGCGGATCACAACATTCTGCCCAGCCTGAAGGTTGCCATATTCAACCAGCGCGCCATATGCAGTGACATACATCATCCAGCTTGCAGCGGCTTCCTCAAAGGAAAGATTTTCAGGATGCTTCACAACAGCGTGCACAGGTGCATTGACCAGTTCGCCGTACATGCCGTATTCATTAAACATAAACGAAGGGATTACGCTGACCAGATCGCCAGTGGTAAACGCCTCAACATTCTCACCTACGGCCTGCACAACGCCAGCCGCTTCATAACCAAGACGTGCCGGAAATTCCGGCTCAATAACATATTGGCCGTTGCGGTACATGATTTCTGCACGATTAAGACCGATAGCATGTACGCGAATCTGAACTTCACCCGCTGCTGGTGCGGGCACCTCCATATCGACAATTTCCAAAACTTCCGGACCACCGGTGCGGTTAAAGGTAACAACTTTAGACATATTCAGCTCTCGTCAGTTATCAGCACATCTTTCGAATATTGTTGAAGACATGCCCGGTTTATTTACTGACAATCTACGCTGCTATAAACGTACCAAAAATAGCTGACAGGGAACTTCAGTATTAATTATCTGTTAACAATCCATTGGTTTCAGCGGTTCTGCATGGTCAGAACCTCACTGAACCAGTCGATAAAGACCCGTACTTTGGGCGAAAGGTAGCGCCTGTCCGGATACAGCACCGACACGGGCTTAGACACAGAAGGGTATTGCGTCAGAATCTCTTCAAGAGCGCCGGAAGCAATATGTGGAGCAAGGGCGTTAAAGGTGGCCTGGATTATGCCGAGGCCCGCCAGTCCACAGGAGAGCAGAATATCTGAATTATCAACCAGCATGCTGCCTACGGGACGCAACGAAACAATCTTCCCGTCCTTAGTAAATTTCCATTCTATCACATCACGACTGTGGTCGCTGAAAAAGTTTATTGCCCGATGCTGATCCAGATCCGCAAGTGTTTCCGGTCGTCCATATTGTTGCAAGTAAGACGGGGCTGCACAGGTGACCATCCTGATGTCACCAAGACGTCTGGAGATAAAACTCGAATCCTGAAGCTCACCCAGGCGGACAAGACAGTCCACACCTTCAGTAATGAGATCGGTTTTTTTGTCCGATGAAACCAATATGACATCAATGTCAGGATACAGTGACTGGAAATGTTTGAGATTAGGGATCAGTATGGCGTGAGCCAGCGCCAGCGGGACATCAAGCCTGAGCCGCCCCCGAGGTGGAAGGGTAGGTGAAAAACTCGCCATCATGTCATTAACTTCAGACAATACAAGCCTGGCACGATGATAAAACGCCTCCCCTTCAGCCGTAACGCTCAACTTACGGGTAGTGCGATGGATGAGTTTTACGCCGAGGTCGTCCTCTATCTGCTGTATCGCTTTGCTCACGGTGGGACGATGAATCTGCAGAATGTCAGCGGCTCTGGTAAAGCTGCCCTGCTCAACAACCTGTACGAAAATATTAAGGTATTCAATCATGTTTGAATGCACGTGATCACCTGGCTTTAGTTAGGCTGTTCGTAGCTGGTATTGTAAAGTAAACATTTCCGATGGGCATCAAGCTAAGGACTTGATGGCTTTCAAAATGTCCGCTCCTGGCTCGAAGCGGGCGTACTGGGTGCGTTTAAAGTCCGCTGTGAGCGAGGAGCGGACATTGAACACATGAGTTATAGCCAGCCCAAGGTTTAGAATCTGCCGTCCTGAACTTGTAGCGAATAGATTTTATCCTGCCAGAAGCACAAGAAAACTCAGACTGATAATGTGATGGACATATCCATGCAACGCAGGTCGGTTTTGGCAAGTCTTGAGGGGGATGTCGTTTCTTTGATAAACATAAAACCATGCTTTTCGTAGAAAGTTTGCGCGTTTGGTGTTGAGGTCAAGATTAACTGTTTCAACCCTCTTTTAACCGCCTCATCTTTAATCGTCTCAATAATCAGGCTAGCAAAACCTTTACCAAAATAATCCGGCAATGTAAAAATAGCTTCTACGCTACCTTCGGTAAGATCCAGATACCCCGTCGCCACCAATCCTGCATCAGGCAGCTCGACAACAAAAAAAGGATTTTCCGTAATAACCGCCCTGTAATGTTCAGGCATAGCTTCAGGCGTCCAGGCCTCGAGCACACTGGCACAATAACTTGGCTTACATCCTTCCCGGATAGAAAGATTCCTTATATTCCAACACTCCTCTGCCTCTTCAGGTACTGCAAGCCTGATTTTCATTTTTTCTTCCTTTTCGCCTTATTATATTTATAGATTTATCATGAAACGGTTTCGTTTAAACCTCTTTGTTTAACAAAAGAAGAAAGTCCGCTTCTGGCACAGAGCAGATGAGTTCACTGCGCCAAAGGTCCGCCATTAGCGAATTACGCACCTAAAAATGTTGTTTCAAACGTGCGATGTAGATTGATTTTCTACCCGGTTTCAAAAGAACCGACAGATGCCAGGTCTGCGGGTAGATTGCTTCAGCTCCAGCACCCTTTTAACATGGGCTATACCCGCGATATCGCCTGCTGACTACGGTTGCAGATAGGGCTGAAACCCTTTTCATCCACACCGCTGGCGGTGACTGGGGTTAATGGAAACGCCGGCAAACCGGTAAACATCCATGTTTCTCCTGAAGGGTATTACTGCTGTTGTTCTTCGATGACAGCAACGTCAAACCACAGGCCGGGCATCATTTTTTCCAGGCCGTCGGTCAGCATCTTTCCGGCTTCGTGCAGTTTCTCCAGCGGCATCTGCGGTAAGCTTTCCAGAATGAACCACATTTGCTGAGCGTCCACGCCCAGGCGGGTTCTGATCCCCTGTCGCCAGTTCCAGCGGCGGCAGGTCACGCCGGTATCATCACACCAGATAACCTCTCCTTGTGAAGGATATTCAACGGCCGTTTCACCCTCTTTGACGGTATCAAAAGGCTCTGTTCCGTTTGCCACAGCCAGACGTGGTGACCCCTGATAGGCAGAGATATTCTCCCCACCAACCGGTACGGCGTAGCGGAGACTCACGGCGTTATAAAGATCAACGATGGGATCGAGCGCGGGCATCGTTCCGTCACGTAATACGCGCTTACGTAACGCATCAGCTGAGCAAGGGGTGCGTTTAGGTTTGGCACCAAACTTTTGAAAAACGTCGGCCCAGGCTGCCAGATGAGATTCCGCCCACTCCGGTTCACCGGCCAGCACGGCTTCACAGGCTTCCCGCAGCGCGGTTTCTCCAGCGCCGGGATGAAGCACTGGCGCAGCTTTCACGCAGATACTGAGCGCCCGAAAACCTGGGGCAATACGATAAATTTCAGGGGCAATTGACGGCGATACTGTTAACACGTGATAATCCTGTAATGACTAATTTATCCCATGATAATGACCGATGACCAAAAAAGTCAATTTAATGACCGATGCAAATGCTATCGTCAACACAGTGAATGAAGCCGTATCTCAGCGAATAAAACGGTATCGTAAGCAAAAGAAAATCTCCCTCGATGAACTCTCCCGTCAGGCAGGCGTCAGCAAGGGAGCGCTGGTTGAGATTGAGGGATGCCGGGCCAATCCCAGCATTGCCCTGTTATGCCGACTGGCTGCCGCGATGGGGGTTTCGGTGGCTGATTTTGTTGATGTCAGTTCCAAACCGACTGTGCATCTCATTGCTGAAGATGAGATCCCAGAATTGTGGGAAGGTGAAAAAGGCGGGAGAGCAAGACTGCTCGCAGGGTCGGGTGGGCCTGATATGACCGAGCTCTGGATGTGGGAAATGCAGCCGGGGGAAAAGTTTGCTTCACCGGGCCACACGGAAGGAACGCTTGAACTGTTTTATGTTCAGTCGGGCACGCTCACACTGGGGGTAAAGGACCATTTGTATCGGGTAAAAACCGGCTGTTCGGCAACGGCCAGAACGGACGTTCCTCATTTCTACGAAAACCAGGGGGAGAGCCCGCTGGTATTTATCATGACCGTGCATGAAAAAGCATCCTGAGCATTCCCCGGAACAGAGGACAACCCGCTGCCTCATTACAAGTAGCCCAGAAGGAAAAATTCGGTGAATAATCAGCATCTGCGTTTTACCAAAGGTCAGTTTACTGTCACAACCGATCCCGCCTTTTTTCAGCTGGAAGCCATTCACGATTACCTCTCGCAATCGTCCTGGGCTGCGGGCATTGATGCAGAAACGGTCAGGATATCAATCCAGAACAGCCTTTGTTTTGCGCTTCTGGATGGAACAAGACAAATCGGCTTCGCCCGACTGGTCACCGACTATGCCACTTTTGGTTATTTGTGCGACGTCTACGTACTGAACGATTATCAGAAAAGTGGTCTTGGTCGTTGGCTGATTGAATGCTGCCACGCCCATCCAGTGATGTCAGGTCTGCGACGGATAATGCTGGTAACCGACAGCGCGCCCTGGTTATACCAGAAGCTGGGGTATAACCCATTGAACCGACCAGATTTTGTCTGGCAAATCAATCGACCCGATATTTATCGTAAACCCGGGCAAAAATAAGAACACTTCGCAGAGAGTAATGATAAATGTTAATCCGTAGAGCCAGCCCCTCTGATGCAGAAGAGCTTGCCATTTTAGCCGAACGAACCTTCAGAAAAACGTTTGAGGAGGGTAATACGCAGAAGGATATGGATCTTCACTGCCAGGCAAGTTATTCAACAGATATTCAGTTGCAAGAAATCCTCAGAGAAGACTGGATTACAGTAGTCTGCGAAAACGAAAGCAAACTGATAGGGTATGCCCAACTGAGGTGGGAAGAATTTCCTCCCTGCGTAAATAGCATTCACGCCGGAGAAATCCTGTGTCTGTATGTCGATGAACCTTATCATGGCAAAGGATTAGCACAAGCGCTTATGCGCAAATGCTTTGCTGAATTTGCGGCAAAGGGATCGGATGTTGTCTGGTTAGGTGTCTGGGAACATAACCCAAGGGCAATCTCTTTTTACCGTAAGCTTGGGTTTACCGAGGTGGGTGAACATATCTTCCAGGTTGGGACGGATCCCCAGAGAGATATCATTATGAAACGCTCAACTTATGTTAGCTGAACAAACATTGTGATGTCCGCTCCTGGCACGAAGCGGACTAGTTATACAAGCTGAAGGTCCGCTGTGAGCGAGGAGCGGAAGTTAGTGTTAGCGGTTATTCCTTGGCATCTGAAAGCACACGACTGCGTGCACGTCAGAATGTCCTGTATGAGCTGGGATATTTCGCGGGGAAGTACTGGTACTCAAGAAGGGCGAGCACGAAAGATGTTCAGATCTTGCTGGCGTACTGTATACCGAGCTTGATGAATATGGCGGCTGGAAACGCAAATTGTTGAGCAAAGGAATATGCTGGGATCCCATTTGACAAAGAAAAAGCTCTTAGTGTCTGAAAATAGATGTAAGGCCGCTAAGCGGCCTCTCACACTGAGTTAGTCGTTATTACCCGTAGAACAGAGGCATCAGAATGACTTACTGAGGGCGATGGCGGCCCTAACGTCTTTTACTTGATCTGGAAAATTATCCTCGGACTCAATACGCTCTAACCTTTCCAAGAGCATTTCCTCACCTCCAAACAGGTGAGCTATATCCCTTATTTTTAGTGTCAGATAGTGCCCGGTTGCACTGGAAATAATATGAGATCGCAGGCTCAGTAACAACATCAGAAAAACTTTATCACTGTCAATATGTTGAGTAATCCATGCAATAACGTATTCTGGGCCTGCAATATCCTGCCAGGCCCAGACAAAGTCCCCCAGATCGCCATCCTGCACAAGCAGTGATTTCAGTTCACCCTTGTTTAAACGTTCGCAGAAATGTTGACGAATACAGTTCAGTTCTCCATCGTTCAGTACACGCTCGTTCTCTGGCTCAGCTCGGTCACCGGCCAACCCGTTCTGCCATAGCAAATCGCGGATATAATTCGCAATCCAGACCCAAGCGGTTCCTTTCATCGTCAATGAAAGCAGGATTTCCATCGTTTTCGTCCGGTCATTATCCAACATCCTTTTCAGAAGACGATCAGCCACGCTGTTTACATCAAGATCATACCGTGAAAACCAGCGATTTCTCTGCCTGTAACGTTCATATATCTCATCGCCAGCATTAAAGAAAAATGTCAGCAGACCATGACATTCGAAGGCTGCACGCTCGTTTATCATCGGCCGTGTCAACTGACTTAGAATATGTTCAAACCAGGTGCGTGAGGACACACCATTGCTGTTGATCCTAGCCAAGAGTTCACGGGCCATCGCCGGATATTCTTCAGGATTACTGCTTTTACGGAACAGCTCATCAAAATACGCTGGTGGCAGTACGTTCTGAGGCGAAGAAAATGCAAAGTAATAACGCCAGTATGCCGTGCTCCCGAGACGCCGATTTGCTGTCATCAACGCTTTATCTTCATCACTTGTCTGAGCAAATAGCTTCTGTATATTAGCCTGGTACCCTGAAATTCCCGGCACCCAGTTTTTCAGGGAACTTACAGATTTTGCTTCTGCAGCTCGGAAACGGGACAGACACTCAACTAAATTTTGTGTCAGCAATTTTTGTTCTTCCTCACTTACACTGCCGTCACCAGATTCCACAATTGCCCGCTCTGTAAGATATTCTTCTGTCCAGTCATACAATCCGGGATTGGTGGTGCGAATCAATTGCAAAAAGCTCAGATCCGGTAAATAGACGTAATCACGTATTCCGCTGTATCTGAACCGCAGATTATTCAGGGACAGATGAACTTCACGGGGTGTTTTCAGCGCAGCACCGTAGATATCAGTCACGCGATTCAAGTCATTTATAAATTCTTCGTCCGGAAGCTCGCCGTTAACCGTTTCGTATAATCCGACAACTCCCGAAAAAAATTCACGACGCAGGTCGAAAGATTCCGGTCTCGGCAGGCTAAACGAAATTTGCACAATTTTCTGCAGATAAAGTTCGCCATCCTCCACGCCTAGACCTTTTTTGATGGCCAGAGCAAGTACAGATTTGTCATAACAAAGTATGTAGCGGAAGCGGGGAAAATCAGCGACGGATTTGACCAAGCGGACGACCTCCACAGCCTGCGCAGGCTCCAGTCTGTCCAGATCATCAAGAAGAATAATAAAGCTTAAATCCATTCCGACAATCTTTTCTGCAATTTCAGTACGCATCTCCGTAGCAGTTTTTTCTTTTTCTTTTAGCCATTGAGACTCTGACAGCGCATCCAGCGCACCGCTGGCATCAGGTATTCCCGGGATCATCGCTGCAGTCTGAGCTAGGGGGGCAAGATGGCGGGCAGTCGCTCTTGTATATTCCATCAGGGTCCGAGCTGTCCGGGTAAGTACTTTTTTCTTTTCGAGGCTTTCCCGGTCTTCAGGCGAAAGAAGACGCTCTTCCTCAGCGGCAATAATACCTGCCACAGGTATCAACAGCGATTCGACCAGACTGGTTCCGCTGCCGTCAAGCCAGGGGGATATACTCAGAACAAAGGTGTTGTCTTCTTTCTGTTTATCCAGTTCCGTGTGCAATAGGTTAAGCAGACTCGTTTTTCCCGAGCCCCATACTCCCTCAATGCCGATAACGGCGCTTCCTTCACGACCGATAGCCTGTATTGACTGTGCCAGCTGTGCAGCAACATAGCGAAAGCCATAGCGATCCTGTTCCGGACGGGTGACAGACTGATCCAGTCTCATTACATCGATATCAGACATTTCACAAATCCTCATACATACAGTGCAATCCGGCGAGGGCCTCCGCCAGTGTGCCTTCAGCGCACCCCGCAGTGAATTCACGGATCAGCGTCTCGAACGCCTCTGCCAACAAAAAAATTTCCCCTCCGTCGATACCGATGAATCCCTCTGGCATGACGTGTATGGGCGAGGAAAGGATCATGTGCTTGCCCTAGTGACCGTGATCTAACTCATATTTATTTCTAATACGGAAAACTAATTTCTTCTTTATCAGAAGGGATAGCTTTTGAAAGTATGAAATCAATATGTGGAATTTCAATTTCTTTTTTATCACTACAGCAACTATGGAACTCTCTGCCACTTTTACAAGGGCAATCATCCTCGTTTCTCACATTTGCAAAACGCTCTTTTGGAAAACTCATAGTTGTTCTATTTAAATCCCACTCCTCGAATGCATTTTCTAAAATATTTGATATATATTGTATCAGTGTAAAGTCAAGGGTTGCATCATCATGCATTACTGAATACTTTTGAGCAGGTGTTGATACAATTGAAACCTCAAGGAACTCCATGTCATGAGCTATATGAAGACATAGTTCACCGTTATAGATTTTACCTTTTTTATGTCCGCACCTCGATCTTGGTCTAACTCTGTGATCACAGATACTGCAGGTATAGTAACCAACTTTAAAACCGGGACTAATAAATAGGCAATACGGATAAAGTGACTGCCATTTAAGAACCTTGTCTATTATGAACTTAGATCTTGTATTAATTAAAAAAGTTTCCGTTGAATTTTCATTAAGAAATTCATAATTTATTTCACACTGTTCGAGTTCATTCCATGCATCTCTATATTTATTATTTTTTATATTATTGAATGCTCGAATATAAAGCACATTTAGATCAAATGCTTTAAGTACTCTCCAGCACTCATTGGCTTTTTCTTCATCACCATATTTGATAGCTTTTAATTTTTCTTCTTTTAAGGAGTCAATTGCTTTAATAATTTCTGGATTTACAATGTCTTCCAAGGTTGTTAATTCAATATTCATTACTAAATCCTTTAACAGCATTCAGAACTTCATTGAGGTTTTCTATTTTTCCATTGTACTCAATTGAAACAGTCTTTCCATCTTTCTTTTCAACGATGAATGTTAGCGAAATTTTATCATTTTTCTTTGCTTTTATTTTATCATAAATATATGCTGAAACTACACTACAGAATATAGGTATTACAAAATTTTTAATAATAAAGGTACCAAGCCATATATCTGCCGCATGCAACCCCAATTCTTTATATTCGTCGTCGGTAGCATATACTTCAGCACTAATGTTATTTTCATTAAGATAATCTAGTGTATCTAATGTGCCTGTGTAATAAACGTCTTCATACCCATGAGATGGTAAAATAATAACGTTTTTTCCTTTGAGCATTGATGATATTTCTGGTGGTGCGTCCGCAATTAAGGATTCAAAAGTAAATATTGACTCTTTGATTTCAAACTTTTCACGGTCATTGAAAATTTTCATTTACACCTACTGTTAATATATGATGGTATACTCGAGACACATTACTGTATATAAGGTGAAATTTCAATAACCTTTATATGGACAGTGAGGGTTACATCAAAAAATCATGCTAACAGCATACAATGATCACTCAATTCATCACTCAACATTAGCAATGTTTTAAATGATCGCAATAGTTAAATATATACCCTGTTTGAGTAGAGGCATCGGCAGAGGGATTGGATCATTACTCTGAGGAATCACCTAGGGGGGCTGTAATCGTGGGCATGCTAGCGGTTATAAAGAAAGGGCAACAATGCCCAAGATTTTCAGGTTGCTTTGAAAATTTAGAGGCTGATCTGAAATTCCTTGTGTTCTGTTTAGACACACAATTTTTCTGCCATATGTTAAAATTTATAATTTGTCTTTAATAAGTCATCCCAAGCATTAGCTAATTCTTTCTCATGCTAAATTTTTATAGCAGCAAAGCTGTTTGCCGTAGCACTGTCTCTCAATCTGGTTGTTGAAGTGATTGGTTGCATAATTTTAGTTGCTAAGCAAAGTCAAGAAAAGGAAGGTTAGTTAACCTTTTTTGCGACTTCATTGATAATCGCTCGAATTCTATTAATAACATATTGGAACCTTCAAGTTCCCATATGTTATTAACCCAGAGTATGATCTCCATCTTTGTGATGTTTATGTCCCAAACACTGCAGGTTCAGCGGGATATTTACACAAATAGTGATGTCCGCTTTTGGCACAAAGCAGACGTTAAAACCTACAGCATCGTGAATGCCGCGTCAACGGCATGGAGGTGCCAGATGAGGTTACATGTGTCTGTGGAGTCAAATGGCGCCGAAAGCCCGGCGTAGCCGGTTACCGAGCTATAAATTCGGCCCCCCTGCCCTGGTTAGCCTTAACCCACTAACAGCAATAAAGAAGTTAAGGTAATCCCTTTACCCCCGGTGAGCTGGCTTTACGGCGTTTACGACGTAAAGGGCATGATTTTCAGGGCCTTAACCAAGGCAGCTTGCTGCTGACGCTTAGGGGATATTCTTCAGTTATTTCAACGACACCAGGGAACTTAACACGGTAGCTGAAAAGCTCAGCGCCAGATATCCTGCCGCCCGGCCAGCGAAAGCCGGCGGCAGGTATACCTCTCAAGGCAGCATCTTACCCTTTGGCAAAATTGGCCTGGATCCGCTGCTGCAGATAATCCTCAGCGCTGATTGGCGGGTACTTCCTCTGCGGCCCGAGGATCTCGACATCTTTATTGGCCTGGCAGAAAAACGCCAGGCTGTAGCGCGGCCCCTGATATTCGTGGGGCAGCGGGTTTCTCACCCGGTGGAAGTTAGACGGCAGCTGATCGTCGCTCCAGCGCATCAGCATATCGCCGATATTGCAGGTGATCACCTCCTCGCGCGGCTCAATGCTGGTCCACTGCTGGCTCTCACGATCCTTGCCCGGACAAACCTGCAGGCCGCCCTGGCCGGGGCGCTGGAACAGCAGCGTCAGGCAGTCAAAATCGGTGTGCGCGCCGGCCCGCCACATTCCCTGCTGCGACTGCCCGGTCGCATAGTAATGCAGCATGCGTAAGGTGCTCTGGTAGGTGTCACGCTGCGGATCGTGCGCGGTGGTGAAAAACGATTCCGGAAAACCGAGCTTCAAAGCAAAGCAGGAGAGGATCTTCATCCCCAGCTGCCAGCACTGCGATTCAAACCCGAGCATCGTCTGCTGAAATGCTGGCAACTCCCGATCGCTGGGCCAGCGCCCGGCCATCAGCGGCCGGGTTATCTGATAGGACTCTTTTTGATCCGGCGTGCGGGTCGATGGCCGGACCTGCGCCTTGCTCTCCCAGCCGGCGTTGCCTGCCAGCGGATACTGGCGCTTCACCTCGTCGGGCAGGTCGAAAAACGCCTCGGTCATGCTGAAGGCCTGGCGGATCTCCGCCAGCGGAATACCGTGGTGGCTGACCTGGAAGAAGCCAATCTCCACCGCCGCCTCCCACAGTTGTTCGGCAATTTCACTTTTTCTTTCGGCAAAGTTCGACAGGTCGATACAGCGCACTTCGCGGGCGAAGGTCTCTTCACCCTGGGCGCCCATCAGCGCCTCTTTTTCCAGTTCCTGTAAGGCGTAGCGTTGATTCTGGGTGGTTGAGGTCATCGTCATTATCCTGTTATCAGTTAAACAGCGGCGCGCTGCTGGAGGGTACGGACGGCCGCCAGCGCGTCGTGGCGCATCGCGTCAAGATCGAGACCGGGAATGGCGTCATCTTCCACGATGGGGCGGCCATTGAGCAGCAGCGCCTTCAGCGCGGCGCGCCCGCCGCAGGCCACCGGCCCAATGGCCATATCATGCAGGCCGAAGTAGCGCGGATCGTCCAGCCGGTAAATGGCGAGGTCCGCCTGCATGCCGACCTGCAGAGTGCCGCTCTGCGCTAAGCCAAGGATCTGCGCCCCGCCGGCGCTGCCCCAGCGCACCACATCCTCCACCGTGGCCGCATCGGCCCCGCCCTCGAAGGTGCCCCCGGCGTAGCGCGGCTGCGCCAGCATTCCCTTGCGCGCGCGCTGCAGCAGCCATGCGGCATGGGCTTCGCTTTGCATATCCGCCGCTTCATTCGAGGCAGCGCCGTCCACTCCCAGCGAGACCGGGACCCCGGCCTGCTCCAGCGCCAGCAGATCGGCGATGCCGCTGCCCAGTCGGCCATTGCTTTGCGGGCAGTGGGCGATGCCGGTTCCGGTACGGCCCAGCAGGGCAATCTCCTCCGGCAGCAGCTTCACCAGATGGGCAAACCACACGTCATTTCCCAGCCAGTCATGCTCCGCGCAGAACTGCACCGGCGTCATGGCGAATTTCTGCCGCGCGGCGTCGAGATAATCGACGGTTTCCGATAAATGGCTGTGCAGCCGGATCCCCAGCTGACGGGCCAGCTTCGCCATCTCCCGCAGCTGGGCGCCCGGCGCGGAGTGCAGGACGGTAGTGGGCGCCATCACCACCCGACGCAGAGAACCGGGCCGGGGGTCGTGATAGCGGCTGACCAGCCGTTCGATATCCGCCATATAGCCGTCGAAGGTTTCCGGACGCAGCGCTACGGGCAGATCCTGTTCCACCGCCCGGCCCTGGGTCGCCCCACCCCGACACAGGACGATACGCATCCCCAGCGCTTCCCCTTCGCTGAAGACAATCTCCGACGTATCGAAAGGCATATCCGGCCAGTACAGGTAGTTGTGATCCGCCACGCTGGCGCAGCCCGAGCGCAGAAGCTCCACCAGACCAATGCGCACCGCCAGACGAAAAGTGTGCTCATCGAAGGCCGCGCGAAAGCGGTACGGCGTGGCGCTCAGCCAGGCCGTCAGGCTCTGGTTCAGCCCCTGCGGCTCGCCCTTCAGTAACGACTGAAAAAGATGGTGGTGTGTGTTCACCCATGCCGGATAGATCACGCAGTCGCGGGCATCGATCTGTCGCTCTTCCGGCTGCGGCGTCAGACTGCCGATGGCCGCAATCTTGCCGTCGCGGATGCGAATATCCGGCCCGGCCAGCCGCGCCGCCTCCCCCGGCAGACCGCTGAGGATGGCATGGGCATTTTTAATGATTAATGACATGGCGTCGCTCCTCAGGGTTTAACCTGCATGGCCTGGACAAATTCGGTGGTGTAGGCCTGTTTCCAGTCGGTGGTCACCGCCAGCAGACCGGCGCTGACCATAAAGTCGCGGGTCTTCTGCCAGCGCGCGTCGGTCATCGTCCCCCAGCCCTGGCTGGCGGCATCCCCGCCGTCGATCAGATGATGCTCACGGATCTGGGTCACGCCCCAGGCGAGCAGATCGTCGGTCATTTTCGGGTTGTCCTGCTTAATCAACGCATTTCCCGGCGCCGGATCCTTGAGATAGCTCACCCAACCCTCCATTGAGGCACGGACGAACTTCGCCATCGCCCCTTTACGCTCGGCGATGGTGTCCGGGCGGGCGATGAGAATGCCGCCGTAGGGAGGATAACCATGCTCAGAAAACAGGAAGAAGTTCGCCTTCACCCCGGCCTTCTGCACCTGAAACACCTCGGAGCTGACATAAGCCTGCTGGGCGACGGCGTCGTCGACGACAAAGGGTTGAATATTGAAGGTATAGGGGCGAACCTGCGCATCGCTCAGCTGGTATTGCGCCTTCAGCCACGGCCACCACGTCGCCTGACCGGAGCTGGAGACCAGCAGGGTTTTGTCTTTCAGCCCCTGCAGGGAGGTGACATCGGCGTGGGTCAACAGCCCCTGGGGATCGTACTGAAAGGGCGCGGCAATAGCTTTTGCCTGGAAGCCGCGCTGAATGCCTTCCAGCAGCTGCAGGTCGTAACCGATGATCACATCGGCCCGCTTCGACAACAGCAACTGCATGCCGTTGACCTGGGGGCCACCGGAGCGGATCTCGACGTCGAGACCGTATTTTTTGTACAGCCCGGTGGCCTGGGCCTGATAATAACCCCCCTGCTCCGCCTGGGCGTACCAGGAGGTCAGCAGAACGATTTTCTCCTCGGCCTGAACGGCCAGCGAGACACCGCCGAGAGCCATCAGGCCCAGCCAGCGTAAGCCCCGGGGAAGGCGTGCATGACTTTTCATTATCCCTCTCCTCTTCATGCCGGGAGAGGGGCGAGCAAACCACGGCTCAGCCTCCCATCCCGGTCAACATTGAACCGCGACATGGTGACTGAGCAATGTCCCGTATGGATAACCCGTACTGACCGCTTCTACTCACACTCAGTTATACAAAAACAATGCCAGATTTGATCGCCCGCGAACTACCGCGAGAAATCGCCTGCGCCGCCGCCCTTGGGTATGCAACCTTTGATTCATGCACACCAAAAACGCACCACAATGGTGCGTTAATGAATGATTTTAGTGCCTGCCCGGTCGCTCACAGCTGGCTGAAGAGCATCTCCAGCTGGTTCAGCATCATCGAGGCGGCGAGGGAAAGCTGGCGGGCGGGCGAGACGCACAGCGCCAGCGTGAAAGGTTTAAGCTGCGGATCGGTTAGCGGCACAAACGCCAGCTGGCCGGACTCGATCTCATCGAGAATATCCAGCCGGCACAGGATGCCGATGCCCATCTGCTCTTTGATCAGGGTGCGGATCATGTGAATGTTATTCGACACCGCCACCTCCTTCACCTCGTTGCCGCTGATATTCACCAGCGCCGCCACCGGCTCGCTGATCATCAACGGGACGGATGGCAGAATAAACGGGTAGTCGAGGCACTGACTAAAGCGCACCGCGCTGCGGCTGGCCAGCGGATGGCCGGTGGGCACCACAATACCCATATTCATCTCGGCAAACGCCCGCACCTGCAGTTCGCGGGAAGTCTGGGGATTGAGCATGATGCCGAAATCCGCCTCGCCGGAGATCAGCGCCTGCTGAATGTGGATATTGTTGATGGTGGTCAATGTAAAAGAGATGTTGGGATAATGTTTATGCACCTCTTTGAGCATCGTCGAAAAAAAATGCCGGTTAATAGCATCGATGGTAGCGATGCGCACATGCCCCCGCCGCAACCCGCGCAGGTCATCCAGCTGTTCGCAGACCCGGGTAAAGTCCTTTTTCCAGTTATTGGCCGCGTGCAGGAGCAGCTCCCCGGCGGCGGTCAGCCGCAGCCCGGTGGGGTGGCGCTCGAAGAGCGGCATCGCCAGCTCCTGTTCCACGCGCAAAATCTGCCGATCGATGGAAGACGCCGACACATGCAGCGCCTCTGACGCTTTACGAAACGACCCCTGTCGGGCCACTTCGGTGAAATAGAGCAGAAATCGGGAGAAGGCAAACATGGTTTGGGTGCTCTCTTTTTTGCAACGGGTTGTGCGAATCAAAGCTCTGGACGCAACAGTTTTATCACAATACCGTAGCATTCAT
Organism: Klebsiella sp. 10982; assembly: GCF_048589245.1. Classification (NCBI taxonomy): domain Bacteria; kingdom Pseudomonadati; phylum Pseudomonadota; class Gammaproteobacteria; order Enterobacterales; family Enterobacteriaceae; genus Klebsiella; species Klebsiella sp. 10982. The sequence continues at coordinate 65,973 of NZ_JBMAXV010000002.1, forward strand.
AGCGGAGAAACGATCGTTTCACCCATTTTCTTGCACGCCGGACAGTTCACCGCGAAGGGGAGTTATCTCTTCGCCGCCCCTGGCCGCCCTGCAGACAGCGGAATGAGGGAGAGTAAATGGTAATGCACAGCCACGATCTTATTTCGGTCTCGGTCGGGGAAATACGCCCCAATGGTGAGGGAAACCTATCCATAATATTGCAGGCGGCGGCCGGGGAAATATTACCGGCCTGCTCCGCCGGGGCGCATATCGATATTATTATTCCCGGCGTTGGCCCCCGGCAGTATTCCCTGTGTGGCGCGCCTGACCGCAGTAATACTTATGAAGTTTGCGTCAGGCTGACTGACACCTCCACCGGCGGCTCACGCTATTTGCACCAGCAGCTCAAACCCGGCGATCGGCTCGCCATTTCGCCGCCGCGTAATCATTTTCTCCTGCCGCAGGCCGGGCGCTACCTGCTGTTTGCCGGCGGTATCGGCATCACGCCTTTGCTGGCGATGGCCGAAGCGATTGCCGCCAGAATGGGGGCGCTGGAGCTGCATTATTATGTCGCCAGCGCGCGCCAGACGGCCTTCTCCCCGCGCCTGACCCAGCTGGCTGCGGGCGGCACCGTGGCGATCCACTGTAGCGAGGAAGGCGCGTCGTTTCGCCAGCGGATCCCCGCCTGCTTAACCACGCCCGATCCTGATACCGCAGTGGTCGCCTGCGGCCCGGAGGGGTTTATTCAGCGACTGCAGTCGGTCATGGAGGAATATTGCTGGTCGCCGTCGCAATTCGTCTTCGAGCGTTTTACTCCCGCGGCGGAAAATAATACCGCGGCGAAAAATGCGTTTTATATTGAGCTGGCCTCCAGCGGCCAGCGTCTGCAGGTCGCCGCGGATCAAACGATTGCTCAGGTATTACAGCACGCCGGGGTGGAGGTGATGCTCTCCTGCGAACAGGGAATGTGCGGCTCCTGTATTACCGGGGTCCTCGACGGGATCCCCGAACACCGGGACAGCGTGCTGACGGCGGAAGAGAAAGCCGGCAACGACCAGATCACGCTCTGCTGTTCGCGGGCGAAATCCCCGGGTCTGGTTTTGGATCTGTGAGGAGACTGACGATGACGTTCCCCTCCTCTTCCTCGCCGCTCGCCGGCATCAGCCGCGCCCGCCTCCCGGCCTGGGCGCTGCCCGACGGCTGGCCGACGCAGGCCAATGGCGAACCGCTGCTGGCGGACCTGGCCTTTCGCGACTGTCGGATTGCCGCACTGACCCCGACCGACCAGCCGGTTCCCGGCCTGTGGGACCTGGCGGGGGCCCTGACGCTCCCCGGCCTGGTGGAACCTCATGCCCATCTGGACAAGACCTTTACCATTGAACGCTGCCTTCCGGCGCAGGCCGGGCTGCTGGCGGCGATCCACGCCATGCACGAGGATCGCCGGCACTGGACCAGAGCGGATATTCAACGTAGGGCGTCCGCCGCGCTGGCCCGGGCGGCAGCAAATGGCGTGACCCATTTGCGCAGCCATATCGACTGGTTTACCGCCGACGCACCGGACGTCTGGCAGGAGATCGCCCGCCTCGATACCGGCGGCATCACCCTGGAGCGAGTGGCGCTGGTCCCGCTGACCCTGTTTCGCGATCCGGCAGACGCCGGGGCCATTGCCCGAACGGTCGCCAACAGCGGGGAGCGCTGCCTGCTGGGCGGCTTTATCCACTCCTCCAACTGGGACGCCGCCGCCATGGCAAACCTGCTGGATAGCGCCGCCCGCTGGGATCTGGATCTGGATTTGCATATCGATGAGGAGCTCCGCGAGGTGTCTCAGGGGATGGCCTGGCTGGCGGACCATCTCTCCCGCCACCCTTTTCCCGGGCATATCTGCTGCAGCCACGGCTGCGCGCTGGCCGCCGGCAGCGACGAACAGGCGGTGCCGATCCTGCGCCAGCTGGCGGCGCACGGCGTCACCCTTATCGCTCTGCCGATGACCAACCTGCTGCTGCAGGATGCGACATTCGGCCGCACGCCGCGCCAGCGGGGGATCACCCTGCTGCACGAGGCGCAGGCCGCCGGCGTGGCCACCCTGCTCGGCTGTGACAACGTTCAGGATGCCTTCTGCCCGGCGGGCAGCTATGACCCGCTGGACACCCTGGCCTGCGGCCTGTTCAGCGCCCAGCTCAGCGACCTGTTTGACCGGCAGTCGCGGCTGATCTGCGATCGCGCGGCGTTAACCGGTTCGCCGGCAGACGCGGCGCCCTTTGCCGTCGGCGCGGCGGCCAGCGTGGTGATTTTCCCGGGTAGCGACCGTTTTACCTGGCCTTTAAACAGCGCCGCCCGTCTGGTGGTTAACCACGGCAGATTAACCCACCGGCGCGTGTGGCAAGAGGAGATGGCACATGAGTCTTGAAGCAGGCGCGGGGGCACCGCTGGCGCGGTATGCCGCCTGGCGCAGAGCCGGCGATTTTATCTTTCTCTCGGGCATTATTCCGGTCAATCCCCTGACCGGCACCATCGTCAACGGCTTTCAGGATGTGCCTGAGCCGGTGCGGGAGCTGCTGGGGGCGACCGGCGAATTTTCGACCGACGCGAAACAGGGCCCGATCCTCGCCCAGAGCTGGTACGTACTGGAAAGCATCCGCCGCACCGTGGCGTCCGCGGGAGGGCAGATGAGCGACGTTATCAAGCTGGTGCAGTACTTTCGCAACCTTGACCATTTTCCCTATTACAGCCGGGTCAGAAAGCTGTTTTATCCCGACCAGCCGCCCGTTTCCACCGTGGTGCAGGTCAGCGAAATGCTGCCCGACGCCACGGTACTGATTGAAGTTGAAGCGACCGTCTGGTTACCCCCGTCATTTAACTCCGAGGCTCCGCGATGATTAACGGTTACATTCCTGCCGCGCGCTTTCTCCCTTTTCTGAGCTGGACGGACGTTGCCGCCCTGCCGGATAAAAGCAATACGGTTATCGTCCTCCCCACTGGAGCGATAGAACAGCACGGCCCGCATCTGCCCTGCTCGGTGGACAGCGTGATATCTTCAGGCGTGGCGGGCCATGCCCTTGCCCGGCTGCCGGCGGCGATCCCGGCCTACGCCATCCCGCCGATCGTCTACGGTAAGTCCGAGGAGCATCTGCATTTTCCCGGCACCCTGACCCTCAGCGGCGATACGCTGCTGCATACCGTGCTGGAGATCGCCGAATCCCTCTATCGGGCCGGTTTTCGCAAGCTGCTGATGATCAACGGCCACGGCGGCCAGCCGCAGATCCTGCAGATCGCCTGCCGGGAAATGCGCCTGCGCCACGGGGATTTCATCGCCATCCCCCACGACGTGTTCAACGTGCCCAACTGCGAAAAGCAGTTTCTCAGCCCGCATGAACAGCGGATGGCGATGCACGCCGGGCATAGCGAAACGGCGCTGATGCTGGCGCTGGCGCCGGAGTGCGTTCATATGGAGCGGGCGGTCGCCAACTTCCCGCCGGAATTTCCCTGCCCGACCCTGTCAAAAGGCCGCCCGGCGGCGGCGTGGGCCTCCTATGACTTTGGCCCCAGCGGGGTGATTGGCGACCCGACCCCGGCGACGCGGGAGCAAGGCGAAGGGCTTCTCGACTCCCTCGCCGCCAGCTGGGCGCAGGCGATCATTGAGATCCACCGCATGGCCTGGGTCGAACGTCGCGAACCGACCTGGGGCAAACAGCACTGGCACGGCTTTGTGCAGTCTCTACCCCCCTCTTTCGTTGCTGGATCCAAGGAGCCCTGATGAATAGCAGACCGACGCCCGTTTTTACCCTGCTGACCGTGGCCGCCCTCGCCACCTCAGCCTCCTGCTTCGCGGCGGAGAAGTTTACGTTTCTCACCAACTGGTATGCCCAGGCCGAGCACGGCGGGTTTTACCAGGCCCAGGCCACCGGGCTGTATCAGCACGCCGGTCTCGATGTCGAGATTAAAATGGGCGGCCCGCAGATCAACGTCATGCAGTTGATGGCGGCCGGCCAGGCGGACTGTACCCTTGGCGACAACGGTCAGGCGCTGGAGACCTGGCAGGCCGGGGTGCATGCGGTGACCGTCGCTACCGTGTTCCAGCACTCGCCGACGGTCTTTATCACTCATAACAAAGTGGAGAACCCGGCGGAGCTTAAAGACAAAACCTTCCTGCTCGCTACCGAGGCCTATACCTCTTTCTGGCCGTGGGCGAAGAGCGAGCTGGGTCTGGCTGGCAGCAAAGTGCGCCCCTATACCTTTAACGTCCAGCCGTTCCTCGCCGATAAAAATCTGGTGCAGCAGGGCTACGTGACCTCCGAGCCGTTCTCCGTCGCCAAAGGCGGACAGCCGTTCTATGTCTATCCGCTCAGCGACTGGGGCTACCCGCCCTACGGCAACTCGATTATCTGTATGGCCGACACCATCCGCAAACGTCCGGCGGCGGTGGCGGCCTTCGTCAAAGCCTCTATGGAGGGCTGGAAAAGCTACCTGCAGGATCCCGCCCCCGGCAACAGCCTGATCGGTAAAGCAAATCCGCAAATGAGCGCCGAGCAGATCGCCTTTGGTATTGCCCAGATGAAGCAGTACCAGCTGGTGACCGGCGGCGATGCTAAGACCGGCGGCATCGGCATCATCACCGAGCCGCGGCTGAAGAAAACCTGGGACATGCTGGTGAAAAACAAACTGATCGACGCCAGCAAGGTGCCGTTTGAGCAGACTTACACCCTGGAGATGGTCAAAGACGCCGGAGTGATGCCATGAATACCGCCCCGAAACTGACCGTGATGAGCGACACCCGCTTTACGCCCGCCTCTGCCACCCCGGCCATCGAGGTGCTGTCGGCGGAGAAGATCTACAGCAACGGTACCCGGGCGCTGCTGCCCGTTAACCTGACCATCAATCAGGGGGAGTTTATTACCCTGCTCGGCCCGTCCGGCTGCGGGAAGAGTACGCTGCTGAAGATGGTCGCCGGCCTGGTGGAGCCCAGCGACGGCAAGCTGATGCTGTGGCGGCGCGATAGCCGGGAGAAAGCCCAGCATCCGCTGTCGTTCGTCTTCCAGGAAGCCACCCTGATGCCGTGGAGCAGCGTGCGCAATAACGTCAGGTTGCCGCTGGATCTGGCCGGCGTGCCGCGCGCGGAAGGTAATACCCGGGTGAGTGAAGTCCTTGAGCTGGTGGGGCTGGGCAAATTCGCCGACGTCCTGCCGCGCGAACTCTCCGGCGGCATGCAAATGCGCGTCTCCATCGCCCGCGGCCTGGTCACCCGGCCAAAGCTGCTGCTGATGGATGAGCCCTTCGGCGCGCTCGATGAAATCACGCGTAATAAACTCGACAGCGACCTGCTGCGTCTCTGGCAGGAGCAGAACCTGACGGTGGTGTTCGTCACCCACTCGATCCATGAAGCGGTGTTTCTCTCACAGCGGGTGATCATGATGGCGGCCCGTCCCGGACGGGTGGTGGAAGATATTGCCATCCGCGAGCCGTTCCCGCGCAGCGAGGCGTTCCGCGTCAGTCCGGCCTTTTCCCTGTATGCCCGTCAGCTGCAGGACAGTCTGTTGCAGGCCAGTCAGTCCGGTATGGAGTCATAATATGAAAAACACAACCTCAACGCCGTGGGTCCAGCATCCGCGTTTTCTCAAAATTCTCTATCCGACCCTCGTCGCGGTGGCGGTGGTGCTTCTGTGGCAGGGCGCGGTGAGCTATTTCCGCATCCCGGCCTTTCTGGTGCCGTCGCCGCTGGTGATGCTGGAGAGCCTGTGGACGCATCTCACGCCGCTGCTGCTGGCGCTGCTGTTCACCCTCAAGATCACCCTGATCTCGTTTCTGCTGTCGATTGTCATCGGCGCCGCGGTGGCGTTTATCCTGGTGCAGAACCGCTTTGTGGAAACCGCCCTGTTTCCGTATATCGTGTTTTTGCAGGTGACGCCGATCGTCGCCATCGCCCCGCTGATCATCATCTGGGTGAAGGACGCCACGCTCTCGCTGGTGGTGTGCGCCACCCTGATGGCGGTGTTTCCCATCATCTCCAATACCACTCAGGGCCTGCGCAGCGTCTCCCCCGGCCTGCTGAGCTATTTTCGCCTCAATCACGCCAGCCGCTGGCAAACGCTGGTGCGGCTGCGTATCCCCTCGGCGCTGCCCTATTTCTTCGGCGCGCTGCGTATTTCCAGCGGGCTGTCGCTGATTGGCGCGGTGGTGGCGGAGTTTGTCGCCGGGACCGGCGGGACCAATACCGGTCTGGCCTATCAGATCCTGCAGGCTGGCTACCAGCTGGATATTCCGCTGATGTTTGCCGCGCTGCTGCTGATCTCTCTCGCCGGGATCGCGCTGTTTGGCGTGATGTCCTGGGTTTCACGCCGGGCGCTCAGCGCCTGGCATGAAAGCGAAGCCGTGCAATCTCATTAATGTTTTGCTGACGAACAGGAAGAAAAATGATGACTGATGAGCAGCGTCAACACGCGGTCGCGGCGATCCAGCAGGCACTCCCGATGCTGGAGTGGACCTTACAGCCGGCGAAGATCAAACGGCTTTCCCGCGATTTTCACTGGTTCAGTCCGCTACTCACTGAGCAACTGGCGGGGAAACAGGCGGACGCGGTGGTTCGCCCACGCGACGAAGAGGAGCTGCGCCAGCTGGTCGCCGCCTGCGCGCAGCACCAGCTGCCGCTGACCCTGCGCGGCAGCGCCACCGGCAACTATGGCCAACTGGTCCCCCTCGAAGGCGGGCTGCTGGTCGATATGACCGGACTCAACCAGATCGTCGCCCTCGGCAACGGCACGGTACGCGCCCAGGCCGGCATTCGTCTGGCAGACATCGAAACCGCCGCCCGCCCAACGGGCTGGGAGCTGCGCTGTATGCCGTCAACCTACCGCCTGGCAAGCCTGGGCGGCCTCTACGGCGGCGGGTTCGGTGGCATCGGCTCCATCAACTATGGGCCGCTGGCGGCGCCCGGCAATGTGCTCAGCGTCAAAGTGATGACCGTCGAGCCGGTCCCCCGCATACTGACCATCCCGGCTCCCGAAGCGCTGCTACTGCATCACGCCTACGGCACCAACGGCATCATTCTGGAGGTTGAGCTGGCGCTGGCGCCCGTGCACCAGTGGATTGAACGTCTGGACGTGTTTGACGATTTCGCTGATGCGCTGAACTATGCCAACGCCTGCGTCCGCTCGCCGGGGCTGGTGAAACGTCAGGTCGCGCTGCTGGCCACGCCGATCGCCGACTATTTTAGCCACCTCAAGGATCGTTACCGCACCGGGCAGCATGCGGTTATCAGCCTGATCGCCGAGGAGAGCGAAGGACTCTGCGCCAGCCTGTTACAGCGCCATCGCGGGAGCAACGCCATCCGTCAGGCCAGCGACGAGGCCCGGACGCAAAACGCCTCGTTAATGGAATACTGCTGGAACCACACCACCCTGCATGCGCTCAAGGTGGACAATACGCTGACTTATCTGCAGACGGCGTTTGATCCGCTGCGCTATCCGCAGCAAATTTTACAGATGGAGCAGCACTTCGCCGGGGAGGTGATTTCCCATATTGAGTTTCTGCGCGATAGCGAGGGCAATCTCACCGCCAGCGGTCTGCAGCTGGTGCGCTATACCACACCCGCGCGGCTCAACGCCATCATGCAGATATTTCGCGACAACGACGTCAAGATTAACAATCCCCACGTACTGCAGGTTGAGGACGGCAAACAGGGCGAGATCCGTCCTGACGTCGTGGCGGTGAAACAGTCTCTCGACCCGGCGGGATTGCTTAACCCCGGCAAGCTGCGCGGCTGGGCGCTGCGCGACCAGCTGGAGCTGGACAGCAACCCGCTGGCACTGGCCACCCGCGAAACCCCCACGACCTGAGCGTCCCATTCCGGGGTACGCTAACCGGTCGCTGGCCCGCATCTCTTCCTCCTGCCCGCGCGGCGAGTTTTTTTACGCCACTCATTCATATGAATGAGTGGCGTGTCGGTTTCCTCCGTTATACTCATCAAAAAAGCGACGATATATTTATTATCGCGAGTCAGTTTTCGTGCCGAATTAAATAGTTATTCCGAACACGCTCTGGCGTATTTTTATTTCGCGCCGTCATTTTATTACAACTTATCAATTACTGGCCTGAACGACGAAAATTGACCGTAAAATTAGTCGACATGAATTTTCTACTGTGAATTAAACACATGATAAAAACATTGTGATTTATTTCCCTTCAACACAGCAAGAGTGAGGATAATATGAGCGATGCCATTTCTTCGCAACTTGAAAACATCATTACGATGCTGATCGCCATCAGTATCGCCTCGGAAAGACTGGTAGAGATTATCAAAGGGTATTTTCCCTGGCTCAATCTGGAAAAACAGGATCCGGTCATCGAAGGACGGCGCAAATCTGCCCTGCAGCTGTTAGCGGTAGCTGCTGGTATTGTGACGGCGTTTTTGACCCAACCTTTTGTCGCCGGCAGTTTCTCGGCCATTAAACATCCGGACCTGATGACATTATGCATTGGCCTGATGGCGAGCGGTGGATCGGCGCTCTGGAACGTCATTCTTAATTATCTGTTGCAAGTGAAAAACCTGAAAAAGGAACAAGTCAGCAGCGCGAAAGCGGCTCCTGTCGCCGATCCTGTTCCCCCCTCTCCGGTTTATCAGGACGTGGTTCCTGGCGCAGAGCCGGTCAGCTCAAATCCCTGTTTTAATCCGGAGGGTAAATAACATGGTATGGCGGGTCGCAAAGAGTCTGCTGATACTCAGAGATCAGATTGATCAATTCGCGCCACATCGCAACACGGACAGCGATGGCACCATTGGCGATGAACATCATGCTCACACCAACTCGGATCATAATCCGCAGGTGATGGATGGCAATATTGGTGTGGTAACGGCTATCGATATTACACACGATCCTTATCACGGGTGTAATGCTCAGGCGATTGTCGATGCGCTGGTCGAGAGCAAAGACAAACGAATTAAATATATTATCTGGAACAAACGGATCATTAGCGCTTCTGTCCAGCCATGGATATGGCGGGATTATCATGGCGCCAGCCCGCACGATAAACATTTCCACTTATCCGTGGTGCCGGTGAAAGCGCTGTACGATTACACCTTACCGTGGCTTTTGTTTAAGCCACAAACCGGGAAGTAAAAACGAGTTAATTCTCTTTCTCCTGTTACTACGAGGCTAACATGACTCAACACACTGATATTGAGAAAATAAAAGCGGCACTCAACGCCATCGAAGAACTCGAACAGATTGCCCGTTCAACGCAGCCAGCCGATATTAAAAATTTTTGCGTGGAATATAACAAAGCATGGAAAAAGAAAGTGGATGCCGCACTGGCGCTGCTTGACGGATCTACGGGCGCACTGCTTGTTCAGTTAGTTCCGCACTTACCCATGCTACTTATGATTATTAAGATGCTTAAAGAAGGCGTTGAACAATATTGTCAACTGCATCTCGCGGTGGAGCCTCCCGTCTATAAATAAATTTCCTCCATCCGGCCAGGGCCTGCCCGGGCACTGGCCTCTCCCCCATCGGTGTACGTCTCTCAGCCCAACGCCGACCTTATCCTGCGCCGGACAGTCCCGCCATATGGACGATAAGCCCTACCGCGGCGGCGGCGGCCAGCACCCAGGTCAACTTCCACTTATAGCGAAACAGCAGCCCGGCGGCGCCCAGGGCTATGGCTGCGGACCACGGGTCGAAACCGGATGGTCCCCAGACGCTATGCCAGATAAAAAACAGCGCCAGATTCAGGATAACGCCCACCACCGCGGCGGTGATGGCGGTCAACGGCGCGGTGAATCCCACCTTATTATGGGTCGTTTCAATAAACGGCCCGCCGGCGAGAATAAAGATAAACGAGGGTAAAAAAGTAAACCAAGTCACCAGGCACGCCGCCGCGATGCCCCCCAGCAGCACATCATCAACGCCCAACACCGCTTTGGTGTAGCCGCCGACAAACCCGACAAAAGTCACCACCATGATCAACGGTCCGGGGGTCGATTCCCCAAGGGCGAGGCCGTCCATCATCTGCCCTGCCGTCAGCCAGCCGAAGTGGGTCACCGCCCCCTGATAAACATAGGGCAGGACGGCATATGCCCCGCCAAAGGTCATCAGCGCGGCTTTGGTAAAGAACCAGCTCATCTGGGTCAGCGGATGCGCCCAGCCCAGCATCAGCGTCAGGGCGGCCATCGGCACCAGCCACAGCAGCAACCCGGCGATCAGCACCCGGGAGGTACGCCGCCAGCTGAACAGGGCGTGGGCCGGGATCGGCGTCGTGTCATCAATAATGGCGGCCCCGCCAGGGTGACTCGGAGCACGATGGGCGTCCGCTTTGCCGAATGTTGCCGGCGCCAGCCGTCCGCCGATAAAGCCGACGATCGCGGCGGCGAGGACAATCAGCGGAAAGGGAACGTTCAGCGCAAAAATAGCGACAAAGGCAGCAGCGGCGATAGCCCAGTAGGCGCCATTTTTCAGCGCCCGCGAGCCAATGCGGTGCGCCGCCTGCAGCACGATTGCCGCCACGGCAGGCTTGATGCCATAAAAAATCCCCGCCACCACCGCGACATCCCCCCAGACGAGGTAGATCCACGCCAGGGCGATGAGTAACACCAGCGAGGGCAAAATAAACAGCACCCCGGCGATGACGCCTCCCCAGGTTTTATGCATCAGCCAGCCGATATAGGTGGCCAGCTGCTGGGCCTCCGGGCCGGGCAGGACCATACAAAAATTGAGCGCATGCAGGAATCGCCCTTCCGATATCCAGCGTCGGTTATCCACCAGCTCCTGGTGCATCATGGCGATCTGCCCGGCAGGCCCGCCGAAGCTGATAAACCCAAGCTTCAGCCAGAAGCGAAAAGCCTGCCAGAAGGAGACGGAAGCGACGACGGAAGGAGTGTCAGTCTGCGGAAGAACGACCGTTTTGCTCATGGTTGCCAGACCTCATTTCACAGGACCTCAGTAAGCCGTCGAACAGCGAGCAGGCTGCCGCCAGCAGTTGGTCATCGTCCGTAATGGTTTCCCGCAGCCCTGCAAGAATGCTTTCCACCCCCGCCGCCTCCGGGGTCGGTACCCCACCGACGTCCAGGAAGTGGATCAGCCGCGCCAGGCTGTCGGGGATCGCGGCTTCCAGCGCAAAGCGGTGGACCAGTACTTCAAAAGTCACCCGCGTGCCGACGTGGCTGAACGGCGCGCCGTCAAAATCAAAGCCGACCGCCGTCGCCGGGCAGGTCTCGGGGGCGGCCAGCCACAGGAACCGCGCCTCGTGGTCGATAAAGCGCCGGATAAGCCAGGCGCTGGCCAGACGATCGACCCACGGCCGTCGGCGCGTGGCCCACTGCCGGCCGCGAAAGGCTTCTCTGTCCAGCAGGCTCAGTTCGCCCGCTACCGCCTGCGGCTCGTCCGGCGATAATCGCTGATTTATCGCCTGCTCAACGACGGCCAGTCGCTCAGCGGTTTGCTCCCGGGCGGCCCCCGGGAAGAAATCAATGGCCTCAATTCGCCGGTAATCACGCTGAATTTTACGCAGCTGTTTGAGCTGAGCCGCCAGTTCGTCGGCGGATAACGCCCTCTGCAGCGCCTGCAGATCCTGCAACAGCGCGCCGTACTGTTCGCGGCGATCGAAGAGCGGCCTGAGCGCCTCCTCTTCCGCCGCCTCAATCGTAAACACATACCCGGTTCCCCCTTGCGCGCGGATCGCCTCGCAGGTGCTGAGGAAGGTCTCATAGCCCTGGCGCACGTCGGGCAGCAGATAGACCCCGTCGCGCAGGACTGCTGCCCCGCTCTGCTTCAGGGTTCGCCAGACACGCATGCGCAGCGTGGCTTGCGACGTTGTCAGGTTAAGTATCAGGAGATGCATTGTCATGGTGTAGAGATTACTACAGCATGTAGCGTGTGTGACGTTTTTACGCGCTGTAGCTTAGATGAAGTTCAGTAAAGCAAAGCCGAAAAGCGCAAATGGCGGCCCGTCTGGCGAGCCGGGCTTTGCAGCCCGGTTTTTCTACGGATCAGTCGCGCCGCGCGGCGGCAAATTTCGCCGCAATCATCGCGGCCGTCGGCTGTACGCCCCCCAGACTCCACTGCTCCGGGTCATGTTCGTCAATGCGGATCCACACCGACTGGCGGAACTGCGGATCGCCCTGCCCCTCAATCTCCACCAGCAGATCGGTCATCCGTCGCAGCAGCTCACTTTTCTGTTCCGCCGTCATGATCCCTTTAATGGTTTGCACGTTAACAAATGGCACGCTATGCTCCTTAGCATCTAAGTCTAAAATTCAAACTCAGAGTAGAAGGTCAATCTCGCGATGTCAAAAAATAAATCACTACCCTATCTCGACCCGGAGCTGTGCGGCCTGGCGGAAGGGGCGAAAATCCTCGGCGACCGCTGGGTGCTGTTGATCCTCCGCGAAGCGTTTTACGGCGTGACGCGTTTTGAAACGATGCTGGCGCACACCCACATCACCCGCCAGACGCTCACCACCCGGTTAAAAACCATGACTGAAACGGGATTGTTGAGCAAAGTGCCCTACCGGGAAGCCGGCTCCCGCGAACGCTATGAATATGTTCTGACCGACAAAAGCCGTAGCCTGGCGCTGGTGCTGTTCGCCCTGATGGAATGGGGCCACCAGCAGGTGCTGCACAGCGCACCGCATATTGCGCTGGTGGACACCGCCAGCGGTGAGACCGTCCATCCCGGATTCGTCACCGCCAGCGGCGCCGTGGCGAACCCCGCCGCGCTACAGATCGTCAAAGCCGATAACCATGCCGAAGGCTGAGGAAGGTGTTCCGGGCGCCGGACGCGCGGCCTCGCCTGCTCGACAGGTCACCAAAACGCCGGGAAAGGAGGAAATCTGGCGGGAAACGCGCCAGTGAAGAAAGGATAGCGCCGGGCGGGCGGCAGCCCCCTGCTGCCCGCCCGGCGTGTAAGTGGCGTTAATTCACCCGCGCTGGCAAGGTAATTTGCTGCAGGGCATTCGCCATATCAATCTGAATCAGCTCTTTAAGACCTTCGCGTTTAATAAACTGGCTCCGGTGCTTACTTTTCACCTCTTCAATACTTTTTTTGATCTCTTGCGCGGGCAGTTTATACCAGCCACGTGACTGCTTCTCACCGCCCATTTCCAGCCACAGCGATGAATAACTGGCTTTCACCAGATCGCTTTTCACGTGGTAATCGGCATCAATCGCGTAGATCGTCGTGATGTTGAAATATCGCAGAAAACCATACAGCACGCTCATGATGATATTTTTCGGCCGCGCGCCATGCAGCTCTTTCGTCAGCACCTTCACTTCGTCATTGGTGATGTCTTTCCCGCCCTGGATGCCGCCGATATAGGCGCGGCCATCGTCGGTACAGGAAAAACAGACGCTGTAGACGCGGCGCTCACCGAGAAACAGCTGTAGCATCAGCTCGCCCTCCTCCTGAAACGGCGACGCCAGCAGCTTAACGTCAAGGTTATCGCCATTTTTCAAAGGAATAACAAACATTGCGCGGCCAAAATCCGCCACATTGTACAGCTGCGGCAGGACGTCGGGGTGAAACGTTTTCTCAATAAAATTCAGCGCACCGTGGGCGATATCCAGTTTGTGACGTTTTGACAGCCGTTTATTAAGATAGGCTTTAAAGGGTTTATCCTCGAAAGGCACCAGTCCTTTGGTTACGGCAGTCAACCGCGCGCACTGATATTGCGCACAACGTTCTTGATATTCTCTGTATTTACCTCCTGCGAGCGACAGCTCTCTGCATTTTCGTAATATTTTTTTATAGTTTAATTTGACCTGACCGATCACTTTATTATGTTTACGCCATTCTTTGATGGCGCCTGCAACAGTATGTTCCATTGATTAAGATCCATAGATTCATCCATAATCGCCGGCATATTAACATAAAAGCGTTTCGTCAACGCTTAATTACTCCTTCGTTGTCCTTTCATTTAATATATACACAGGAAATCATTCTGCATGGTTATTAATTAAGCCAACGCCAGTCTGTCAACGGTTAATTATGGTAGGGAGAGCGTGGCATTCAGCGACTTAACGCTCTGTGCGTTCGGCGCGGAGAGCGGCTACATCCGCTGGCGGTTTTGCCCTATACTTGACGCTGATTAAAAACCAGCAACGATAGGTAACTTATGGAAATTGATCTCGACAACCTGGTCTTCAGCGGCCTGGATGAAGCGGAAGAGCGCAACGCGGAGCGTCTGGAAGAAGCGGACAAAAAAGCCCAGGCGATCGTTGCCGATGACGATTGCGGCGACGCCTGCAAAATCTGATTATCCAACCGGCCAGCTGGCCGGTTTTTTTTGTTCCTCCCGCCTGCTCAGGTAGGCAAGAACCCTTTCAGCGTATCCAGCAGCGCCTGCGCCGCCTTTGACAACGGCAGGTGCCCGGCATGGATCGCGCCGACGCACTTCTCAATCGGCGGATCGCTGAGCGGGAGACAGACGGCGCCCAGCGACGCCATCTGCGTTTTACACAGCGCCGGCACCGCGCTGCCCCCCAGCCCGCTGGCCACCATTCTTCCCACCGTCACCAGCTGGTGGCTCTCCAGCGCCACGTCCAGCTGACGACCGCTGCGCGCCAGCGCCTCCTCCAGCATCAGGCGTACCGCCGAGGGGCGCTGCAGGGTAATAAAATCGAGGGTCAACAGCTCCTGCCAGGTGAGCTGCTTTTTCTTCGCCAGCGGCGATTGCCGGGGAACGATCGCCACGAAGCGGTCCACCGCCAGCGGGGTAAACAGCAAATTGTGGCTGGGCGATGGCTCGAAGGCGATGCCCATCTCCACTCGCCCCTCGCGCACCATCTCGATTACCTGCTCATTAATCACGTCATGCACCGTGACGTTCACCCCGGCATAGCGATCGCGAAAGGCCTTCAGCGCCTCCGGCAGGACGTTGGCGGCAAACGACGGCATCGCGGCCACCGAAATTTTCCCCCGCTGCAGGGTAAAGCTCTGACGCATCGCCTCCTCGACGTTATCCCAGTCGGCCAGCAGCTGACGGGCCATCGGCAGAAAGAGTTCCCCCTCCTGAGTAAGGTTCACCTTGCGGGTACTGCGCTGCAGCAGCGCGCCGCCCAGCGCCTCCTCTAACCCTTTGATAGTCAGGCTGAGAGCGGGCTGCGACAGATTCAGCCTTTCGCTGGCGTGGGCGAAATTGAGAGTGTGAGCTACCGCTAAAAACGCGCGTAACTGTTTGACACTCATTTTCATTTTTCTTCCCGTTAACTAATTGAAAAAAATTAGTTAACAGGAAATTAATTAAAAATCCAAATGAGTGGGTCACAAATTCAAAATTATCAAATCAGTCGCCTGCGCCAATGATAAGGCCATCGCAAGGCAGGAGAGACAAGATGGCAGGACTGGATAAACGCGTCGCCAGCTACGAAGCGGCGCTGGAAGGGTTAACGGACGGCATGACGCTGCTCGCCGGCGGCTTCGGCCTGTGCGGCATTCCCGAGAACTTGATCGCCGAGGTGCAGCGTCGCCAGGTGCAGGGGCTGACGGTGGTCTCCAACAACTGCGGCGTCGACGGCTTCGGTCTCGGCCTGCTGCTGGCGTCGCGCCAGGTCAGCAAGGTGGTGGCCTCTTACGTCGGGGAGAACGCGCTGTTTGAACAGCTGGTGCTGAGCGGCGAGCTGGCGGTTGAGCTTACCCCGCAGGGAACGCTGGCCGAAAAAATCCGTGCCGGCGGCGCCGGGATCCCCGGCTTTTACACCGCCACCGGGTATGGCACCCCGATCGCCGAAGGCAAAGAGGTGCGCCAGTTCGACGGCAGGCACTACATCCTTGAAGAGGCGATCCGCGGCGATTTCGCGCTGGTCAAAGGCTGGAAAGCCGACTGGTACGGCAATGTGGTTTATCGCCATACCGCGCAGAATTTCAACCCGCTGATGGCCACCGCCGGGCGCATTACGGTGGTGGAGGTGGAAGAGATTGTGCCGCCGGGCGAACTGCCGCCCTCCGCCATCCACACCCCGGGGATCTATGTCGACCGGCTGATCGTCGGGCAATTCGAAAAACGTATTGAACAGCGCACCCTGCGCGCCGGAGGGCACTGAGATGCTGACCCGTGAACAAATGGCGATGCGCGTCGCTCAGGAGCTGCGCGACGGCGACTATGTCAATCTCGGGATCGGTATCCCGACGCTGGTGGCCAACTACATTCCCGCCGGTATTGAGGTGATGCTCCAGTCGGAGAACGGCCTGTTAGGGATGGGCGAATTTCCCGATGAGGAAACCATCGACGCCGACATGATTAACGCCGGCAAACAGACCGTCACCGCGCAAACCGGGGCGGCGATATTCGACTCTGCCCAGTCGTTCGCCATGATCCGCGGCGGCCACGTCGACCTGACCGTTCTTGGCGCCTTTGAGGTCGACGTCGCGGGGAATATCGCCTCGTGGATGATCCCTGGAAAAATGGTCAAGGGGATGGGCGGCGCCATGGACCTGGTGGCCGGTGCGCAGAACATCATCGTGGTGATGACCCATGCCTCAAAAAACGGCGAATCCAAACTGCTGCCGCAGTGCACCCTGCCGCTCACCGGCGTGGGCTGTATTCGCCGGGTGCTCACCGACCTGGCCCTGCTGGACATTGTCGACGGCGCGTTTGTCCTGCGCGAAGTGGCCCCGGGGGTCAGCCCCGACGAGGTGAGGCGTAAAACGGCGGGACGGCTGATCGTGGCCGACGATGTGCGCGAAATGCGCTTCAGCTAAGGAGAGACCATGACCGATATTGCCATTGTTGCTGCAGGACGTACCCCGATCGGCAGCTTTCGCGGCGCCTTCGCCCCGCTTTCCGCCGTAGACCTCGGCGCCGCGGTGGTGCGCAGCCTGCTTGAACGCTGCCAGCTGCCCGCCGCGGTGGTCGACGAACTGATTTTCGGCCAGGTGCTCACCGCCGGCTGCGGGCAGAACCCGGCGCGGCAAACCGCGCTGCGGGCCGGCCTGCCGGTCGAGACCCCGGCGGTCACCGTCAATCTGGTGTGCGGCTCCGGGCTGAAAGCGGTTCAGCAGGCGGTGCAGGCGATCCGCTGCGGCGACGCCGAGATCGTCATCGCCGGCGGCCAGGAGAGCATGAGCAATGCCCCCTACCTGATGCACGGCGCCCGCGACGGCCTGCGTTTCGGCCACGCCAGCCTGCAGGACAGCATGATTCTGGACGGCCTGTGGGACGCCTTCAATGACTACCACATGGGCATCACCGCCGAGAACCTCGCCGACGCCTTCGACATCAGCCGCGAGCGCCAGGATGCCTTCGCCGTCAGTTCCCAGCGCAAAGCGGCGGCCGCCATCGCCTCTGGACGCTTTCGCGACGAGACCGTCCCGGTCAGCGTCCCGCAGGGCAAAAAACCGCCGCGAAGGGTGACTGACGATGAGCAACCGCGCCCGGAGACCAGCGAGCAGCAGCTGGCCCAGCTGCGTCCGGCGTTTCGTCCCGCTGACGGCAGCGTCACCGCCGGGAATGCCTCATCGCTGAACGACGGCGCCGCGGCGGTCCTGCTGATGCGCGTCGATAAAGCGCACGAGCTTGGGCTGCCGGTGCTGGCGCGCATCGTCAGCGCGGCGGTCGCCGGGGTTGACCCGTCGGTGATGGGCATCGGCCCGGTAAGCGCCTGCCGCCAGGCGCTGCAGCGCGCCGGCTGGACGCTGGACGAGGTGGATCTTATCGAAGCCAACGAGGCTTTTGCCGTCCAGGCGCTGGCCGTCGGTCAGCTGCTTGAGTGGGATAGCGAGAAGGTCAACGTCAACGGCGGTGCCATCGCCCTTGGCCATCCCATCGGCGCCTCCGGCTGCCGGATCCTCGTCAGTCTGGTGCATGAGATGCAGCGCCGGGGCGCCAGCAAAGGGCTGGCAACCCTGTGCGTCGGCGGCGGCCAGGGCATCGCCATGACCCTTCAACGTTAACAGGAGCTACTATGTTTACACCACGCCTGGCGGTACTTGGCGCGGGACTGATGGGCGTCGGCATCGCCTGTCATTTCGCCCGTCACGGTCACGCCGTCCGCCTGTATGACACCGATCCGCAGCGTCTCGCCGAGGTTCCGGCGGTGGCCAGCGCCATCCTGTGCGAGCTGGAGGCCAGCGGCCAGCAGGATCCCGCCGACCGCGACGCCGTGCTGGCCCGTCTGCCCCCCACCCCGGCGCTGAATACCCTGGCCGACACCACGCTGCTGATAGAAGCGATCCCCGAGCGGCTGACGCTGAAGCACGCCCTGTATGCCGAACTGGAAACGCTGATCGCCGACGAGGCGATTATCGCCAGCAACACCAGCGGCCTGCCGCCGGACTCGCTGGCGCAGGGCATGCGCCACCCTGAACGGCTGCTGATCGCCCACTTCTGGCATCCGCCGCACCTGATCCCGCTGGTGGAAGTGGTGCCCGGGAGCGCCACACTGCCCCATCTGGCGCGCCAGGTGAGCGACTTTTGCGCCGCCTGCGCGCTGGAAGCGGTGGTGCTCAATCGCGCCGCGCCGGGCTTTGTCGGCAACCGGCTGCAGTTCGCCCTGCTGCGCGAAGCACTGCATATCGTCCACAGCGGCATTGCCTCTGCCGAGGTGGTGGACCAGGTGATGCGCGCCTCGCTCGGCCGCCGCTATGCGATGGTCGGCCCGCTGGAGGCAGCGGACATGACCGGCCTGGCGACGGTCCAGGATATCCGCCAGCACCTGCTGCCGGAGCTGGCCAGCGGCACGGAGATGATGTCGCTGGTGGCGGAGAAGGTGGCGCAAGGCAACACCGGCGCCCGCAGCGGGCAAGGCTTTTACCGCTGGGATGAGGCGCGGCAACAGCGCATCCAGTCGCGCCGGGAACATCAGCTTCGCTACGCCCTGAAGCCTTAGTATCGCGTTCTGTACCCCTACAATAACAATGAGAGTGAGACGTCGTGATGAGTGTGATAATTGCCCTGGCCGCGCTGGCGTTACTGATGCTGGCGGCCTACCGTGGATACAGCGTGATCCTCTTTGCGCCGATCGCCGCCCTCGGCGCGGTGCTGCTCACCGATCCGGGCGCGGTCGGCCCGGCCTTTACCGGCCTGTTTATGGAAAAAATGGTCGGCTTTGTGAAGCTCTATTTCCCGGTGTTTCTGCTGGGCGCGGTGTTCGGCAAGCTGATTGAGCTGTCGGGATTCTCGCGCTCGATTGTCGCCGCCGCCATCCGCATCCTCGGACGCCGCCATGCGATCCCGGTGATCGTGCTGGTGTGCGCCCTGCTGACCTACGGCGGGGTGTCGCTGTTTGTGGTGGCCTTTGCCGTCTACCCTTTCGCCGCCGAACTGTTTCGCCAGAGTGGGATCCCGAAACGGCTGATCCCGGCCACCGTCGCTCTCGGGGCCTTCTCGTTTACCATGGACGCCCTGCCCGGCACGCCGCAGATCCAGAATATTATTCCCACCAGCTTCTTCGGCACCAACGCCTGGGCGGCCCCGTGGCTGGGGCTTATCGGCTCGCTGTTCATTATCATTTTCGGCTTGCTGTGGCTGGAGCGTCAGCGCCGCAAAGCGCAGGCCCGCGGCGAAGGCTATGGGACCGACCTGCAAAATGAGCCGGAGACGCCAGATGATATCGATCTGCCGCATCCGCTGATCGCTATCGCCCCGCTGCTGCTGGTGGGGGTGCTGAATCTGCTGTTTACCCACTGGATCCCGCAGTGGTACGGCGCCAGCCATGAGCTCACCCTGCCGGGTCTGGCCAAGCCTGTGGTCACCGAGGTGGGGAAAATCACCGCCATCTGGGCGGTGCAGGCGGCGCTGCTCTCCGGCATTGTGCTGGTGCTGGTCTGCGGCTATCGCAATATTCGCGGCCGGCTGGCGGAGGGGAGCCGGACGGCGGTCGGCGGCGCTATTCTCGCGGCGATGAACACCGCCTCTGAGTATGGTTTCGGCGCAGTCATTGCCGCCCTGCCGGGTTTCCTGGTGCTGTCGAAAGCCCTCGCGGCCATTCCCAATCCGCTGTTAAACGAGGCGATCAGCGTCACGGTACTGGCCGGGATCACCGGCTCGGCCTCCGGGGGGATGAGCATCGCGCTGGCGGCAATGTCCGAGACCTTTGTCGCCGCCGCCCACGCCGCCAATATTCCGCTGGAGGTCCTGCACCGCGTCGCCGCTATGGCCAGCGGCGGTATGGACACCCTGCCGCATAACGGGGCGGTGATCACCCTGCTGGCGATCACCGGCCTGAGCCATCGCCAGGCCTACGGCGGCATTTTCGCCATCACGGTGATCAAAAGCCTCGCGGTGCTGTTTGTCATCGCCACGTTCTATGTCACCGGCATTGTCTGATACCAGACTGAAGGAGGAATAAAATGAATTTAAACGGTAAAACGGCGCTGGTCACCGGCTCCACCAGCGGCATCGGTTTAGGGATCGCCAAAGTGCTGGCGCAGGCGGGCGCGCAGGTGATCCTCAATGGCTTCGGCGACAGCAGCCACGCGCGGGCTGAAGTCGCCGCGCTGGGCAAGATCCCCGGCTATCACGACGCCGACCTGCGCGACGTCGGGCAGATCGAGGCGATGATGCGCTATGCCGAAAGCACCTGCGGCGGCGTCGATATCGTGATCAATAACGCCGGCATCCAGCACGTCGCCCCGGTGGAGCAGTTCCCGGTGGAGAAATGGAACGATATTCTCGCCATTAACCTCTCCAGCGTCTTCCACACCACTCGCCTGGCGCTGCCGGGCATGCGCCAGCGCAACTGGGGACGCATCATTAACATTGCCTCAGTGCATGGCCTGGTGGCGTCGAAAGAGAAATCGGCCTACGTCGCCGCCAAACACGCGGTGGTCGGCCTGACCAAAACCGTGGCCCTGGAAACCGCGCGCAGCGGCATCACCTGCAACGCCATCTGCCCCGGCTGGGTGCTGACCCCGCTGGTGCAGCAGCAGATCGATAAGCGCATCGCCGAGGGGCTCGACCCGGAGCAGGCCAGCGCCCAGCTGCTGGCGGAAAAACAGCCCTCCGGGGAGTTTGTCACCCCGCAGCAGCTGGGCGAAATGGCGCTGTTTCTGTGCAGCGATGCCGCCGCCCAGGTGCGCGGCGCCGCGTGGAACATGGATGGCGGCTGGGTGGCGCAGTAAGCCGCTGGCGCCGCGAAGATCAGAACATCGCCAGAAAGCGTTTCACCGTGCGCGAGCGCTCGAAGCGCCGCCAGGCGATGGCGATATCGGTCTTCAGCGGCGCCCCGCTGAGCGGGTGATAGCTGACGTTCGGCTGCTGAATGCAGGTCATCGACTGCGGGACCAGCGCGAAGCCGAAGCCGGCATTGACCATGCTCAGCGACGACGAAATCTGCGACGACTGCCAGGCGCGCTCCATATCGATCCCGGCGCGCAGGCAGCTGTTGTACACCAGCTCATACAGCCCCGGGGCCACTTCCCGCGGGAAGAGGATCGGCGCCTCGTCGCGCAGTTGCTCCAGAGTCAGGGTCGGCTGCGTCGCCAGCGGGTTATCGCGCGGCAGCGCAATGACCATTGGCTCCTCATCAATGATCCGCAGATTAAACGCTTTACTGCTCTCGCACGGCAGACGGACGAAGGCGATATCCAGCTCGGCCTCGCTCAGGGCGGTCATCAGATTGGCCATATTGCCCTCCATCTGATGGAGGGTCACCCCGGGGTGATCGAGCTGAAAACGGTGCAGCAGGGTGAAGATTTGCGGATGGAAAGCATCAGAGCTGGTAATGCCTAGCGACAGGCTGCCGTTCATCCCGCGCGCAATGCCCTTGGCCTTCTCAAGCGCCGCATCGCTCATGGCGAGGATCTGACGGGCATCCTCATAGAACGACTCGCCCGCTTCCGTCAGCTCCACCCCGCGGGTTAAACGCCGAAACAGCGGGGTCCCCACCTCGCGTTCAAGCCGCTGAATTTGCTGACTTAATGGAGGTTGTGAAATACCCAGTTCCTTGGCGGCCTGGGTGAAGTGCCGCGTCCTGGCGACGGCGACAAAATAACGAAGATAGCGAAGTTCCATATCGAAAACATCTCAAACCAGCATGGTTTCTATATTGGAACTGTGAGCTGAATCGGGTCAACATTTATTTAACCTTTCTTATATTTGTTGAACGAGGAAGTGGTATATGAATCATTCTGCTGAATGCACCTGCGAAGAAAGTCTGTGCGAAACCCTGCGGGCGTTTTCCGCGCAGCATCCCGAGAGCGTGCTCTATCAGACATCGCTCATGAGCGCCCTGCTGAGCGGGGTTTACGAAGGCAGCACCACCATCGCGGACCTGCTGAAGCACGGCGATTTCGGCCTCGGGACCTTTAATGAGCTGGACGGGGAGATGATCGCCTTCAGCAGTCAGGTCTATCAGTTGCGCGCCGACGGTAGCGCGCGTAAAGCCCAGCCGGAGCAGAAAACGCCGTTCGCGGTGATGACCTGGTTTCAGCCGCAGTACCGGAAAACCTTCGACCATCCGGTGAGCCGCCAGCAGCTGCACGAGGTTATCGACCAGCAAATCCCCTCTGACAACCTGTTCTGCGCCCTGCGCATCGACGGCCATTTCCGCCATGCCCATACCCGCACCGTGCCACGCCAGACGCCGCCGTACCGGGCGATGACCGACGTCCTCGACGATCAGCCGGTGTTCCGCTTTAACCAGCGCGAAGGGGTGCTGGTCGGCTTCCGTACCCCGCAGCATATGCAGGGGATCAACGTCGCCGGGTATCACGAGCACTTTATTACCGATGACCGCAAAGGCGGCGGTCACCTGCTGGATTACCAGCTCGATCACGGGGTGCTGACCTTCGGCGAAATACACAAGCTGATGATCGACCTGCCCGCCGACAGCGCGTTCCTGCAGGCCAATCTGCATCCCGATAATCTCGATGCCTCCATCCGTTCCGTAGAAAGTTAAGGGGGTCACATGGACAAACAGTATCCGGTACGCCAGTGGGCGCACGGCGCCGATCTCGTCGTCAGCCAGCTGGAAGCTCAGGGCGTACGGCAGGTGTTCGGCATCCCCGGCGCCAAAATCGACAAGGTGTTTGACTCACTACTGGATTCCTCGATTCGCATTATTCCGGTACGCCACGAAGCCAACGCCGCGTTTATGGCCGCCGCGGTCGGACGCATTACCGGCAAAGCGGGCGTAGCGCTGGTCACCTCCGGTCCCGGCTGTTCCAACCTGATCACCGGCATGGCCACCGCCAACAGCGAAGGCGACCCGGTGGTGGCCCTGGGCGGCGCGGTAAAACGCGCCGATAAAGCCAAACAGGTGCATCAGAGTATGGACACGGTGGCGATGTTCAGCCCGGTCACCAAATACGCCGTCGAGGTGACGGCGCCGGATGCGCTGGCCGAGGTGGTCTCCAACGCCTTCCGCGCCGCCGAACAGGGCCGGCCGGGGAGCGCCTTCGTCAGTCTGCCGCAGGATGTGGTCGATGGCCCGGTCAGCGGCAAAGTGCTGCCGGCCAGCGGGGCTCCGCAGATGGGCGCCGCGCCGGATGACGCCATCGACCAGGTGGCGAAACTTATCGCCCAGGCGAAGAACCCGATCTTCCTGCTCGGCCTGATGGCCAGCCAGCCGGAAAACAGCGCGGCGCTGCGCCGTTTGCTGGAGGCCAGCCATATTCCGGTCACCAGCACCTATCAGGCCGCCGGGGCGGTGAATCAGGATAACTTTTCTCGCTTCGCCGGCCGGGTCGGGCTGTTTAACAACCAGGCCGGGGACCGTCTGCTGCAGCTCGCCGACCTGGTGATCTGCATTGGCTACAGCCCGGTGGAATATGAACCGGCGATGTGGAACAGCGGCAACGCAACGCTGGTGCATATCGACGTGCTGCCCGCCTATGAAGAGCGCAACTACACCCCGGATGTCGAGCTTGTGGGCGATATCGCCGGCACGCTTAACAAACTGGCGCAAAATATCGATCACCGGCTGGTGCTCTCCCCGCAGGCGGCGGAGATCCTCCGCGACCGCCAGCACCAGCGCGAGCTGCTGGACCATCGCGGCGCGCAGCTGAACCAGTTTGCCCTGCATCCGCTGCGCATCGTTCGCGCCATGCAGGATATCGTCAACAGCGACGTCACGCTGACCGTGGACATGGGCAGCTTCCATATCTGGATCGCCCGCTACCTGTACAGCTTCCGCGCCCGTCAGGTGATGATCTCCAACGGCCAGCAGACCATGGGCGTCGCCCTGCCCTGGGCCATCGGCGCCTGGCTGGTTAATCCTGAGCGCAAAGTGGTCTCCGTCTCCGGCGACGGCGGCTTCCTGCAGTCGAGCATGGAGCTGGAGACCGCTGTCCGCCTGAACGCCAACGTGCTGCACCTCATCTGGGTCGATAATGGCTACAACATGGTGGCCATTCAGGAAGAGAAAAAATATCAGCGCCTGTCCGGCGTCGCGTTCGGGCCGATGGATTTTAAAGCCTATGCCGAATCCTTCGGTGCCAAAGGGTTTGCCGTGGAAAGCGCCGAAGCGCTGGAGCCAACCCTGCATGCGGCGATGGACGTCGACGGCCCGGCGGTAGTGGCCATCCCGGTGGATTATCGCGATAACCCGCTGCTGATGGGCCAGCTGCATCTGAGTCAGATTCTGTAAGTCATCACAATAAGGAAAGGAAAATGAAAAAAGTCGCACTTGTTACCGGCGCCGGCCAGGGGATCGGCAAAGCTATCGCCCTTCGTCTGGTGAAAGATGGATTTGCCGTGGCCATTGCCGATTATAACGACGCCACCGCCAAGGCGGTCGCCTCCGAAATCAACCAGGCCGGCGGACGCGCCGTGGCGGTGAAAGTGGATGTTTCTGACCGCGATCAGGTGTTTGCCGCCGTCGAACAGGCGCGCAAAACGCTGGGCGGCTTCGACGTCATCGTCAATAACGCCGGCGTGGCACCGTCCACGCCGATCGAATCCATTACTCCGGAGATTGTCGACAAAGTCTACAACATCAACGTCAAAGGAGTGATCTGGGGCATTCAGGCGGCGGTCGAGGCCTTTAAAAAAGAGGGTCACGGCGGGAAAATCATCAACGCCTGTTCCCAGGCTGGCCACGTCGGCAACCCGGAGCTGGCGGTGTATAGCTCCAGTAAATTCGCGGTACGCGGCTTAACCCAGACCGCCGCTCGCGACCTCGCGCCGCTGGGCATCACGGTAAACGGCTACTGCCCGGGGATTGTCAAAACGCCAATGTGGGCCGAAATTGACCGCCAGGTGTCCGAAGCCGCCGGGAAACCGCTGGGCTACGGTACCGCCGAGTTCGCCAAACGCATCACTCTCGGTCGGCTATCCGAGCCGGAAGATGTCGCCGCCTGCGTCTCCTATCTTGCCAGCCCGGATTCTGATTACATGACCGGTCAGTCATTGCTGATCGACGGCGGGATGGTATTTAACTAATAAAAAATAAGCTCTGACATGGCTTGCCCCTGCTTTCACGCAGGGGCTTTTTTTTGGTTTGGGTGTGAGCTTCGTGCAAAACACAGCAACGATATTTGAAAGTCTCTGGCGTTCTCACTTACGCTTCGGCACAACGTGGCAATCTGGCTGGGATGAAAGTATGCTTTGAGCGAAGAGCTACCTGTCACTATGTGCGATTGAATATTTTGTCACACGAGCATAACAATCCTGTTGAGAAATCTGGATCTAACATCTATATATCAGCAATATACTCCGCTTTATAAACTGTAGATCGGGAGATTACTTTGCAGTCAGATCGCTCAAGACTTTATCTTCGCCGCGTTAACGCATCAGATATAGATGATCTCTTCAGGATTTATGGCGACCCTGCAACAAATACGTTCAATCCAGCAGGCCCGTATCCTGATATGAGTCACGCACGTAATGTAATGGCCCGTTGGCTTAACCACTGGGAGAATTATAGGTTCGGAAACTGGGCTATCTCACTGAAAGAGAATCCCGATAGAATTATCGGTTTTGGAGGGCTTAGCATTATCAGTTATGACAATACACCGATAATGAACCTGGGGTATCGTTTCTCTACAGAGTCGTGGGGGAAAGGTCTGGCGACAGAGTTCGCTAAATATGCGGTCGGGTACGGGTTTGATGTTTTAAAACTGGCTGAGATTTCTGCGGTAGTAAGACCAAACCATCTGGCATCCCAAAAGATCCTGACGAAAGCAGGTCTCCGGTTTTCACGAAATATTCATGACGTGAAAAATGAGCCCGCAAGCATGCTTTTTACTGTGACTCTGGATGAGTGGAACAACGCGCTAAGTAGGGGAACTACCCCACCCATTGATCATTAGAGTTCATGCGTAACGTCCGCTGCTGGCGCGGATCGGACGAGCGATTGAGTTGAAGGTCCGCTATGAGCGAAGAAAGGACGTTTGCAATCGCTCTCATTCTGATGACAGCGCCAGCAGAGAAAATCCCTGATGGCGGCGTATGGCACCTAATCCGGGCTACGCTCTGGTGCCGTATTTTTGCCGGGTGGCGGCTACGCCTTACCCGGCCCGGTGATTTGACGCTCTAATCGCGCCCTTCGTAGGCCCGCGCAAGCGTAGCGCCGCCGGGCAAGGACTGCGGGCATGGGCCGATTTTATGCCGGGTGGCGGCTGCGCCTGACCCGGCCTACAAAACTTACCCGGCCTACAAAAACTGCCCGTACCGTCCTCGCGGCAGACCCCAAGTTCAGCGCCGCCGGGCTGTTACTGCGCCTGCTGCTGCGCCTGCGCCAGCTGGCGGACGATCGCCGCGCGCCGCGCATCTCCTTCCGGCAGCCGGGCCAGTAACGCCTGCAGGGCTGCCACGGCCTCGGGGTAATCTTCATTACGCACCGCGCTCAGGGCCAGCATCTCCAGCACCGGCAGGCTGGTCGGCTGCCGCTGATGCAGGTCGCGCAGCAGCAGCTCGCCCATCCGAACCTGGCCGCTATCCCCCGCCCGCACCAGCGCGCTGGCGTAATCGAAAGCCGTCGCGGGGTCATCCGCCGCCAGAGCATGCGCCCGGCCAAAGGCGCCGATCGCCGTCTCGCCATCGTTTAACAACAGGCCCAGCCGCCCAAGCAGCTGCCAGCCGGCGAGGTCGTTCGGGGTATCCTGCAGGTGGCTGCGCAGGCCAAGCCGCAGCTCCGCCAGCTCATCCATTCGTAGCGGCGCCGCCGTCGGGTCCTTAACCTGCTGCAACAGCGCAGGATAATGCCGTTCAGCCTGCTGCCAGAGCAACACCTGGCCAATATCGCTGGTTTTCAGATACAGGCCGAGGCTCAGGACCACCAGCAGCAGCGCGCCCGGAAACAACGCCCAGCGGTTTAGCGGCCGTTCGCCAGGCAGCGGCTGCGGCGGGATATCGGTCAGCAGCGTGCGCTGCAGCTCGACGACCAGCGCCGGGTTGTCCTCGCCGCGCTCCTGCGCCAGCTCCTGCAGGCGCGACTGGTACAGGGCGCGGTTGAGGGTATCGCGGTCCACCGCCCCTTTGCCCGACCACGGGAAGTACAGCAGCCCCAGCGCGCCAGCCAGCAACAGCCCGGCGATAACCACCAACAGACTCATCGTTCTTTTCCTTCTTGCAATAATGCCGCCAGCCGCTGGCGCTCTTCGGCGCTGAGCGCCGCGTCAGGAATGTCGCGACGACGCGCGCGGGCGATAATCACCCCCGCGCCCGCCAGGACGAACAGCCCCGGCCCCAGCCACAGCAGCACCGTGCCCGCGGTCAGCGGCGGCTCGTAGCTGACAAAATTGCCGTAGCGAGCCACCATATAGTCAACGATCTGCTCTTGCGTTTTTCCCTGCTGCATCAGCTCGTACACCTTCTGCCGCATATCGGCGGCAATCATCGCGCTTGAGTCGGCGATGCTGTTGTTCTGGCATTTTGGGCAGCGCAGCCGGGAGGTGATCTCGCGGAAGGCCTGCTCCTGGGCCTCATCCTTAAACTGCCAGGTGTCGATGGCGGCCCACGCCTGGCCGGTCAGCATCAGCGCCAGCAGGATGACCATTACCCCTCTCATCAGCCCGCCCCCCGGTTGTATTGATCCCACAGCGGCTGGAGCTCCTCGCGCCACACCCGTTCGTTCAGGTCGCCGGCATGCCGCCAGCGGATGAAGCCCTGACCGTCGATAAGAAACGTCTCCGGCGCGCCATACACCCCCAGATCCAGGCCAAGCATGCCGTTGCCGTCGTACAGGCTCAGCATGTACGGGTTCCCCAGGCGCTGCAGCCAGCTCATCGCCTTCTGCCGATCGTCTTTATAGTTCATCCCCACCACCCGCACGCCCTGCTGCGCCAGGCCGTTGAGAAACTGATGCTCGGCGCGACAGGTTGGACACCAGGTGGCCCAGACGTTAAGCAGCAACGGCTTGCCGTCAATCAGCGTTCGCCGGTCCAGCGTCTGCCCGGGGGTATTCAGCGCTTCAAGGCGAAATTCCGGTAGCGGTTTACCAATCAGCGCCGACTCGAGGGTCGTCGGGTCATCGCCATCGGCGTTGCGCATCAGCTGCCAGAACAGCGCGGCGGCCAGCGCCAGAAACAGCACCAGCGGGATAAACAGTAGCTTCCGGTTCATGAGGCCTCCTGCAGCTTCTTACGCATACGGTAGCGCGGGTCGAGCATGCAGCACAGACCGCCGAGGGCCATCAGCACCCCGCCGTACCAGATCCAGCGAACGAACGGTTTATAGTACAGACGCACGGCCCAGCTGCCGTCGTTCAGCTCTTCCCCCAGCGCGGCGTACAGATCGCGGGTCAGCCCGCCGCTGATCGCCGCCTCGGTCATCATCATCCGGCTGGCGGTGTAAAAGCGTTTCTCGGCATACAGCGTCGCTTCCGGGCGGCCGTTGCGGGTCACGGCAATAATGCCTTCGCCGCCGGTCCAGTTGGGGCCGACGATATTGCGCACGCCGTTAAACACAAAGTGATAGTGATGGATATCGATGCTGTCGCCGGGGCGCATCCGTACATCGCGCTCCACGCTGTAGTTCTGGCTAAAGGTGATACCGATAACGGTCACCGCCACACCGACGTGGCCGAGCACCATCCCCCACTGGCTGCGGGTCAGGGTGCGCAGGCCGCGCCAGAAGCCGTGGCGATGGGTGGCCCGTTCGTGAACCTCCATCAGGGCGAAGATCAGCACCCACAGGGCCATCATCAGGCCGATGACTGCCATGGCGGTGATACGGTCCTGCAGTAGCCACGGCAGCGCCAGAGAAAGTGACAACGTCACTATCAGAGCGATAATCAGGCGCTTAATCTGCCTGGCGACGTCATCGCGCCGCCAGCGGATCAGCGGTCCCAGCCCCAGCAGCAACGCAAACGGCGCCATCAGGGCGGTGAACATGGTATTGAAGAACGGCTCGCCGATGGAGATGCTGCCGAGGCCCAGCTCTTTATGCACCAGCGGCAGCAGCGTTCCGAGGAGCACCACCAGCATCGCCGCCATCAGCAAGATATTGTTGCCGAGCAGGAACGACTCGCGCGACCACAGCGTATGTTCCACCCGCGCGCGCACCCGGCCGCCCTTCAGGGCGTACAGCAGCAGCGACCCGCCGATGGCGACAATCAGCAGCAGCAGGATAAACAGCCCGCGCGACGGATCCGAGGCGAAGGCATGCACTGAGACCAGCACCCCGGAGCGCACCAGGAAGGTGCCCAGCAG
This sequence comes from Klebsiella sp. 10982, assembly GCF_048589245.1. Classification (NCBI taxonomy): domain Bacteria; kingdom Pseudomonadati; phylum Pseudomonadota; class Gammaproteobacteria; order Enterobacterales; family Enterobacteriaceae; genus Klebsiella; species Klebsiella sp. 10982. Next base: position 95,466 of record NZ_JBMAXV010000002.1, read on the forward strand.
GCACAGGGAGAAGGCGGCGATGGCCAGCAGCACCGTCCAGGCGCGGAAGCTGCCGCGCTTCTCGGTCACCGCCAGGGAGTGCAGCAGCGCGGTCCCCACCAGCCACGGCATAAACGAGGCGTTTTCCACCGGGTCCCAGAACCACCAGCCGCCCCAGCCCAGTTCGTAATAGGCCCACGCCGAGCCCAGCACGATGCCGAGGGTGAGGAACATCCACGCCGCCTGGGTCCAGGGACGCGACCAGCGCGCCCAGGCAGTATCCAGCCGGCCCGCCAGCAGCGAGGCGATGGCGAAGGCGAAAGCCACCGAGAAGCCGACGTAACCCATATAGAGGATCGGCGGATGGAAAATCATGCCGATATCCTGCAGCAGCGGATTAAGGTCGCGGCCATCAATGGGGTACTGCGGCAGGCCGCGGCTGAACGGGTTGGAAGTAAAGAGGATAAACAGCAGGAACCCAAAGGCGATCATCCCCATCACCGCCAGCACCCGGGCGACGGCGTCGAGCGGCATCCGGCGGCTGAATAAGGCGACGGCGAAGGTCCAGACGCTGAGCAGCAGGACCCACAGCAGCAGCGAGCCCTCGTGCGCCCCCCAGGTCGCCGCCACCCGATACCATACCGGCAGCGCGCTGTTAGAGTTTTCCGCCACGTAGCGGACGGTAAAGTCATTGACCACAAAGGCGTGCACCAGCAGCAGGAAGGCGCCGCCGATACAGGCGAACAGCCCCCAGGCCAGCGGCCGCGCCAGGGCCATCAGCCGCCGATCCTGCCGCGCCGCGCCCCACAGAGGATAGACGCTCAGGAACAGCGCCAGCCCCGCCGCCAGACACAATAAAAAGTTGCCCAGCTCCGGCATCATGGCTGCGCCCCCGCTTTCTCCGGCGTCATGGCGTTTTTCACCTCCGGCGGCGTGTAATTTTCATCATGTTTGGCCAGCACCTGCTGGGCGGTAATATGCCGCTCGCCGTCCAGAATGCCCTGGGCCACCACGCCCTGCCCTTCACGGAACAGGTCTGGCAGAATGCCCTTATAGCTGACGTCCACGACCCCGCGGGCGTCATACAGCTTAAAGCGCACGTCGAGGGTTTGCGGGTCGCGCTGCAGGGAGCCCGGCTGAACGTAGCCCCCTACCCGCAGCCGCTGCCCGGTATGGGGCAGCGCCCGGGTTTCCGTTTTGCCGTAGATAATTTCCCCCGGGGTGTAGAACAGATCGATATTGCTGCTCAGGGCGTACAGCGTCAGGCTGACGGTCAGCCCGAGGCCGGCGAGCACCGCCAGCACGATATACAGCCGGGTTTTACGACGCGCTTGCATCCGCGGCCTCCTTGTCGTGTTCGCGGGCGGCAGCGATCCGCCGCTCGCGCGCCTGCTGGCGTCGTACCTCATGGAACAGCGCCCGCCGCGCCCACAGAGTGTGCACCGTCAGCAAGCCAAAGGCGGCGACCGCCACGGCCACCGCCAGCCAGACGTACACGGCATAGCCGCCCATATTCAGGAAGGCGGCGAAAGACGAAAAGGCGGGGCTCATCGGGCAGCTCCTTTATTCACCAGCGCCACCACCCACGGTCGACGGCGCTCCAGCTGCAGGATCAGGTTACGCAGGCGCATCAGGGTCAGCGTGACCGACAGCATGAGGAAGGCAAAGATGCAGATCCGCAGCGGCAGACGCATGCTTGGGTCGATGGTTTGCTGCAGGTTGGTCGAGCCCTGGTGCAGGGTGTTCCACCAGTAGACCGAGTAATGAATGATGGGCAGATTGACCACCCCGACCAGCACGAGGATCCCGGCCGCGCGCCCGGCCAGCCGCCGGTCGTCAAAGGCGTGCCACAGGGCGATGACTCCGGCGTAAAGAAACAGCAGCACCAGCTCTGAGGTCAGGCGGGCGTCCCAGATCCACCAGGTTCCCCACATCGGCTTACCCCATGCCGCGCCGCTGACCAGTGCCACCAGGGTGCAGACCGCCCCCACCGGCGCCAGGGCGGCGATCGCCAGGTCGGCCATTTTGATCTGCCAGACCACCCCGACGAAGGCCGCGACGGCCATCGCCAGGTACAGCCCCATCGACCACATCGCCGCCGGGACGTGAAGGTACATGATCCGATAGCTTTCCCCCTGCTGATAGTCCGCGGGGGCGAAGCCAAAGCCCCACCCCAGGCCGATGACCAGCAACAGCGCGCTCAACGCCGCCAGCCAGGGGATCCAGCATCCGCACAGACGGTACAGCCGCTCTGGGATCGCCAGTTGATGTAACGCTTTCCACATAGACGCTTACTCACACGGTTATGATGGCCGCGCCCGCAGGCGCAGCGAATTATTGCACGGTCAGCCGCAGCGCGGCGGCGGTGGCGAACGGGCACAGGGTGGCGCTGGCGGTTAAGAACGCCGCCAGCATCGCCAGATAGCCGCTGACCGGGAGCCCAGCGGCCGCCGCCTGGCAGGCCGCGGTGGCGAAAATCAGCAGCGGCACCGCCAGCGGCAGCACCAGCAGGCTCAGCAGGACGCCGCCGCGCTTCAGACCGACCGTCAGGCCAACCCCCACCGCGCCGAGAAAACTGAGCGTCGGGGTGCCGAGCAGCAAGGTCAGCGCCAGCACGCCGGCATCGTGCAGACTCATCCCCAGCAGCAGCGCCGCCAGCGGCGAGACGATCAGCAGCGGCAGGCCGCTCATCATCCAGTGGGCGACCACCTTCACCAGCACAACCGCCGCCAACGGCGTCGGCAGGAGCAACAGCTGCTCCAGAGAACCGTCCTGCCAGTCGTCGCGAAACAACCGATCCATCACCAGCAGCGCCGCCAGCAGCGCGGCGACCCACACCACGCCCGGCGCAATCTGCGCCAGCAGCTGCGGCGCAGCGCCGACGCCGAACGGAAACAGGGTGATGACGATCAGAAAGAACCAGAGCGGATTGAGGATCTCCGCCCCGCTGCGCCACGCCAGGCGCAGTTCCCGGGCCAACAGCGCTCGCATCATTGCCCGCCTCCCGCGTCGCCGCCGAGGCGCAGGGTGCGCAACGGGCAGCGCAGCGGCCGCAGCGGCTGATGAGTGGTGAGGATCGCGCTTCCCCCCTGCCGGGCGTGCTGCTCCAGGCGGCGGGTCAGGGTTTCCATCGCCGTGGCGTCGAGGGCGGTGAACGGCTCATCGAGGATCCACAGCGGCGCGTCGGTTAACCACAGGCGGGTCAGCGCCACCCGCCGCTGTTGCCCGGCGGAGAGCTGGCTCAAGGGGAGGTCTTCATAGCCCGCCAGGCCGACGGCGGCGAGGGCGCTTTCCCGCTGCTGAAGGCGGCTGGATGGAAAGAAGAAACGCAGGTTTTCATCGGCGGTCAGCGCCGCGTTGACGCCGGGTTTATGGCCCAGCCACAGCAACTGACGATGAAATGACTCCCGGACCTTCGCCAGCGGATGCCCCTGCCAGCTCACCACCCCGCTTTCCGGGCGCGCCAGGCCGCAAAGGATCCGCAGCAGCGAGGTTTTCCCCGCGCCGTTATCACCGGCGACCTGCAGCAGCTCGCCGGCAGCGAGGGACAGCGTCAGCGCCGCAAATAGCGGTCGATCGTCAACGATGCAGGTCAGTCGCTCTGCATGCAGCATGAAGGCAAACTCCTTGATTCAGACAGTATTTTACGTCGTGGCTAAGTATGGGTTGCGCCGCGCGGGCGACGCAACCCTGACGATTACTGTCCGGCCCCCGGCAGCTTCGAGATATCGGCGTTGCCTAACGCCTTCTCATCGTGCGCCGCGGTCTCCTTACGCACCTTCGCCACATCGCTGGCGCTGACCGCCGGCGCGTTGTTGCCCCAGCTGGTGCGGATGAAGTTGACCACATCCGCCACCTGCTGGTCGTCCAGACGCCAGCCGAACGACGGCATGGTCAGGTTGGAGACCGCCTCTTTCACCGCCGGCGTGGTGCTCCCGGTCAGAACGATGTGGATCAGCGAAGTGGCATCTTCGGTCTGTACCACCGGGTTGCCCTTCAGCGACGGGAAAGCGCGCTTATAGCCTACGCCGTCGGTGCGGTGGCAGGCGGCGCAGTTATCGACGTACAGCGCGGCGCCGGTTTTGCTGTCGTTCCCCTTCCACAGGTCTTTCGCCACGCTGTCTTCCACCGGGGCTGGGGTCTGTTTGCCGCCGCGCGGCGGGAGCGACTTCAGATAGCGGGCGATGGCGGTGATGTCGTCATCAGAGAGATACTGCAGACTGTGCTCCACCACATCGCTCATGCCGCCGAAGACCACCGATTTATCGTTGCGTCCGGTTTTGAGGAACTCGGCCAGCTCGGCTTCGCTCCAGGTCCCCAGACCGTCGCGGTTTTCGCCGCGCAGGCTGGAGGCGACCCAGCCGTCAATCGGCGCATTGCTGCCCGCCAGGTAATCATCGCCTTCGCTTTCGCTGAGCGCTTTTTCCTGCATCGTCAGACTGCGCGGGGTATGGCAGGCGCCGCAGTGGCCCAGGCCTTCCACCAGATAGCGGCCGCGCTCCAGCACCGGGTCAACCTGCGGGTTGGCGACAAAGTCGCTCGGCGTCGGGGCGAAGATGCCGCGCCAGAACGCCAGCGGCCAGCGCATCGACAGCGGCCATGGGATGTCGGTGTCCTTGTTGGCGACATTCACCGGCTCCACGCCGTGCATAAAGTAGGCGTACATGGCGCGCATGTCCGCTTCGCTGATCCGCGCGAACGAGGGATACGGCATCGCCGGATAGAGCGTGGAACCGTCTTTCCGCACGCCCTTGCGCACCGCGTCGTCGAACTCTTCGAAGGTGTACCCGCCGATGCCGTGTTCTTTATCCGGCGTGATATTGGTGGAGTAGATAGTGCCGATCGGCGTCTCCATCGGCAAACCGCCGGCGAAAGGTTTCCCTGCTTTGCCGTTGGTGTGGCAGGCGACACAGTCCCCCGCCCGCGCCAGATACTCCCCCTGCTTAATCAGATTGCTGTCCGCAGGCGCCTCTTCGGCAAAAGCCGCGCAGCTCAATGCCCCAAGCACCAGGGCCGATAACCATTGCATTTTCATCATCTGCCTTCCTTTATGCCTGCACCAGGGGACCCGGATTTTTCAGATACTGCTCACGGATCGCCTTCGCTGACCAGTAGGCCAGCGCGGCCACCGTGCCGGTTGGGTTGTAGCCCAGCCCCTGCGGGAACGCGGAGGCGCCGATGACGAAGACGTTATGCACGTCCCAGCTTTGCAGATAACGGTTAACGGCGCTGGTTTTCGGATCTTCCCCCATCACCGCCCCACCGTTCATATGGGTGGTCTGGTAGGTGGTGGTATCAAAGTGGCTGTTGGCGTTTTTTGGGCTGCCGAGGATATATTTCGGCTTCATCGCTTTGGCGATCGGCGCCATCTTATCGAACATAAACTGCGCCATCTTGATGTCGTTTTCCTGCCAGTCGAAGGTCATGCGCAGCAGCGGCTGGCCGAAGACGTTTTTGTAGTTCGGATCAAGATCGAGGTAGTTCTGCCGATAGGACTGGTGCGCGCCGTGGGCATCCATCGACAAGTGATGGGTGTAGGTGTCGGCCACCGCCGCTTTCCACTTGCTGCCCCACGCCGGGGTGCCCGGCGGTACCGGGAAACCGGAGATGGGCTTGGTCCCGGCCTGGTTGACCCAGAACGGCGAACCGCCGACAAAGCCCGCCGCGCCGTGGTCGAAGTTGTCGGCGTTGAAGTCGTCGACGCCGACGCCGTTGCCGCCCGCGCCGATAAACGGATTGGTATAGGTGTCTTTGTCGAAAATGGCCTTGATGGTGGTCATGTTCTGGTAGGCGAAGTTACGCCCCACCACCCCTTCGCCGGTCTCCGGATTGTACGGTTTGCCGATCCCGGAGAGCAGCATCAGGTGCACGTTGTGGAACTGGAAGGCGCCGATAATCACCAGGTCCGCCGGCTGTTCCATTTCGCGCCCCTGGCCGTCGACGTAGGTCACGCCGGTGGCGCGGGATTTGTCGTCGGTCAGGTTGACCTTCAGCACGTTGGCGTTGGTCCGCAGCTCAAAGCGTTTTTCCTGGCGCAGCGCCGGCAGAATGTTCACGTTCGGCGAGGCTTTAGAGTACATGTAGCAGGCGTAGCCGCTGCAGAAACCGCAGAAGTTGCACGGGCCCATCTGCGCGCCGTAGGGGTTGGTATAGGAGTCGGAGGTGTTGGCCGACGGCAGGTTATAGGGGTGATACCCCACTTCCAGCGCCGCTTTTTCAAACAGTTGCGCCGACCAGGTGTTTTTCTGCGCCGGCAGCGGGAAGTCGTCCGAGCGGTCCGGGGCGAAGGCGTTGCCGCCGCGGCCTTTGCCGACGACCTTGCCTTTGATCGACCAGGCGGTCCCGGAGGTACCGAATACTTTTTCCGCTTTATCGAAGAACGGTTCCAGCTCGTCATAGGTGACGCCGAAATCCTGGATGATCATATCCTGGGGGATGAAGTTTTTGCCGTAGCGTTCTTCATAGTGGCTGCGCATCCGCAGCTCAATGGGATCGACGCGGAAATGGACGCCGGACCAGTGCAGCCCGGCGCCGCCCACGCCGGTACCCGGCAGGAAGGCCGCCAGCTGGCGATAGGGCACCGCCTGCTGGCTGGTGTTATGCCGGATGGTGACGGTGCTTTTCGACAGATCCTGGAACAGCTTGCGGCGGATGTTGTAGGTCAGCTCATCGATAACCTGCGGATAGGCGCCGTCCGGCCAGGTGTCGCGCATCGGGCCGCGCTCCAGCGCGACGACGTTGAGCCCCGCTTCGGTCAGCTCTTTGGCCATGATCGCCCCAACCCAGCCGAAGCCGACGATCGCGACATCGGTTTTTTTCAATACGGTGGCCATGATTACGCCCTCTCCCCATTAATTGATACCGGCGGGAAGGGGTAGCGTTCGCCCCGTTCAACCCAGTCCATAAAGTCGGCGCGCGCGCCGGGAAAATTAATCAGCGTCCAGCCGACCATACCTTTATTGCCGCCATGGATAGGGTCGCTGAAGAAGCCTTCGCGGGTGTTCTGCAACAGATAGGTGAAGAACAGCGAGGCCGGCAGCTGTTTGAACTCGGCTTTGCCGGATTCCCACAGGCCGAGCGCCTCGTCCTGCTGCTCGCTGCTCAGTTCAGCGAAGGTCTTGTGATATTTGTCCTGACACCAGGCCTCGGCGTCGGCGATCCCGAGGTTATAGATCTGTTTGGGCACCAGCGGCAGCTGATAGCCCATCTCTTTCGGCACGTCGGGGTTAAAGGGACCCTGCATATACCAGATGGAGCCGGTGGCGTAAGGGGTATTGAGCTGGCGGTCGATAAACTCCGGGACGCCGGCCTCTTTGGCGCCGGGACCGAGTTCATCCGCCGGGATTAAGCGAGCGACGGCGGCGTTGATAAACACCCACTCACGATCGTTGAAGAACTGCGGCTTCCAGTCGTTGGCCGCCGCGGTGTTCCCGGAGGCTGGCTCTGACGCGGGGGCCGCCTGCGCGGTCGCGCTGGTGGCCACGCCAATGGCCCCTGCTCCCGCGCCGCCGATCACCACCGTCGGGATCAGCGCCATCGATTTCACCAGGAAATCACGCCTGGAATTGTTGGTTTTCTCGCTCGACATCATCACATTCCTGTCATTGAAAATTACTGTTTTTGTCGCAGACAAACCCAGTGAATGTCGTGCTGGAACCGATACCATTGCGCTTTCAAACCGCTTAGCGTCTGGCCCGGCCCGGCAAGTCGGATAAAACATCGCCAGAGGCGACATCATTTATAGGGTTATCGTTTGGATAGTAGACGATTCTCAACGAAACGCGGGAAATCGGAGCGAAATTCACCGGGATGTCATCGTGAGAAGGGTGCTGCCATAACCTTGAGGCGGTAAACCAACGGCGTTCACACCGCGCTGAGCTTACCTATGCGCCCAAAAAGAGTGACTTGTATCACAAATGTTATTTTTTGTTTATGGTACATGGCAGATTAAACGTCTGTAAACACTCGTATTAGGAATAATTAAACATTTAGAGCTGTTAAAAAAGTTAATAACCGTTGTTAATTATTTTCCATCTATTTCCTGGCTGAACCGTTCAGCTGGCGATATTCCGTCCACAGGAGAAGAGACGTTATGTTCGATCATGTGAAATTCGGCGTCAGCGACTACGCCGCAAGCAAAGCGTTCTTTTTACAGGCTCTGGCCCCACTTGGCGTAACGCTGGTCGGCGAAGGCGAACCGAGCTACGGCGCAGAGCTGGCCGGCAGCGGCGATGTTTCTCTATGCCTCTATCAAAGCGCGGAAAAACCGGCGCCGCTGCACATTGCCTTTCGTGCCGACAGCCGCGAGCAGGTCGATGCCTTCTGGCAGGCGGCGCTGGCCGCCGGAGGAAGGGACAACGGCGCGCCGGGGTTACGGCCAAACTACCACGCCAGTTATTACGCCGCGTTTGTGATTGCGCCAGACGGGCACAATATTGAAGCCGTGTGCCATCTGGCGGGGTAAGCTGAGCGGAAAAAAATTCCCACGTCCGTGGGAAACGCTGAAGGTATGGATGTGTCGGATTCAGCTGACCGGCTCAATGAGGGCGGACAACAGTCCGGTGAAGTGGGTATGTGACTCAATGACATAATCCGAGGAGACTTTATCGCGGATTTCGAAACGGTCATCTGTGAAGCTGTAGACAATCACGGACATGCCCTCTTCACCAATCACTACTTTGTCATTGAGGTTTGGATCGACATAGATTTCGTTAATACGCGTCTCAAAGTTTCGAACAAAGATATTCGACCATGCAGGTTCACCGTTCTCTGCCTGCACCAGGCTGTACAATGTCATGCCATTGTACTCACCCCCATCCATAATATTGAACATATCCGCGTAGTCCGGCCGACTAATCAATAGTCGTTGAATATCCTCATAGCCCCTTCTTTTCTTGTCCTCCCATTCAACAGGCGCGACTTTGTGCATTAAATCTGCCATGACGTCTGGGTCTACAGGGTCGGCTACGGGATAATTACCTTCAACCATCAGCGACTTCAGGTTACCAATGGTGAAATAGCGCTTTAGCTGGGCGGGGAATAAAACTGGCATTGCGATTGTTTTTCCTTTCTCGTCGCAAAACTCGACCAGATAGCCAGTTGTTGGCGTATTAAAAACCATAACAATCGTACCAGGCGTTCCTTTTACCAGCCCTTCATTCGGTAAATCCTCACCTAAAACCACAACGTCTAATTCGGCTCTTTTCATGTTTATTTCCCTATTTAACGTAAATAGTTGTCAGGCGAGGAACGAGCGCATCTGTTTCATACATCCAGCCTGTACGGATGACCGCCGTTTCACCATTGATGCCTAAAATTGGCATATCTACAGCCATTGTTTGACCGTAGTTGTTTGTCTGCAATATCTTTGCTGGGGCCGATAATACGCCCTTCTGAATTCGTGCGGCTAAAACATCCGCATTCGTTGGGTTGTACCCCATGGCAGACTCAAACACCCGAGCCTTATGACCGCCTGTAGGATGTGTTGAATCTAAAGCGTACGTCGCGAGTTTTTTCGGATCGATAACGGCATGTTCAGCATTCACTAACGTACCGTTCTCAGAGATGAAGCCCTTTACATACGGACTTTCAAAGGCTGGTATTTTACTGAGACTCGATAACTCATCTAACTCACTTAAAGGATTCACCCTACCCATTGTTAATCCTGCCGCGAAAGAGGCTCCTGCAATGAGTAATCCTTTATTGTCCATAATCTGGTCGTAACCTGCAGGCGCATCCCCACCCAGTTGCAACGCTGTTTCATGGAATCCTTCAATGTTGCCATTATATACACCGCCAGCGGCTAGCAGTCGGCCAATGGTCTTACTGTTTAGTGTCTTTGACGCTGGTGCGATTCTTGAGCCATTATAATTGTGTTGTATATGCTGAGTGGGAGCTGGCTTCCTTCCTTGGCGATCGGCAATCGTGTGCCTGTAGGCGTTCATAATTTCGTTCTTAAACCACGCATGGTATAACGAAGCGGTAGGGGTAAAAATTAAATCGCCATTGTCGTCGATGTAAAATGGATTTCTGTCACTGCTCCAACACCTGGAGATATCCAGACCAACAAGCCAGCCAATTTGTAGCCTGTGCTCTACCTCATCGTAGATAGGATCTGCATAGCTACGTTGCCTTCGTTCATATGGCCTTTTATGTGGAGATGAATTGTATATTTCCTTCGGTAGGCCAAAAGCGAGGCTGTGACCATTCGCCTCACAGGAGAGGTCGTAATGTATACACACTTCTCTTAGCGAACCTGCTGGTGTCAAAATATATTGAAAGTCTTCAGGTTTTAACTGGCGTATTAAATCATGTGACTGGTAAAGCCGAAACATATGAATTCCCTATCCTTCATTTTATAAGAATCATTCGCGGTTATTGCTTTAAACAGTTCCCTTCTCTATCGCAATAAAATACTCCTACCTCTCCCAAACGACAGTTTCATTAGCTAAAAATCATTTTAAGTTTCGCTGGCTATAAAATATTTATTCTAATACGAGTATTCCGCTTATTGCTAAGCCCCACATGCGTAGGGAAGACTAGTCGCGCAGCTCGTAACAGATCCCCTCTTTGGAAACACCCCCACGTGCGTGGGGAAGACGCTGGCCGTGATCAGCCCGCAGCGGCGCGCGAGGAAACACCCCCACGTGCGTGGGGAAGACCACGGTCGCGCGATATGCTTTGCCGATGGCTGGGAAACACCCCCACGTGCGTGGGGAAGACTCACAGGCTCAATCATCGACCCGTTAAGGATGAGAAACACCCCCACGTGCGTGGGGAAGACTACCAGGTCGTATGACACTTGCCGCGAACAATAGAAACACCCCCACGTGCGTGGGGAAGACAATGCCTGTCTACGCTCGGGTTCTCTGCTGATGGAAACACCCCCACGTGCGTGGGGAAGACTGCGCATATCCTGCTAAAGCATATGAATCCACAGAAACACCCCCACGTGCGTGGGGAAGACCTTAGTGAGCTGCGGGAAATCTGGTGGGATCTGGAAACACCCCCACGTGCGTGGGGAAGACGCCGCCGCCGGAAGTCGTCCGGGTCGTTATCTAGAAACACCCCCACGTGCGTGGGGAAGACTACAGCTCCAGCATTAATGGCCACCAGCTCAGAGAAACACCCCCACGTGCGTGGGGAAGACCATGCCTGTATAAATCGGGATATAGCCAATATAGAAACACCCCCACGTGCGTGGGGAAGACAACTTCGAGGCAATCCCCTTTCTGTAACTGGTAGAAACACCCCCACGTGCGTGGGGAAGACGATATAGTCCTGCGCCTGCGAGCCCGGGCGATAGAAACACCCCCACGTGCGTGGGGAAGACCTGTAGGGCGGTCGAGGTGGACGAAGAGGTCTGGAAACACCCCCACGTGCGTGGGGAAGACGGCTGGTTGAAAAACTGGATCAAACCGGGGTTAGAAACACCCCCACGTGCGTGGGGAAGACAAAGCCGTTGAAAAATGGTGCGAAGATCAAAAGGAAACACCCCCACGTGCGTGGGGAAGACCCCCCAACCGCGACCGCGCTGCGGACCAGCAAAGAAACACCCCCACGTGCGTGGGGAAGACAAGCTGCCCAAACACCTCCACCTGCGGGGGGAGGAAACACCCCCACGTGCGTGGGGAAGACCAAACACCTCCACCTGCGGGGGGAGTTCACCCGGAAACACCCCCACGTGCGTGGGGAAGACACCAACATATTGTGAAAGAGCGAGAATTTAACCACAATATCCACGTATTACGACAGTTTTAGGGTTTCAATAATCAGCTGTAACCCACTGAGTTCAATAATCGGCTTTCTGACCTCACCCTTGTAGCGAATTTCATAACCAGGCGGTTGAGGAATACTGCGAAACAGCATCAGGCCCGATTCCACAGGCGTGTACTGCATCAGATAATCAACAACGGTTTGTGCAACCGAATCTTTGACGCCTGAGACGAACACATTTGGCCGGGGTTCGACAAACCACAGCTTCATTCGTCCACGGACCGCTGGCGGCAGATCATTTGCCAGTACGACGAGCACCTTTTCCTCCCATTAGCTCATTGATATCGGCGGCAATAAGGTTGAGCAAATCCAGGGCTATCACTCGTTTTCTGAATGCCTCAGAAACTTTATGTTTATCATATCGACCCGCCATCTCCCTCGACAGCGAAAAAGCCAGATCGATACAGAGTCGTTCTTTATATAGGTCGGCCAAATCATAGACAAACGGTAAAGGGCTACCTGAATGGATAAAGCCGATATACGGCGAGTAGCCCATCGCATGCACAACCGAGCATAAAATGCCATACAGGGCGGCGTTGGTGGAGGTCAGTACCTGGTTTGTCAGGTCACTCAGTTCAAACTTGCCTGGTGTAAACTGACGCCCTTTCCAGCCGACGCCATACTCCTGCGCTTTCTGCTGATACAACGCGCGAACCCGACTCCCCTCCATGCCCATCATGCTGTTTAAACTTTTACCCTCCAGATCGGCATCCGGAAAGCGTTTAGCAAACATCATCCTGGCAACCTTAAGGGCAGACGCCCCATCGCAGGCCAGCGCCATCTGCGCTTTAAGATTGCGGGTATCAGCAGTGGGCAAAAAACCGGCGGCATAAAACAGCAGGCTATCCTCGCCCACCCAACACACCGCGCAGTTAGCGGCGGTCGCGGTTTTGATCGCCTCATGCGTCACAGTTGTCCCGGGGCCGAGCAGCAGCGTGTTGATGGTCGCCACCGGGAGAGGCACCACGTTGCCATCCGCATCCACCCATTTCACACTGCTGTCATCAATTTCCAGCCGCCCGCGCTCAAGATAGAGAAAAGGATATTTATCTTTTACCTGAGGCAGGAGTTCGCGGGTAACTTTGACAAACAGCCTCTCCCCCAGGGCCATTAGCCGCACTCCAGCACGGTCACCTGACGATCCCGGTAACGCTTATGCCGGCCGAACTGCACCGGGACATCATTAAGCGTGATGACATCGCCATCCCCTTCCCCTTCAATGACCCTGTAGCTCAGCGTGCGCCGCTTACTCTCAGCTAATGTCCGGGCCTGCTGCCATGCCGCTTCTGCGCTGTCATAGATGCCCTGATAGATCAGCTCGCTGGGCACGCAGCTTTTACGACCGAGATATAAATCCCATACCGGATTTTGTAGCGCCTCTGGTAACGACTCGGCTTGCTGGCTGCCAAGCCCCATTACCACGGCGAATACGGCATCCTGGAGATAGTGGCGGTAGGTCATTTTCGTTCCACCCCCTACGGCTTTCTTTCCATCGGATGTTTTAGGGATCAGCAGACTTTGCCACGGATCGCTGTCGTCATATCCGCTGCCAACCATCTGGAAATCGCACAATGTCGGCTCGCGCAGGAGCGGCTGGCCCTCCTTGTCGGTTCGGGCGTAGGCGCGAACCTCCATCGGCAGGTTATTCATCTCCGCCAGCCACTCGACCTCTGGCCCCGCGGCGCCTCGTGCACAGCAAATCAGCCCCAGAATGCCCGAGCGGGTCGGGAAATTCAGCGTATCGCGTACACCGAACTTTGAATCGAATCCCCATGACTGCAGCGGCCCTTCAAGCCACAGCAGCATATAGTGCGTAGTTTGGCTCATCTTCACCGTCCATTACAGATGTGACTGCAAGTCAGCGATCAGTCGGTCAATGCTGTAGTCAAGATCCTCACCCCACTCGTAATCGCCTTGTTTGCCGAACAGGGAGCCAGAGAGTTTTTCTTTTGTATGCAACCAGTCTTTGAGCGCCGCTTTACTGGGGGATAAGAAGCCTTCACCCTGACTCTTAACGGGCTGCTCGAATGAAGCCTGCAGACCCTGACCTTTACGCAGTAACACGCGAGCATATTCCCACGGGCAGGCCCCGGACTGCGTTGTCTGTCGGGCTGAGGGGACGGCGACATAGAGTGCCTTAACAAAAGCGGCGACGGCGGTTTTCATATCGGCGCCCTCACCCAACGTCTGCGCCAGTTGCCCGAGATCCAGGCTGACATAGCGATAGTAGGTCGCCGAATTAAACTCCAGGCTGCCCATATGTGCCGAACCGCTTTCATCCTCCGTTTTACAGTCATCCACGGCGGTAAAAAACTCGACCTCATTACTCACTTTATGGGTGGAAATGGCATGCGCGAACGATGCCGCCGCCTCAACGTTCATATCCGCCGCTTTGGCCACCATACGGCCTAAAAGCGCAATATCCAGGGCATCCAGGGTATTGTTAACCACCTTTTTGGCGACCTTGACCAGTTCTTTGTCTTTCAGGCTCGCGGCGTCAAAATCTTTTTCCTGCGCATAAGCGGCAAATGCGGCGGCCTCAGCCGCGCTGAGAAACAACAGGGTATCGTCGGAGAAAAAAGCGGCCATCGTCTCACCGCAGTGAGTGGCCTGTTCTTCGCTCGCCCCTGCTGTGCGACAGGCATTGGCCAGCAATGAAGCAATTTTTTTACTACGCACCCCGAGACGAATTCCAAAATCTGGCAGCGCCAGACGAACCTGACGTTTCCAGCACTGCGATGACACTCTGGCGCGCGACACACCGCCGACAATAGCGGACTTGGGAGCCCCCACGTCATCGCGGTTAAGGCAGGTCACCGGGAAAGACTGCAAAATATGAAACTCGATACGGGTGTTTTTAAATGGGGTAGTCATTGGATTATCCTTAATAAATTGATTAACCATCAGGAAAAAAGCGCATCAACAACGGGCACAATCTGCAGCAGGCCACAGCCAAAGGCTCGCCCTTTGCCAATGCCATGATGAAAGCTATGCTGGAACTGCTGTCGGTCGGTGACGGTAAGCAAGCCCTGCACCGTCGCCTTGCCAAGGGTCACCTGGCGACCTGCTTTATCTTTAAATTGCAGCACTTCCACCGCGTCAACCTGCAGGCTCGACGCATCCACTTCAAAGCCCCAGCGGCTGGCAGCGCGCTGAATGAACCACTGCGCAATATCAGTCCGGCCTTTCACCGCGACGCGTTTACCTGTCTGTTTATCCTTCCGTACCGGATTCACCTGCACCTGAAAGCGATAATGTGAATGAGAGAGAAAGGCGGCCGGAATTAATCTGCTGTTGACCTCACCGTACAGCCCATCGACCTTTGCAGCGGGAGGTCTGTCAGAGACGATCAATACTTTGCGGCCATGGAAATCTCCGCCCTGGTCGGCATAAGCAATCCCGCTCGACATATGGCTGCACTTCTCCTGGTCTGTGCGCGCATCAGCAAACAGGCTGTACACCACCCGGTGCAGGGAATAGGCATCGCTGATTTTCAGGGCTTTCACCGCAGCGCGATCGAGATGTAAAGCACTCGCAAAGAGTTCAGTCATGTGGATTCCCCGCCTCATTCCCGGCTGCCTCGTCGGCTCGACGATAGAATTCTTGCGCCCAGCGGGCGCGGATCCGTTCGCGACTGCTGCCGGAAAACCACTGCAGTTCATTGAGTAGCCTGGCGAAATCCAGTGTCACATTGCGGCTGGCCATTAATGCCAGCAACGGGCGCAGAATACGGCATGCTTCACTCGTCGAGGTACAGGCCAACAATCGCCGCAGGCGGGCTTTCGCCTGTTCAGACTGATTCCCTTCGGGATAACAAGCTGCAATGGCGCCTCCCAGCGAGGTCGTGCCATTGCTGGCCGGTTTCACCCTGGCCAGCGCGGCGCCAATGACGCAGTACGGAAGGCGCTGCCACTCTTTTTCCAGATCAATGCCAAACCCTGCCAGAATTTCCCAGCTCTGATACTCAGTCGCCGGGTTGTCCGCTCGTTTAAGGCGGGCGGCAAAGCCATTGTCTTTTGCGATACGCTCAATCACGTAACCGACAAATCGTTTGGCGGGCAATTCGTTACTCGCGCTTTCAGCGGTAACGTCTGCAGGAAACTGATCCATTAAGATCCTCCTTAATCGACGGTGAGATATTTGGAAAAATTAGGCCGGGACTGCGCCCAGGCATCTAATTGACGGGCACTGTCACGAGGACAGAGCCGATTAAAAACCTGGCCGGCATAGCTGATAAACGTTTTTCGTAACTGATGACGCGCGGAATGGTCTTCCCCGGAACTCAGGCAAACATTAATGAGCGCCTGGGCCTGACGCTCGCAGAGTTGCCAGAATAGCGCCGTTGCTTTTTCGGCCTGTTTTGCCACAAAGGGTTGGGCCTTACCGGTTGCTGATTTATCAATATCGGAAAGCTGTCGGAAATAACGTACAACTGCACCCCAAAGCTGTTTTTGCACAGCATCAAGCTGCGTCATTTCATATTTTAAATATTCAATAAAGCAATTATTAATTAATTCGGATGACAACCATATTTCTGACTGAACATAATCATCCATTCCTGAAGCATACTGTTCACCCGCATTACTACTTACCCGTAAGCCGCCCGACCATAGCGCAAACTGAACCGTATTATGGGCTATTCGCTTCAAAGGAAGGTTAAGCTGACGGGTTTCATATCCTCGGGAGCTATCCTGCTCAATAAACTGTAATAACGACGTCAGTTCGCGCCAGGGGCGTTTGCCTGGGTTAACCCATAATGCCTTCGGTTTCTTTCCTGAAAAATCGACGGAAACCGTGGGATCGGTTTTGCCTTCCAGATAGCCGGCATGGCTTATACCGTCGCTATAGTGAATACCGTCCCCGGCTAACAGACAAAATTTACCCATTGGGATCAGGCGGCCAAGCAGCGATGCTTTTAACGAACGCGCAACGTCATCATCTTCCCCTGTCGGCATTCGCTCCCACGGCGCAGTCCCCAGCGTGGGATACATCACCAGTTGTGCAATATCCTCAGCGGTAAATAAATTGAGCCAAATGCTCTGTACGATTGAATTCCCCTGCCAGAACGAATGTAACAATCCCATATGCCCGACAGAAATCCCGGCCTTTCCACTGCCCGGCTTCCCCTTGTCGTTTTGTTTACCCCGATAGCCCGGCGTTAATACCACAGAGTTATCGGTTTTCTTGCCTCCGAGCCCAAAGCCCATTTGCACAATAATAGCTAGCGCTTTGTCCGCATCAGTTAATTGCTGCTGTTGCTGACTTTCGGTTAAAACGGTGGTATTGCCGGTACTCACCTCAGGTGATAATACGCCCAATGACTTACATTCAGCGGCCTGAATAGCGGGCATCTGTAAGAACGGCTTTTCGCCATACAGATAAAAACGGTCGTGCCATTTAGCAAGGTACTTCAGGCAGCAATGGGCCATTCCCTGCCAGCCCATCTGCTGCCAGTCGCTATCATCAGCCGGCGTCGCGGCTGACTGGGCGATAGCAAGTAGCAATTTGGTAAGCGCGATTTTTTCTACCGGATTTCCCCCTAAAGCGCGTAATGTCGGCTGACTGAAAATATCGGTTAAACTGACCAACCCCACATCCACGACCGCAATCCAGGGTTCATCAATCAAATTGAAGCGGTTCTCCATGGTTTATTCCTTTTTGGAAATGGCCCGGAAGCCAAGATATTCACTGTATTCAAGGGTGTATTTCTCTCCCGCGGGGCGGCCATCCAGCGTCTTCAGTTCACCCGCGGGGCTGACAATGGCAACGCGCAATAACGCCTCATCATCTTCGGGGCGGCCGAGATAGAACACCTCCTGCAGGTGTAATTTTTCCAGATCACTTTTTGCTATCGTGGGCGGACAATAAGCCGGATTAACTCGTACCAGCTGCTGATTCAGCGCCACCGCCAGCTGTCGCCATTGCAACCGACTTAAACGGTTGCGCCCATGAGGAAGGGCTAATTCACCATCATCAAGAAGGCGCATATACGTGACGCCGTCTTGCGTACGCAGACCACGCAGCAGCAGCAGATCATGAGTGTCACGATCGCTATAGCGAGTCTCCGCTTTATGCTCAGGCAGCGTTTTCCCGCCGCCAGATAACGTGAGCTTCGCCAGCGACTGCAGCGCCTCTTCACCAGAACGAAAGCGGCTGCCATTCTTGAGTTCATGCAGTAGCGTGGCCCATGGTCCCTCTTCCGCACGTGCAACATAGGTCCGGTCGATCAGGGGACGAATATCTCCTGGCAACGAGAGAGACGGGATCTCTTGCCAGACCTCCAGACTGCGGCATAACACATAGGGTGAGTAGACCAGGGCGCTCATGCCGAATGCCGAGCCCGGGTTGGCTAAAGCGCTCTCCAGCGAAGGTGACAATAGCCAGCATTCCGCCTTCGCACTCACATTGCGGGGTGTATCGGTATGTCGCCACAGCCGGCCAAGACGTTGCAGCAACATATCGGATGGCGCAAATCGGCTCACGAGGAAATCGGCATCAATATCAAGGGATTGTTCCAGAACCTGGGTGCCGACTAAAATACGCCCGCACTGCTGACGTTGCGACCAGCCGGTCCGGCCGTAGAGCGCGATCCAGCGTTGCTCATGCCGGTTGCGGTGCTGAGGCGTAAAACGAGAATGTAAGAGTCCGATTTCACATCCCACCTCAACCGCCCGGCTAGCCATATCCAGATACCGTTGCTGCGCTTCAGCTACGGTATTTTCAATCCACAACACCTGTTGCCCACGTTCTGCGCGCCGCAGCGCCTCTTCCAGCGCGGATTCATCATTGTTACAGGAATACAGCGTAAGGGTGGCGTGCTCAGTGACAGGAACGCCAATCTCTACCAGCGCTTGCTCTCTTGCGCTGATGGGCGCGGCGGTGATCAGCGGGTAGGCCTCACTGCTTGTAGTCTGTTGCAGCAAGGCGTCACGGCGGGCCCGACTCAGCGTGGCGCTGAGAATAATCACCGTACAGTCGATTTGACGCAGAAATTCGACTAACGCATTAAGGATCGTGCCGGTGTACAAATCGTATGTATGAACTTCGTCAAGGATCACGACCTTGCCTGCGAGCCCTAACGCTCTGACAAAACCATGCTTAATATTCATCACCGCCATCAGCGCCTGATCGATGGTACCGACGGCAAACGGCGCTAATAAGCCGCGTTTACGGTGGTTAAACCACGCGCCACCAGGGCTTGCTTCTTCTCCCATCTCGGTATTCATCAACCAGGCGCCAGAATGTAAAAGTAAGGCATGCTGTGGAGTTTCAGTACTGACAATTTGTTGCAGAAACGCATTAAAGCGATCGTATATTTTGTTCGAGGTAAGCTGGGTGGGTAGCGCAAAATAAATACCGGTTGCTTTTTCCTCAGTCAGCATTTGATAAGCAGCGTATAACGCAGCTTCGGTTTTCCCCATCCCCATTTGCGCTTCGAGAATATAAAGACCCGGCCCCGCAACCTGGTCAATAAAGCGCGATTGCGCTTCGCGTGGTTCCTTCGACGGATCGTCAGGAAAAAAGACCTCTGCAAAGGATAGTCCCTTACGTATAACGGGTTTAATAAAACCGGCGTTATTAAGGGCTGCCGTTATGGCAGGCTGCCACGCTTGCTCAGGATTTTCAAAAAATTCGCCAGAGCCAATCCAGTCGGCTACCGAGGTCAACCCGGCGACCACGCGAGCCTGAGCCGCTGAATCAAATGTCGGCCAATCAGCGGAGAGTTCCGCTTTCAGCTTATCCACGAGTTTTTTACGCTCATCAAACCAGAGCGGCCCGCCGAATACTTCAGCATCACCACGCCTGCCGTTGAGCCCTGGATTAAAACCATGGTGCTGACCAAGGATCTCAGGAACATAGCGCGGAGCATATAAACTTTCCGCTGTCGCCTGACTGACGCCTGCATGTCCTCCCCAGAGCGTTTCGAGTCCGGGATTCACCGCCGATAACCCAGCAAGACGGAGGTCATTAACGTCACAGGCCGCAAAAAGTTTGGCGGAAAACGTCGGACTGACCTTTCCGATATCGTGGCCAGCCGCTGCCATTTCACTTCCTGCGGGAAAGAGTCGACTTCGCATCGGCTCGGGATACAGCGCTATAAGCGCCCGGGCAATCTCCCCGACAATCTGACAATGACTCAATACCGAGCGTCCCTGCACCACGCGACCATCACTCAACATCCGGGTTTTCGCCGGGCAGTTTTCAAAACTTATCGCCGCGATGGCATGTTGATTTTGTAGCGAAACCCTGGTTAAGCGCCTCATGAAAATCATCCTTAATAAAACATGTGCGTTTTATTAATACTAAAGTCAGGAAGCTTTATAAATAATTTTTTATAAAATAAAAAGCACTCACAAACGCTGCGCTTAATGTGAGACATCAAATCGACAATATCAGACATTATAAATAAGTAGTATGAATAATCATACTTCAGGTGCGCCAGAAAAATGGACTTAACAACCATTGCGAAATAAAAAATAAATATAACACATGAATATGAATTTTAAATTCACATGAAAAATATATTAAACTGTGTTTGCCAAACTAAACCAAGATAACGATAACAACGGTTGACCAGCTTTGTTGAATCGCCCCACACGTGTGGGGAAGACCCACCGACGGCGACGTCATAGACCATCACGAGAGAAACACCCCACGTATGTGGGGAAGACCATGAAAGAAGGTGCGCACTGAAAGTTACATGAGAAACACCCCCACGCATATGGGGAAGACCTCACATCAAGAGAGAACCCAGGCTGAATCCCAGAAACACCCCCACGCATGTGGGGAAGACCTGATAAAAAAGCGAACAGGTTTTCCCATTCGAGAAACACCCCCACGCATGTGGGGAAGACGGTTCAAAAATATGGATCATAGAGGGCCGGCCGGAAACACCCCCACGCATGTGGGGAAGACAAAATAAACGTGGCGCGGCTGTGGCAAGAGCAAGAAACACCCCCACGCATGTGGGGAAGACGGGGTTGCCTTTCTTATTCTCGCGCCAGATGTAGAAACACCCCCACGCATGTGGGGAAGACCTCTAAATATGAGGATTCGACCGGCAGATAATAAGAAACACCCCCACGCATGTGGGGAAGACGTAACCGTTGAACAGTTTGTTCCTGGCGACTGGGAAACACCCCCACGCATGTGGGGAAGACCGCCTGCAGGCGCTAAACTCGAACGAAAACCCAGAAACACCCCCACGCATGTGGGGAAGACACCAGCATATTGTGTTTAGCGGCGTATTAAAACACCAGATTTACGATAATTGCACTCCGCAGGGGTTCCGCATCAGCATCACATTCATCAAACGAAAAAGTAAGTCCCCATCTCACCACCGTTGACTTGCTGCTGACCAGGACCGGTCTACCCTACTCGCCTCCCCGGGCCGCAGCCAGGCGCAAAACACTTTTGTCATTCCCGGAACGTAGCGCGTCATCCTGGCGCTTGCCTTCCGTGGCTTCGCGCAGTTACCGCTGCGGAAAAATCCACACATCCTCCGCCGGGAGCGTCAGATGGCAGTGTTCGGCATCGCGCAGCGCCGTTCCGTAGGCACGCAGCGGAAAGTCGTCGCCTTCGGTACGGAACAGGTACTCCCAGCGGTCGCCAAGATACATGCTGGTCAGCAGCGGGAGCTGGAGACTGTTATCCTGCGCTGCGCCGTCCAGACGCAGGCGCTCGACGCGGATCACCGCCGTCGCCGGTTGGCCGACGCTGACCCCCTCGCCCGCTCGTCCCCACAGCGTCCAGCTGGCGCCTTCAACCCTCGCACGACCGTTCTCCAGCGCCGTCACCTTACCGTGCAGGCGGTTATTGCTGCCCATAAACTCGGCGGCGAACAGCGTCGCCGGACTGCCGTACATCTCCTGCGGCGTCCCCTGCTGCTCAATGACGCCATTATTCAGCAGCAGAATACGATCGGAGATGGCCATTGCTTCATTCTGATCGTGGGTGACCATCAGCGCCGACAGCCCCAGCTTGATGATCAGCTCGCGCAGAAACACCCGCGCCTCTTCGCGCAGCTTGGCGTCAAGGTTGGAGAGCGGCTCATCCAGCAGGATAACCGGCGGGTTGTAGACCAGCGCCCGACCGATGGCCACCCGCTGCTGCTGGCCGCCGGAGAGCTGGTGCGGATGGCGGTTGCCAAGATGCCCCAGCCCCAGTTGATCCAGCACGCGTTGCACCCGCTCTTTTATCTCCCCGGCGGCGACTTTACGCAGCTTCAGCGGATAGGCCACGTTGTCGAACACCGTTTTGTGCGGCCACAGGGCATAGGACTGAAAGACCAGGCCCAGGTTACGCTCTTCGGCCGGGATTTCGCTGCGCGGCGTGCCGTCGTACACCGTGCGGTTGCCAATGGCGATCCGTCCGCTCGTCGGTTTTTCCAGCCCGGCCACCGCCCGCAGCAGCGTGGTTTTGCCGCTTCCCGACGGCCCCAGCAGCGATACCACCTCCCCCCGGCCGAGCGTCATGGACACCCCCTTCAGCACCGGGTTGTCGCCATAGGTGAGATGCAGATTTTCTACCGATAATTCAATCATGTAATTTCACTCCAAAGCGCAGGGCGATACCGAGGCCAATCACCACCAGCAGAATATTAATAAAGGAGAGCGCCGCGACGATATCGATGGCCCCCGCCGCCCACAGCGACACCAGCATCGAGCCGATGGTTTCGGTACCCGGCGACAGCAGATAGACGCCGGTGGAATATTCGCGCTCAAAGATAAGGAACATCAGCAGCCAGGAGCCAATCAGCCCATAGCGCGACAGCGGGACGGTCACGTGGCGGGTGATCTGCCCCCGGGAAGCGCCGGTGCTGCGCGCCGCCTCCTCCAGCTCCGGGCCCACCTGCAGCAGCGTCGAGGAGATGAGTCGCAGACCGTAGGCCATCCACACCACGGTGTAGGCCAGCCAGACGCTGAAGATGGTGTTGCGCAGGGCGCGCAGCTGCACGATAAGGTGCTCGCGCAGCCAGTCGGCCACCGGCAGCGCCGAGAGCCAGCCGTGCTTCAGCGACTGATCGAGCCACATCGGCACGAACAGGAACACCCACAGGAAGGCCAGACCGGCCAGTAGCCCCGGCACCGCGCGCGGGACCAGCACGCTGTAGTCGAGAAAGCGGGTGACGTTGTCGGCTTTGCGATGCATGGCGATGCCGACAAACAGATAGCAGATCACCGCCAGCGCGCCGCCGACGATGCCGATAGCCATCGAGTTGACGATCGCCCGCAGCAGGTTGGGCTGCTGCCAGATATTGTGGAACGTCGCCAGCGACAGCTCATCCCACAGCGACACCCCGACGCCCCAGTTGGAGATAAAAGCGCGCAGCGCCACGCCGAGCAGCGGTACGCCGATGGTCACCGTCAGCCAGGCCACCACCACCGCCCCGGCCACCCAGCGCCATTTGCCCAGCGGCAGCGCCCGCGCCTGCGACGCTTTGCCCTTCATGGTGACAAAGCGGTTGGCGGTGCGCATCAGCCGCCGCTGGAGCATCACCAGCGGGATGGTGATGCAGATCAGCACCACCGCCACCGCCGCCATCAGATGATAGGAGGGGGTACCGAGCTTGTTGGTCAGCTTATAGAGATAGGTCGCCAGCACCATGTTGCCCTCGGGGTCGCCCAGCACCAGCATCAGACCGAAAACTTCCAGACCGAGGAAGAAGAGCAGCACGCAGGCGTAAAGAATGGACGGGCGCACCATCGGCAGACTCACCGAGGTCATCACCTGCAGCGGCGTGGCGCCGACGGTGCGCGCCGCCTCTTCCACGTCGGAACCGACGCTGCGCAGCGCCGAGGAGATATAGAGATAGGCGTGCGGCACGTGGGTTAAGCCGGCGATAACCACAATGCTGAACATCGAGTAGATATTCCACGGCACAAAACCGATCAGCTGCTGCGCCCACTGGGAAAAGAAGCCCACCGGCCCGGCGGCCACCACGTAGCCAAAGCCCAGCACCATCGGCGAAACGAAAATCGGCACCAGGATCAGCGGCTCAATGAACCGCCGGCCGGGTAAATCGGTGCGCACCATCAGAAACGCCAAAATACCGCCCAGCGGAATGGCGATAATCACCAGGCCAAAGGCGAGAATAAAACCGGATCTTAATGCCAGATAAAAATCCGGGTCGGTAAAAATAAAGGCGAAGGCTTCCAGACTCCAGGATTTGGAGCGGGAAAAGAATGGCGCGGAGAGAAAACTCTGCACCACAATAAATAACAGCGGGACGTAAATCACCAGCGCCGTGATGCACACCACCACGCCGCGCGGCAGCCCCTGCCACTTTCTGCGTAATACATTCATGGTTCATCCCTTTGGTCAGGAGAAAAAACCCGCCGGGTGTGAATAAGGGGCATCGGCGACGCCCCGGGGGAGGATTATTTCGCGGCGGCGCTGCGCCATTGTTTAATAAACTGCAGGCGTTTTTGCGGCTGTAAATAATCGAGCAGCGTTTCGTTGACCGGGATCGGTTTTAACGCTTTGCCCAGCAGCGCGGTCATGCCGTCGATATCATTTTTACCTTCAATATCGCGACGAATAGAGGGAATATCCGCCTGGCTGGCGAGGATCTGCTGGCCTTTTTCCGACAGGACATAGTCCAGCCACAATTTCGCCGCATTGGGATGTTCGCTCTCCTGGCTAATAAACGAGACGCGGGAGAGCACCAGCACGTAATCTTTCGGATAGGCAATGCCTAAAGAGGGATCGTTTTTCGCCCGCGCTTCGGCATAGGAGCCCAGAATGTTGTAGCCGATCAGGTTTTCGCCAGAGGAGACGCGCTCCATCATCGTGCCGGTGGAAGACTGCACCGTCAGGCCGCCTTTGGCAATATTCGCCAGGTCGGTAAAATAGTTCGCGTCGGCCTGGCTGTCCTGCACCGCCAGCATAAAGCCGAGGCCCGATTTTTCGATATCGTAAGTGGTGACTTTGCCTTTAAATTTATCGGCCTGGCTGGCGATCAGTTTTGCCAGCGCGGTATGCGAATCCGGGACCTCATTCTGCGGGATCAGGCGTTTGTTATAGATAAACACCACCGGCTCGTAGGTGGTGCCATAGGCTTTCTGCTGCCAGACCGCCCAGTCGGGTAATTGCTTCACCTCCGGCGAGGCATATTGCTCCGCGTATTCGGTAGCTAATTTCAGCGCGGTATCCATCGACGAGCTCCACACTACGTCCCCGCTGCCGCCCCCGGCGGCCTGCTCGCTGATATAGCGGTTATACAGCTCGGTGCTGTTCATGTCGTTATATTCGACTTTTACGCCCGGATATTGCGCTTCGAATCCTTTAATTAACGGCCCGGCCGCTTTGGTATCAGTAGTGGAATAGATCACCACCTTGCCCTCTTTGACGGCGGCATCCACCGTTTTTTGATAATCCGCCGGATAGCCCGCAGGCACCTCCGCCCAGGCGGCACAGGCGAAAACGGCCGTCAGTGAAACCACTAAACCACTTATTTTCTTATACATGATACCAACCTTTAATCATCAATTAATAAACACAAATTTAACATATAGTGGTATCAGCTCCCCTTGCAACGACGGGGATGGCTTTTTTCTGGCTTTTGTGACACTGGCAGAATTTAAAAATGTGGTGTTTATGGCGTTAATTAAAACGCGATCCCGGCCCGGTTTTTTATCGCCTGGCGCCTGACTCAGACGCAGACGCGGTGACGTTCCACCGGGAGAAGCCGCCCTTGACCTTCTGCGCCGGGCGGCGCAGCATAAAACGGCAAACATAACAAAATAACAACAGACTACAGGAGAGAATCAGTGCCTACAGGACACCGCTTTCTGGCGACGGATCTGCATCAGTTTGTCGTCTCACTGTTTACCCATCTCGGCAGTACCCCGGGGGAAGCCACCCTCGTCGCGGACCATCTGATCGCCGCCAATCTTGCCGGGCATGACTCCCACGGCGTCGGGATGATCCCCAGCTACGTGAAATCCCACGCCGGTGGTTTTCTGCAGCTCAACCGCCACGCCACGGTAACCAAAGACGCCGGCGCCGTGGTCACCCTCGACGGCAACGCCGGCTTCGGCCAGGTGGTTGCCCACGAGGCGATGCAGTTAGGCATTGAAAAGGCGAAGCAGCACGGTATGGCGGCGATCGCCCTGCGCAATGCGCATCACGTCGGGCGCATCGGCTACTGGGCCGAGCAGTGCGCCGCTGCCGGGCTGATCTCCATTCACTTCGTCAGCGTGATCGGCGACCCGATGGTCGCCCCGTTCCGCGGGAAGGACAGCCGCTTCGGCACTAACCCGCTGTGCGTGGTGTTTCCCCGCGCGGGCCATCCGCCGCTGCTGCTGGACTACGCCACCAGCGCCATCGCCTTTGGTAAAACCCGCGTCGCCTGGCATAAAGGCGAAGCCGTGGCCCCCGGCTGCCTGATTGACGCCGAGGGTCGACCCACCACCGACCCGGCGGTGATGCAGACCTCGCCGCTGGGCGCCCTGCTCACCTTCGCCCAGCACAAAGGCTATGCCCTGGCGACGCTGTGCGAAGTGCTCGGCGGCGCGCTCTCCGGCGGGCAAACCACCCATCAGGAGAGCCTGCAGACCAGCGTCGACGCCATCTTTAACTGCATGACCACGGTGATCCTGCGCCCGGACGCGTTCGATGCCCCGGACAGCCAGGCACAGACGGAGGCCTTTATCGCATGGTGTAAGCAGTCGCCGCACGATGCCGATGCCCCGGTGCTGGCGCCCGGCGAATGGGAGGCCGCCAACCGCGAAGCGCGGCTGGCGCAGGGGATCCCACTGGATGCCGGCAGCTGGCAGGCTATCTGCGCCGCCGCGCGCGACGTCGGCCTGAGCGAATCGCACTTCGACCGCTGCCGCCCTCTCGCCTAGCCACGTGTTACCCCGCAGAGCGTCTGACGTCGGCGCTCTGCGTCATCGTCATTAGTGACGAGGTCATGCTCCCGTCATCAATCTCTTTTCATTTTTCAATACAGATCAAGAGCTTAAATTCTGGCACAAGACCTGCATAGCGCAACAGGCCTGCGTCTGCATCACCACCAGGCGATACCGCGATCGTTGCCCGTCGGGCCCGGCGCGACAGCGATCCTTAGTTCACTGTTAACAGGTCTGTTACTGATGAAAAAAATCACGAGCGTGTGCCCCTACTGCGGGGCGGGTTGCAAACTTAAACTGGTTGTCGACAACAATAAAATCATTCGCGCGGAGGCCGCCGACGGCGTCACCAACCAGAACCAGCTGTGCCTGAAAGGCTACTACGGCTGGGATTTTCTTAACGATACGCAGCTCCTGACGCCCCGTCTTAAACAACCGATGATCCGCTACCAGAAAGGCGGCGCCTTCACGCCGGTCAGCTGGCAGGAGGCGATTCGCTATACCGCCAGCAAGCTCAGGGAGATCAAAGAGAAGCATGGCCCGCGCGCCATCATGACCACCGGCTCCTCGCGCGGCACCGGCAACGAAACCAACTATGTGATGCAAAAGTTCGCCCGCGCGGTGCTGAACACCAATAACGTCGACTGCTGCGCCCGCGTCTGCCACGGCCCCTCCGTCGCCGGGCTACAGCAGGCGCTGGGCAACGGGGCGATGAGCAACTCGATTAGCGACATCGAAAACTCGAAGTGCCTGCTGGTTTTTGGCTACAACTGCGCCGACTCCCATCCCATCGTCGCCCGCCGGGTAATCAAGGCCCGGGACAACGGCGCCAAAATCATCGTCTGCGATCCGCGGCGCATCGAAACCGCGCGCATTGCCGATCGTCATCTGCAGCTCAACAACGGCAGCAACATGGCGCTGGTAAATGCCTTCGGCTATGTGCTGCTGGAGGAGGAGCTGTACAACAAAACCTATGTCGAACGCTATACCGAAGGGCTGGATGCTTACCGCGAGGCGGTGAAGGATTACGCCCCGGAAGCGGTGGAAGGGATTGTCGGGGTCAGCGCGCGGGAAATCCGGGAGGCGATGCGCATGTTCGCCGCCGCCCCATCCGCCACCATTATGTGGGGCATGGGGGTCACCCAGTTTGGCCAGGCGGTGGACGTGGTGCGCGGCCTGGCAAGCCTGGCGCTGCTCACCGGCAACCTGGGACGGCCCAACGTCGGCGTGGGGCCGGTCCGCGGGCAAAACAACGTACAGGGCGCCTGCGATATGGGCGTGCTGCCGAACCTGTTCCCCGGCTATCAGGAGGTCACCGACCCCGCCGTGCGGGCGAAATTCGCCGCCGCCTGGGGCATCGACCCGGCGCTGATGGACGACCAGGTCGGCACTCGCATCACCGAGGTGCCGCATAAAGCGCTGACCGGCGAGATCAAAGCCTACTACATCATGGGTGAAGATCCGCTGCAGACCGAAGCCGACCTCGGCCTGGTGCGCAAAGGCATCGAGGCGCTGGACTTTGTGGTGGTGCAGGACATCTTCATGACCAAAACGGCGGAAATTGCCGATGTCCTGCTGCCGGCCACCTCCTGGGGCGAGCACGGCGGCGTATTCACCTGCGCCGACCGCGGGTTCCAGCGGTTTGAACAGGCGATCCCTCCGGCGGGGAATGTGAAGCGCGACTGGGAGATCATTAGCCTGCTGGCCAGCGAAATGGGTTATCCGATGCACTATGAGAACAACCAGCAGATCTGGGACGAGATGCGCGAACTCTGCCCGCTGTTCTACGGCGTGACCTGGGAGAAAATGGGCGATATGGGCCATGTCCAGTGGCCGTGCCCGACCCTCGACCACCCCGGCACGCCGTGGCTGTATAAAGACAACCGCTTCGATACCCCATCGGGTAAAGGGCAACTGTTCGCCACCGCCTGGCGCGCGCCGGCGGAGCGCCCGGATGACGAGTGGCCGCTGGTGCTCTGCACCGTGCGGGAAGTCGGGCATTACTCCTGCCGCTCAATGACCGGCAACTGTGCCGCGCTGCAGTCGCTGGCCGACGAGCCGGGACGGGTGCAGATGAATCCGGTGGATGCGCAACGACTGGGGATCGCTGACAAACAGCTGGTGTGGGTCAGCTCCCGGCGCGGGAAGGTGATCACCCGCGCCGACCTTAGCGATCGCATCAATCCGGGGGCGGTCTATATGACCTATCAGTGGTGGGTAGGCGCCTGCAATGAGCTGACCCAGGATAACCTCGATCCGATCTCCAAAACACCGGAAACCAAATACTGTGCGGTGAAAGTGGAAGCGATAGCCGACCAGCAATGGGCGGAGCGCTACGCCTGGACGGCCTACAGCGATATGAAGGCGCGACTGAAAGCCGCCGCCGACGTCTGACCTCAGGGAGCGCGCCGCGCTCCCTCTGCCGCTGCCGGTGGGTTACGCCGCCGGCAGCTGTTTCTCCACCAGCGCCACCCACATGGCCACCCCGGGACTAATCAGCGCATCGTTAAAGTCATAGCTGGCGTTATGTAGCGGCTTCGACGGGGTTTCGCCGTCGGCGCCTATCCAGAAATAGGCCCCCGGACAGGCCTCCAGCATGCAGGCAAAATCTTCGGAGGCCATCGACGGCGCCTGGTTCCAGCGCACCGCTTCCGCACCGAGGGTGGCGACGGCCACCTCGCGCAGCTGCTGCGCCTGCAGCGCATGGTTTTTGGTCACCGGATAGCCCGGGAACCAGCTAATCTCACCCTGCACATCGGACACCTGCGGCTGGGTCGCCACATAGCTTTCGATTAGCTCGCGCACGCGGGCGCGAACGCGATTGCTCAGGCAGCGGAAGGTACCGCGCAGCACCACGGTATCCGGCAGGACGTTGATCGCCTCGCCGCCGTTTATCTGGGTGATACTGACCACCGCGGAATCCTGCGGCGACAGGCGGCGGGAAGGAATGGTCTGCAGCGCCATAATCAGCTGCGCCGCCGCGACGATCGGATCGGCCCCGCTCTCCGGCATCGCCGCATGACAGCTCTTTCCGCGCAGGGTGATCTCGAAGGCGTCCAGCGAGGCCATCATCGCGCCATCGCTGAGCGCCACTTCGCCAAGGGGGATCCCCGGCCAGTTATGCAGCGCGTAGATGGCGTCCATCGGGAAGCGCTCGAACAACCCCTCTTCCACCATTTTGCGCGCGCCGCCGAGGTTCTCTTCCGCCGGCTGAAAGACAAAGTGGACGGTGCCGCTGAAATGGCGGGTCTGCGCCAGATGGGCGGCGGCCGCCAGCAGCATCGCGGTATGGCCATCGTGGCCGCAGGCGTGCATCACCCCGGGACGGCGTGAACGGTAGCTGACGCTCCCCAGCTCGGTGATCGGCAGGGCGTCCATATCGGCGCGCAGGCCGATGACCGGCCCGGGACCGTTTTCCAGCGTCGCCACGACGCCGGTGCCGGCCAGCCCGCGGTGTACCTGCAGCCCAAACGAGGCCAGCAGCTCCGCAACGCGGCGCGAGGTCTCCTGCTCCTGATATCCGAGCTCAGGCGCGGCGTGAAATTCACGTCGCCAGCCAACGGCTTC
This sequence comes from Klebsiella sp. 10982, assembly GCF_048589245.1. Lineage (NCBI taxonomy): Bacteria > Pseudomonadati > Pseudomonadota > Gammaproteobacteria > Enterobacterales > Enterobacteriaceae > Klebsiella > Klebsiella sp. 10982. The sequence goes on from NZ_JBMAXV010000002.1 coordinate 125,642, forward strand.
GGCGATCAGTGACGGCGATACGGCCATGTATTACTCCTTTCCTGCATAGCGTAATGCTGAATAATCGGTCATGCGTCGCGTTTTTTCCCCGTCGCTCACTGGCGTCGGGTCGCTGCCGCTCCCTCCGTTATATCCTGTCGTTAACACGCTGACAACGTCACGAAATGCGGCGGCGGCGCGGCGTACAGCCCTTCTGCCGCCCTGCGGTCCTTTTTTGGTAGTGATTTCAACGGTGACAACGGCCAGGCGATTAATTATTATGCAGATCAGGACGGCATTTTGCCGAAGGATCCACTACTGACCTCGCCGTAATCGGAAATAAAATGTTTAACCCAGACCAGAATCGTCTCGCACCCACGCTGGCGATGATCATGGCCGCGTCGCTCGTGGGATTTATCACCGGCTATACGGTGCCGTTAATCAGTCTTGAGCTGGCGCAGCAGCAGATCGCGCCGCTGTACGTCGGCCTGCTGGCCGCCCTGCCGCCCGCCGGCATGATGATCTCCTCCTTCCTCTCTCCTGCGCTGTGCCGGCGCGTTGAAATGGGCGTGCTGCTGAGCGGCAGTCTGATCCTGCTGGCGCTGGCGACCATCGCCTCATGCATGACCACCGATATGACGCTGCTTTTGCTGCCGCGCCTGCTGACCGGCCTGGCCTCCGGGGTCATTATCGTGCTGGGCGAAAGCTGGATCACCGGCGGCGCGGCGGGCAGCCAGCGCGCCACCCTCACCGGCATCTACGCCTCGGCCTTTACCGGCTGCCAGCTGGCCGGGCCGTTACTGATCTCCGTCGGCCCCGCCTGGCAGGCCTCGGCGCTGATGGCGATCGTCGCGGTCACCGCCGTCTGCCTGCTGATGCTGCGCCATCTGCCCACTGGCACCCGCGAAAGCCTTGGGGAGCGCGCCAGCTGGCGCAGCCTCGGCGCTTTCCTGCCGGTACTTGCCTCCGGGGTCTTCTGCTTCGCCTTCTTTGACGCCAGCATCCTTGCCCTGCTGCCGCTGTACGGCATGGACAAAGGGCTGAATGAAGGGATGGCGGTGCTGCTGGTCACCGTGGTGCTCACCGGGGATGCGATGTTCCAGACCCCGCTCGGCTGGCTGGCTGACCGGGTCGGCATTCGCCGCGTGCATCTGTCCTGCGCGGTAGTCTTCAGCCTGTCGCTGCTGGCCCTGCCGCTGATGCTCGGCTCGCGCATTCAGCTGATGGCCATTTGCCTGCTGCTGGGCGCCGCCGCGGGCGCGCTTTATACCCTGTCGCTGGTGCGGGCGGGGAAAACCTTCAATGGGCAGAAGCTGATTATGATTAACGCCCTGTTCGGCTTTTTCTGGTCCGCCGGCAGCGTCGCCGGGCCGGTAGTCAGCGGCATGCTGATCGGCATCACCGGCTACGATGGCCTGATCGTCACCCTGGTGGCCAGCGGCGTGCTGTTCCTGTTGATTCAATGTCTATGCAAAAACGAGAAAACCCTGCTTGCCAGTGAGCAGGAAGAGGAGATGGATGAGGCGACGGAGTCCGCACGGTAGTTTTGAGGGGCTGGCCTGGCGCCAGCCAGCCCGCTCGCCAGCAACCAGGCTGAGGTTTTACGCCATCAAACCTGCTCCAGGAGGACATCATGTTTTCATACATCATGCTTGGAACCAATGACCTGCCACGCGCCATCAAATTCTATGACCCGTTAATGGCGCTGCTGGGACACGTCAAAGCCGGCCGTAACGAACAGGGGGCGTCCTGGGGGACCTTCAACGGCAATCACACCTGTGGGCTGTGCGTGGGCGTTCCTTTTGACCAGCAGCCTGCCGGGGTGGGCAATGGAACGATGGTGGCGCTTAACGCCCGCTCCGTCGCACATATTGCGGAACTGCATGCCCTCGCCCTGCAACTCGGCGGACGTGACGAAGGCGGTCCCGGTCACCGGCCGCAGTATGGCGACGGTTTTCACAGCGCCTACGTCCGCGATCCCGACGGCAATAAGCTGGCGTTTGTTTACTATGCGTCTGCAGATTGAATGGCTGCAGCGGAGGTGGCTTTTGCAGGCGGAGATAAGGGAGTCAGGACGGCCAACTTCGCCGTCCTTATTCACCGAGGAATAAAAAAGCCAGCAGCTCAAGCGCTGCGGCTTATCTTCCCGGCAAGTTATCTACCGCAAAGTGATAACGTAATCCGGCGTCGCGCATACAGCGTTTCCGCCGCCAGCTGAAAACGATATTCCATCGCCTTCAGCTTTTTCGTCTTGAGCTGTTTTAGTGAAATACCCTCGATATGCCCTGTCGCGACCAACCACCGGATTTCAGCCGTACTCAGCTTGAGCTGTTTTTTCAGTATTGATAGCAGGCTGACGCGAAATGGCTGACTGACTCTGACGCGCACCGTTATCCGCGGGCACGCCATCAGCGTCACCGACCATTGCTCCTGAATACGAAAATCAGGTTGCCCCGACGGCTCGGCGCGGTTGCGCTTCAGCGTCGCGAGGTCAGCGGCATAATAGTGAACCATGGCTGCATCGTTCTGCAGCAGGCGCTGAAGCAGTTCACGGTTTATCTTGCTGACGTGCAGCCTGGAAAACAGGGCGATATTCCAGGTGTAATCGCAGCGCGTGCATTTATAGATGCTCCAGATATCCAGCAGCTTCTTTTGCGAATTCACCCGGATGGCGCCGGAAGGCGCGAAGTCGCGAAGTCGCGAAGTCGCGTTTTACATTGCAGGCGGGGCAGCGTTTGGCAATGTGCTGATACCCCACGGGCGTGACCGTCCATGTAACTGTCATAACGTACCTTTTTTAACCCATACGAAACCGAGTCCGTCATTAACGGACCATGATTTTTGGCGTATGAAAAATAGTTAATCGCTATTTTTCAGTGGGTTAAAAAAAGATTTCCAACGTTATTTTCCTGGAGAAGTCCTAATCGACACCCTGAGATTAACAAAGGGGTTATCGCGGGATATATGAGCCCAGTCAATGTTTGCGCGGATGATTAAAAGCTTCGTCAATACACCCGGAATGCTCAGCGGGCTGGCATCGCGCCAGCCCGCCCGGTTTACAGCACCTTGCTGAGGAACGCGGCGGTGCGTGGGTTGGTCGGCGCGCTAAAGATCTGCCCCGGCTTGCCCTCTTCCTGAATCACGCCCTGGTCGATGAAGATCACCCGGTCGGCCACTTCGCGGGCAAAGCCCATTTCGTGGGTCACGATCACCATGGTCATCCCCTCGCTGGCGAGGTTTTTCATCACCTCCAGCACGTCGCCCACCAGCTCCGGATCCAGCGCCGACGTGGGCTCATCGAACAGCATTATCGACGGCTTCATCGCCAGCGCGCGGGCGATGGCTACCCGCTGCTGCTGGCCGCCGGACAGGCTCGAGGGCCAGGCGTCGCGCTTATCGCTTAAGCCCACCTTCGCCAGCAAGGCTTCCGCCAGGTCGACCGCCTGCTGGCGCGGCATATTGCGCAGATTCATCGGCGCCATGATCAGATTTTCCAGCACCGTCATGTGCGGGAACAGGTTAAAGCGCTGGAACACCATGCCGACGCTTTCGCGCATCTTGTTGAGGTCGGTGGTCCGGTCGTGGGCGGCAAAGCCGTTAACCACCACCTCGCCTTCGCTGACCGTCTCCAGGGCGTTCATGCAGCGCAGGAAGGTGCTTTTCCCCGAGCCGGATGGGCCGATGATGCACACCACTTCCTGCGGTTTAATATCGCAGCTGATGCCGCGCAGCACGTGGCTGTCGCCGAAGCGCTTATGTAAGTTATTAATGTGAATCACTTTTGCCAAACCTCTTTTCCAGACGGTTAACCAGCTGCGCCAGCAGGAAGGTGATCACCCAGTAGACCAGAGAGATGGTCAGGTAGGGTTCCCAGTAGGTGGCGTAGGCGCCGGAGACGGTGCGCGCGGCATAGGCCAGATCGGCCAGGCCGATCGCCGAGGCCAGCGACGAGTCTTTGACAATGGCGATGGCGTTATTGCCCAGCGGCGGCAGAATGCGGCGAAACGCCTGCGGGAGGATCACCTTGCGCATGGTTTTCCACCACGGCATGCCCAGCGCGCGGGAGGCCTCCATCTGCCCTTTGTCGATCGACTGGATGCCGGCGCGGAAAATCTCCGACACATAGGCTCCGGCGTTAAGGGTGATCGCCACGATGCAGGAGAGGAACGCCCCGTAGCTGGCGCGCAGTTCGCGGGCGAAGTCGGCGCTCATCAGGCCGCCGGTCACCAGCAGGCCGTCGCGCGGGTTGATAAATAGCGGCACCAGCGCAAAGTGCACCACCATGATCTGCACGAACAGCGGCGTACCGCGAAAGGCGCTGACGTAAAAGCGCACCGGAAACTGCACCAGGTAGCGGAGAATATATTTCCACGGCCCGTGCTCGGCCTTCGCCATCCGCCCGAGACCGAGAGTTAACCCCCACAGCGTCCCGAGGATCACGCAGATAATGGTACATTTAATCGTCATCAGGGCACCGTCCACAAACAGCGGGCCGTACTCCTCGATGATCTCCCAACGGAATCCCGTCATAGTCCTTCCCTAAAAAATACGGCTATCGCCTGGGCGATAGCCGTGGTCACTGAAAAAAGTGGATTATTGCGCTGGCAGCGTCGGCACGTTGTCGTCGAACCAGGTTTTATAGATGTTGGCGTAAGTCCCGTCAGCAACAATCTTTTGCAGCCCGGCGTTGATTTTGCCCAGCAGTTCGCTGTTGCCTTTCGCCACCGCAATACCGAAATACTGACGCTCAAATTTGGCATCCGGCACCAGCTTGAACTGCTTCTCCGGGTGCTGTTTGATGTAGTACTTCACCACCCCGACGTCGCCAACCGCGGCGCTGACGCCGTCCTCGAACAGCTCCTGGAGCATCAGCGGGGTGTTGTCGAAGCGCTTGATCGCGGTGCTGTTTTTGCCCAGCACCTCAGACACCACGATATCGCCGGTGCTGGAGTTCACCACCCCGACCTTCTCGTTTTTCAGGGCCGCCAGCGAATCCACCTGCGAGTCCTGGGCGACGACGATAGACTGCTCGGCCGGGAAGTACGGCGCGGAGAAATCGACCATCTGTTTGCGTTTATCGGTGATGGTGATCCCGGAGATGATGATGTCGCGGTCGCCGGTGTTCAGCGTGGCGAAGATGCCTTCCCATGGGGTATTGACCAGCTTGACGTCAAAGCCTTCGGCTTTAGCGATGGCTTTGATGATGTCGATGTCGAAACCTTCCAGCTGTTTCTGGCTGTTTTCAAATTCAAACGGCCGGTAGGTGCCGCCGGAACCGACGGTATAGGTTTCCGCAGCCGCCTGGCCGGCTGCCGTCAGCGCGGCCATCATGAAACACGCCTTGAGCAAATTCTTGACCATGAGATTTCCTTTTTATGCATTTATTTTGCATAAAAATACACACACTGACTTTTATATGCAACCGGAAACCTTCCCGCTGGTGAATTATCTTATTAACTGCCGCGTTTACCGCCGGATTTACCAATGGCCCGGTGCAGGTCGTTGATTCGCTTCAGGGATTTCACCGTTTTTTGTGGCGTGGTGGAGGCCACCGACAGGATAATCATCTCCAGACAGACCAGCACCGTGCCGTGCAGCGGCATCCGGCTGCTGTCGCCGCCGCGCGGGACGTCGATCACTACCTGCGCCTCCTGGCTGAAGCGCGAATCCACCGCCTGGGTCAGCAGGATGGTCGGGATACCCAGCCGCTTGGCCTCGCGCAGGGTGGTCATCCCTTCGCGATGGGGAGACTTTTGCCCCATCATGATCAGCACATCGCCACGCTGCAGGCCGATAAGCTGCTCGGCGAGGCTGAAGCCCGTGCGGTTCATCACATACGCCGGCAGGCCAATGCGGCTGAACAGCCGGGCGGTGTACTCGGCGAGGATCCCCGAGGCGCCGATGCCGAAGATCCCTACCTGGCGCGCGTCGCTGAGCAATGCCACCGCCTGGGCCACCGCCGCGCGGTTGTCGGCTCGCGACAGGACCTCGCAGACCCGCTGATGGCCTTCAAGCACAAAATCAATACTGGAGTTAACGTCGCTGGAGAGCGCCGTGACCGTCGAGCGCATCTTTTCCGCCGAGGTGACCGAGGTGCCGAACCAGCGCTCCATGGTCTGCTTAAGCTCGCGCAGCCCGGCGAAGCCCAGCGCCTGGATGGCGCGCACCACCGTGGCGTCGGAGGTCTGGGTCGCTGTGGCGATCTCCATCGCCGTATGCTCCAGCACCACCTCGCGGTTGTCGTTGATATAGCTGACCACGGCCCGCAGCCGGGGAGAAAGCTGGTGCGCCCGGGCGCGATAGCGTTCGCCGAACAGGTCGACTTTGCCCTTCTCTTTTTTTACCGCGCTTTTCATTTAGCCTCCGCCGGGATGGGCCTGCCGGCAATATGCGACTGCACCTGGGCCACTATCAGAGACAGCGCGGCATAGGAGTTAGAGATCACCTCTTCCCGCGGCAGCAAAATATAGTGTCCGGTGCGGCAGGCAGGCATAAAGTCGCACCAGCCGGGCATCACGCCTTCCATCGCCTGCAGCTCATCCTGCGGCTTACCGCCGGTATCCGACCGCCAGGTGGCGAAGACAAAATCGGCGTCCAGCTCCGGCAGCTGTTCCGCGCTGACGTCAATGCGCTGGCCGTCGGGGATCCGCTCAATCAGCGGCGGAAAGCGGAACCCGGCGTCGCGCAACACCCGGCCCAGCGCATGATACGAATGATGCACCGTGACCTTGCCGTTGTTCGCCTGGATCACTGAGACGCTGTACTGCGGTGGGTTAACCATCGCTTTCAGCTGTCTGATTTGTTCCTGATAGCGGCGCTCGAGGATCGCCAGTCGCGGCTGGGTGCCGGTCAGTTGCGCCAGCTTGCGGTAAATCTCCGGGGCGCTGCCCTGCAGATGGTCGATGCTCACCGTCGGGGCAATCTTCTCCAGTTGCTCTACCGACACGTGGCGGCTGGGCTCGGTGATAATCAGATCCGGCCTGGCGGCGGCTACCGCTTCCAGATCGATATCGGCGGTGCCAATAAAGCGAATCTCGCTGTTGTCGAAATCGACGCCGGTGAGCTGGGCGCTGGATCGCAGATAGTGGCTGCCGTCCGGGCGCGTCCGGCCGTGGCTGGCGATCGGCGGCGCCCCAAGCTCAATCAGCGGAATGGTAATATCGAGATCGTGCATCGAAACGATACGCTGCGGATGCAGCGGCACGGTGACGGTGCGGCCTAAATCATCGGTGAAAGTTTGAGTTTGTGGGGCGGCGGCGCTGACGGCCCCCGTCAGCAACAGCAGCAATGAGACGAACCAACGCATACTACCTTCCTGGTTAAAGGGCATCACGGCGACGCCAGAGCAAGACAACGAAGAACGGGCAGCCCACCAGGGCAATGACAATCCCCGCCGGGATCTGCAGCGGGGCAAACGCCAGCCGGCCAAGGGTATCGGTCGCCAGCACCAGCAAGGCGCCAATCAGCGCGCTGCCGCACAGCAGCGATACCTGGCCGCCGCGCAGCACGAAACGCGCCATATGCGGCGCCATCAGGCCCACAAAACCCAGGCTGCCGACGCAGGAGACGCTGGCCGAGGTCAGCAGCACCGGCGCAAAAAAGCGCAGCACCGTCAGCTGCTGCAGACGTACGCCAAGGCCGATGGCGGTCCGGTCGCCCAGCAGCGCCACGTCCGCCGCCCGGGCGGTACAGAACAGGATGATGGCCCCGGGCAGCGCCCAGCAAAAGGCCACCGCCAGTAGCGGCCAGGTGGCGGCCTGCAGGCTGCCCGCCAGCCAGATCATCGCCGTCTGCACGTCACGAACGTCGGCGGTGGTCATAAAGATGCCGACCGCGGCCGCCAGGGTCCAGGAGACGCCGATACCAATTAAAATAAAGCGCGGCCGCGAACAGTCGCGCGCCAGCGTCAGGACCAGCAGGGCCACCGCCACACCGCCGACCATCCCCGCCAGCGGCCGCCAGACCAGGCCTAACGCCGGGAAAAACAGCACCAGCGCCAGCACCACGATGCTGGCCCCCTCTTTAACGCCAATCAGCCCCGGGTCGGCCAGCCCGTTGCGGGTGATGCTCTGCATCGCCGCGCCAGCCAGCCCCAGCATGGCCCCGCACAGCAGCGCCATCAGGATCCGCGGCAGGCGGATATCAAACAGAATAAAGCGCGGCTGCTCGCCCAACCGCTGCGGCGTCAGCAGCGTCGACGCGGGCAACGGATAGCTGCCGCGGCTGAGGCTGTACAGCCCGAGCGCCAGCAGCATCAGCATCATGATGGCGGCAACTTTTAGCGCCGCCGGGCGCAGCAGCAGCTGGCGGGAGGCGATAACCAGCGGCCGAAAACCGGCCCGGTGAACGGCGCGCTTCATTTAAAAAACCTCGCGGCGATAAAGATAAACAGCGGCGCACCCACCAGGGCGGTCATCGCTCCGGTCGCCAGCTCCTGCGGCGCGACCAGCGTCCGGGCGGCGATGTCAGCCAGCACCAGCACCAGCGCCCCCACCGGCGCCGCCAGGGGCAGCGCCAGACGGATATCTTCCGTCACCAGACGGCGCACCACGTGCGGCACCACCAGCCCGACAAAACCGATCGGCCCGGCCACCGCCACCGCCGCACCGCACAGCAGCGCAATCGCCAGCAGGCCCAGCAGCCGCGTCTGGATAAGATTAACGCCAAGGCCCAGCGCCACCTTATCCCCCAGCGCCAGCACATTAAGCCGTGGGGCAATGAGCAGCGCGACGCCAAGGCCGATCAGCGCCGGAACCAGCGCCGTCTGCAGCGTGCTCCAGTTCAGTCCGGCCAGGTCGCCGGCCAGCCAGGTACGCATCGCCAGCAGCGTCTGTTCATCGAGGATCAATATCGCCGCCGTCACCGCCGACGCAAACGCTGACAGCGCCACTCCGCACAACGTGATGCGCAGCGGCGTCGCCCCGCCGCGCCCGGCAGAGGCCAGCGCCATCACGCCGCCGAACAGCAGCGCCGCGCCGCAGGCGGCGGTCAGCGGGCGCCCGGCGGGAAAAGCGCCGAGAGACAGGCCCAGCGCAGAGGTCGCCACCACCGCCAGCGAGGCGCCGGCGTTAAGGCCGAGAATATGCGGCTCGCCAAGTGGGTTACGGATCACCGTCTGCAGCAGCAGCCCGGCGACGCCGAGCGCCGCGCCGGTCAGCAGCGCTGCCGCCAGCCGCACCAGGCGCAGATCGACGATAATCCGCTGGTCGAAATTGCGCGGATTGTACTCCAGCAGCGCCTGCAGCACCGTCTGTGGGGCGATCCAGCGGGCGCCCAAACCAAGATGCACCAGCGAGGCGGCGATAAGCAGCAGCGTTAGCAGAAAGAGCGCCAGTCGGGGGCGGGCATGACGCCGCGCGGCGTACAGAACGGCGGCGCTCATGCGTCAACGGCCTGGCGGGCGCGAAACGGCATAAAGAACGGTTTGCCGGTTTGCGGGTTAATCGACATCTGCACGTCAACGTCAAACACACGTTTAATCAGCTCGGGGCTACAGACGTCGTTGTCGCTAATCGTGCCGGCGATGCGCCCCTGTTTGAGGAACACCAGCAGATCGGCGTAGTTCACGGCAAAGTTTAGGTCATGGAGCACCGTCACCACCGTGCGGCCATGTTCGCGGGTGAGAGTCTGGAGCAGCTCGAGGATATCGACCTGATAGCGCAGATCGAGCCAGGTGGTCGGCTCATCGAGCAGAATGGTGGCCGTTTGCTGGGCCAGCGCCATGGCGATCCAGCAGCGCTGACGCTGGCCGCCGGAGAGGCTGTCCACCGGCAGATGGGCGAATTCGGCGGTACCGGTTAAGCGCAGCGCCTCCTCCACCGCCAGCTCATCGGCCTCGGACCACTGGCGCATCAGCCCTTGCCATGGGTAGCGCCCGCGCGAGACCAGCTCGAAAACCGTTAACCCTTCCGGGGTCACCGGCGATTGCGGGAGGATGCCCAGCTGGCGCGAGACGGCTTTCGTCGGCATCTGGTGAATGGCTTGCCCGTCCAGACGCACGCAGCCGCCGAGCGGTTTCAGCATTCTGGCGATGGTCGAGAGCAGCGTGGATTTACCGGAGCCGTTCGCCCCGGCCAGCACCGTCATTTTGCCGGTGGGAATGGTCAGGTTGATATCGTCAACGATCAGGGTCTGGCCGTATCCGGCCGACAGGGCATCCAGTACGATCCCCTGCTCTGCAGGTTTCACCCGCTGTGGCATAACTCGCTCCTGCGCCGCAGCGTTCCAGGCCATCGCTGAACAGTCTGCAGTCAAACAAAAATAAATCTCATTCTCTTTTGATCATGACGGGGATAGATGTAGTAGTCAATACTCGCCATCGTCATCCGTCCGTCGCGAGCACTACAGCGAGGCTGCGCAACAGTAAAACCAATTAAATCATTTAATATCAATAAAATAACAACACACCACCTCATTGAAAAGACGTGATAACCCCGCCATTTCCCACCGCCAATTTTTTATCTTACATAACATTTACTACTACATCCCTTCATGATTGAATGATTCTCAATTACACATCTGAAGGCGCGTTCAGACGCTAAACAGAGTGCTTTTATTATTCAGGGCAATGATTTTATTGGCTTAATCTGACCGCAAAGGCAGATTCGTTCACGAGAAACAGATAATGACTCAACCCCATGTCGCCTGCAGAGCGTTGCAAGGGCGCGCGCTTTTTTCGCTTCTTTTTTTAGCCTCACCGGGATTAATGGCCGCCGACAATAGCGCGGCGAAAAGTAATAACGACGCGGAAGAGACCATCACCGTGGTGGCCGACGGCGCGCAGCAGAGCGCCACCAGCGGCTATCAGCCACTCAGCTCCGCCACCGCGACGCTGACCTCGATGCCGCTGCTGGATATTCCGCAGGTGGTTAATACCGTCAGCGATCGGGTTCTCGAAGATCAGCACGCCACCTCACTCGATGAGGCGCTGTATAACGTCGCTAACGTGGTGCAGACCAACACCCTCGGCGGTACCCAGGACGCCTTTACCCGCCGCGGCTTCGGCGCCAACCGCGACGGCTCGATCATGACCAACGGTCTGCGCACCGTGCTGCCACGCAGTTTTAACGCCGCCACCGAACGGGTGGAAGTCCTGAAGGGGCCAGCTTCGACGCTGTACGGTATCCTCGACCCCGGCGGGCTGATCAACGTCATCACCAAACGGCCGGAGCGGCAGTTCTCTGGTTCGGTTTCCGGGACCTCCACCAGCTTTGGCGGCGGTACCGGCAGCTTCGACGTCACCGGCCCCATCGAAGGCACGAATCTGGCGTACCGGCTGATTGGGGAATACCAGAATGAGGATTACTGGCGCAATTTTGGTAAAAACAAAAGCAGCTTTATCGCCCCTTCCCTGACCTGGTTTGGCGAGCGGGCGACGGTGACCGCGTCCTATTCGCACCGCGACTACAGCGCGCCTTTTGACCGCGGCACTATTTTCGATCTGAACACCGGCCATGCGGTGAACGTCGATCGCAAAACCCGCTTCGATGAAGCGTTTAATATTACCGATGGTTATTCCGATCTCGCTCAGCTCAACGCCGAGTATCGCCTGAACGATGCCTGGACAGCGCGCTTCGATTACAGCTACAGCCAGGATCACTACAACGATAACCAGGCGCGGGTGGTGGCCTATGATTCGGCGACCGGCAACCTCACCCGCCGGGTCGACGGTACCCACGGCTCCACGCAGAAGATGCACTCCACCCGCGCCGACCTGCAGGGCAACGTGGTGGTGGGCGGCTTTTATAACGAACTGCTGACCGGCGTCGCCTATGAGAATTACGATCTGCTGCGCACCGATATGCTGCGCTGCAAGAACGTCAAAGGCTTTAACATCTATCACCCGGTCTACGGCACCCTCGACACCTGTAATACCGTCTCCGCCTCCGACAGCGACCAGCGCATTCAGCAGGAGAGCTATGCCGCATACGTGCAGGACGCGCTGTACCTGACCGACAACTGGATCGCTGTCGCCGGCGTACGCTACCAGTATTACACCCAGTACGCCGGTAAAGGCCGACCGTTTAACGTCAACACCGACAGCCGCGATGAGAAATGGACGCCGAAAGCCGGCCTGGTCTACAAAGTGACGCCGAACGTCTCCCTGTTCGCCAACGTCGCCCAGTCGTTTATGCCGCAGTCGTCGATCGCCAGCTATATCGGCGAGCTGCCGCCGGAAGAGTCCACTTCCTACGAAGTGGGCGCCAAATTCGACCTGTTAAACGGCATTACCGCCAATATCGCGCTGTTTGATATTCATAAGCGCAACGTGCTGTACACCGAGAGCATTGGCGATGAGACGGTGGCGAAAACGGCGGGCAAGGTGCGTTCCCAGGGCGTGGAAGTGGATCTGGCCGGGTCCATCACCGATAACCTCAGCGTGATCGCCAGCTACGGCTACACCGACGCCAAAGTGCTGGACGATCCGGATTACGCGGGGAAACCGCTGCCAAACGTGCCGAAACATACCGGTTCGCTGTTCCTGACCTATGACATTCATAACGTCTATAACAGCAACACCCTGACCGTCGGCGGCGGCGGCCATGCGGTCAGCAAGCGCTCCGGCACCAACGGCGCGGATTATTATCTGCAGGGCTATGCGGTGGCGGATGTGTTCGCCGCCTATAAGATGAAGCTGCAGTATCCGGTGACGCTGCAGGTGAATGTGAAGAACCTGTTTGATAAGACCTATTACACCTCCTCCATCGGCACCAATAACCTCGGCAACCAGATTGGCGACCCGCGCGAAGTGCAGTTCACGGTGAAGATGGATTTTTAAGCCGGACCATGGCGTCGCGCCGGATATTCATTGCCGGGCGGCGCTGCGCTTGCGCCGGCCTACGTTTCCGTGACATTTGTCGCAGTTCGTAGGCCCGGTAAGGCGCAGCCGCCACCGGGCAAAAACAGGCGCCTGGCGCCGGATGCCCATTGCCGGGCGGCGCTGCGCTTGCGCCGGCCTACCTTTCCGTGACATTTGTCGCAGTTCGTAGGCCCGGTAAGGCGCAGCCGCCACCGGGCAAAAACAGGCGCCTGGCGCCGGATGCCCATTTCCGGGCGGCGCTGCGCTTGCGCCGGCCTACCTTTCCGTGCCATTTGTCGCAGTTCGTAGGCCCGGTAAGGCGCAGCCGCCACCGGGCAAAAACGTGGCGCCTGGCGCCGGATGCCCATAGCCGGGAGGCGCTGCGCTTGCACCGGCCTACCTTTCCGTGACCTTTGTCGCAGCCGCCACCGGGCAATGCGTTCAGCTTACCAGTCCTCCTCCTGGCCGAGGATGCGCAATATATCCTGACGATGCTGCAGCAGTTGCGGGTTATCGCGATGACGGGGAAAATCCAGCGGCAGCGCGAACTCGGCGATAATCCGCCCTGGACGCGGCGACATCACCAGCACCCGCTCGCACAGCAGCAGCGCCTCTTCGATATCGTGGGTCACCAGCAGGCTGGTATACCCCTGCTGCTGCCAGAGGGCGATCAGCTCCCGCTGCATGCTGATGCGGGTCAGGGAATCGAGTTTGCCCAACGGCTCGTCGAGCAGCAGGAGACGCGGTTCGTTCAACAAGGCGCGCGCCAGCGCCGCACGCTGCGCCATCCCCCCGGACAGCTGACGCGGCCACGCCTCGCTGAAGGCCTGCAGCCCGATGCGGTCAATCAGCGCGTCTGCCTTCGCCTCCAGCCCCTTTTTGCCCTGCGCCTGCGGGCCCAGCAGCACGTTCTGCCGTACCGTCAGCCATGGGTAGAGCGTCGGATCCTGAAATACCAGAATTCGCTCCGGCCCCGGGGCGCCGAGCGGCGCGCCGTCGATCTGCATCTGTCCGCTCTGCGGCGCTTCCAGCCCGGCCAGCAGCCGCAGCAGGGTTGATTTACCGCAGCCGGAAGGGCCCAGCAGCGCCACGCTTTCCCCCGGTCGCAGCTGCAGGCTGATATTCTCCAGCACCGGTACCGTCTGTTTGCCAAGCGTAAACGCATGATGAAGATGGCTGATGGACACCGCCGCGCCGCGCGCTATCGTCTCGGTTACCATTGCATCCCTCCCCGCTGCCAGCTCAGCAGCCGGTCACGCAGCATAAATAATCCGCTTATCAGGCCGGAGCATAACAACGCCATCACCAGCAGCGCGGCGTACATATTCGGATAGGCCGCCCAGCCCTGAGCCCACTGGAGGTAAAAGCCGATCCCCGACTTTACCCCAACCATTTCGGCGACAATCAGCACCGAAAACGACGCGCCTAGCCCCATAAACAGGCCGACAAAGACGTTCGGCAGCGCGGCGGGGATCGCCACCCGCAGGATCAGGAAACGCTGGCTGGCGCCGAGGGTCCGCGCCACGTCGTACCACGCTTTATCAATGCCCATCACTCCGGACCAGGTCAGCACCGTCACCGGGAACCAGGTGCTCAGCGCGATCAAAAACACGCTGGCGCCGAAGCTCGAGGGAAAAATAAACAGGCACAGCGGCAGCAGCGCGGTGGACGGCACCGGCCCCAGCAGACGTAACACCGGATGCACCCAGTAGCCAATCCGTTGTGACCAGCCGATGGCCAGACCGGTGATGAACCCGCTGCTGGTGCCCAGCAGCACGCCGAGCCCCAGCAGCCCCAGGGAGTGCAGCAGGCTGTCGAGCAGGCGCGGCCAGTCGTCGTGTAGCACCTCGATCAGTGCCTGCGGCGGCGCGAAAAACGGCACCGGCAGTACGGCACTCTTGGCGGTCAGCCCTTCCCAGACAGCAAACAGCACCGGCAGCAGCGCCAGCCACTTGCCGGCATGCAGCACGCGGGCGCCGCGCGCTCGCCAGTAGCGATAGCTCAGCGCCAGCAGCAGCAAGCCGCCGCCGAAGGTGAACTGCGCCAGCGCCCAGCCTTCGCTAAACGGCCAGCGCCGTCCGGCGTCGGGCCAGGCCAGGGTAAACAGACCGCCCAGCAGCCACAGCGCGGCGGCCAGCAGCCCCTCTCCCCACAGCGGCGCGCGGCCGGTGGGGCGCGCCAGAGCCTGCTCAGGCGAATACGTTGGCATAGATGCTCTCCGCGAACTGATGGGGATCGGTACCCGGCTTGATCACCTGCACCCGCTGCAGGTCGACCGCGTACTGCGTCAGCTCTTTCACGAACGCTTCGCCCACCGCGTGATGGCCGTGGCCCTGCCCGTGCAGGATGCCGCTCACCTCCGCTTCATTGGTGTTGAGCGCATGGGCGAGGAAAGATTGCGCCACGCTTTCCGGGTGCGCGGCGGCATAGCTGTGCGCCTCCAGGATCGCCTGAGTGAGCGCCGCGGCCGCCGGTTTATGGTCCCGAGCCAGGCTCCCGCTCACCCCCAGCACGCAGCAGCTGAGGTTGGCATAATCTCCGGTCATATTGCTGGCGATCAGCTGATACTTGCCGGTCTCCAGCAGCCGATAGCTGAACGGCTCGCTGCCGCTGATGGCAGCGATTTCGCGTTTGTCCAGCGCCACGCTGAGCAGATCCGCCGGGTAGACCTTCCACTGCACGTCGCCGATCGGGTCGATACCGTGGCGCTTAAGCAGGATGGCGAAGAAGTTTTTATCCGGCCCGGCCATGTCGGTGACGCCGATGGTTTGCCCTTTCAGGCTCTCAAGGCCGCCGAACGGCGAGTCTTTGGCCGTCAGCAGGTTCAGACAGCCGCCGTGGGTTCCGGCGGTGAGCTTGACGTCAAAGCCCTGCTCCAGCGCCTTCAGCCAGCGCAGCGCCATCCCCACGCCACCGTCGGCCTTGCCGGTGGCGATCGCCTCCAGCAGCACGTCGGTGGAGTTGCCGAAGTTAACAAACTCAACGTCGAGGTTATATTTACTGAAAATCTTCTGCTGCTCGGCGACGGCGACCGGCGCGAGGCATACCGCGCTTTTGTTGATCGCCAGCTTGATCTTGTAGGGCTCTGGCAGGCGCAGCGCCGGATGGGCATCGCCGCTGGCCATGTCCGCCATATCGTGAGCCCACAGCGGCAGAGAGACCCCGGCCAGCGCCAGGCCGCCGCTGAGCTGTAAAAAACGGCGGCGGGAAATAGTGGTTCTGGTCATGGCGTCACCTCGGCGGCGGGCACGCTGAAACGGCGGTCAAAGGTCGGCTTCACGTCCAGCCGTGTGCGGATCAGGCCGTTGGCGAGATAAAAGTCCGCCGTAGCCTGCTGCTGGGTCACGGTTTCCTCTGCCAGCGGCTGCCACTGCGACTGACGGTTGGCAAACTGCGCGCGGGCGATCTCCGCCGGGAAACGGATGATCTCCCCCAGCGTTTTGCCGTAGCTGTCGAGATTGGCGTAGGCCCAGCGCTCGGCGCCGGCCAGGCGCTGGAGATAATCCTGCAGCGCGGCGCGTTTTTGCGGATCGTTAAGCGCGGAATCCGTTGCCGCGAGGAAGGTATTGCCCGGCAGCAGCCCTTTGCCGCTCACCAGGATCTGCCCCGCATCGGTCTTCACCATTTGGGTGGTGTAGGGCTCCCAGGTCGCCCAGGCATCCACCGAACCGTTAAGCAGCGCCACTTTGGCGTCCACCGGGCCGAGGAACACCCACTGTACGTCCTTTGGGGAAATCCCCGCCTGCTCCAGCGCTTTCAGCGCCACGAAATGGCCAATCGATCCTTTGCCGGTGGCGATGCGTTTGCCTTTTAAATCGGCGGCGGTTTTTAACGTGCTGCCGGGGGAAACCAGCACCGCGGTCCCCGCCGGGTTGCTTTTATCCACGGCAATGGCTTTCACCGGCGCGCCGTTGGCCAGGGCAAAGAGCAACGGCGCATCACCGATGATCCCCGCGTCCACGGCGCCCGCGTTGAGGGCTTCCGCCAGCGGCGCGGCGGCCGGGAACTCGGCCCACTTAATGTCGTAAGGGAGATTTTGCAGGGCGTTGGCCGCCTCCAGCTGCGAACGCATGCCGCCTTTTTGATCGGCGATACGCAGGGTGATCCGCTCCTGCGCTGTCGCGTAGCCGCCCAGCGCCAGCAGCATCAGCGCTGCCGCCACCCGGCCTGAGAATGATAGACGCATCGTGATTATCCTTGTGATTGAAAGGCGACGTTGCCGGCTGCCAGCCAGGCGCTGTCGCTCTGTGGGGTATGTACTCGTCCGCAGAGGACGTTGCGATAGTGGCGTTCCAGCGGGTTTTGTCGGCTCAGGCCATGATTGCCGGTCAGCTCGAGCGCGATATTCACCGCCTGAATGGCGTTGTCGGTGATGGTAACTTTCGCCAGATTGGCCTCGATGGCGGAAAAGCGCAGCGCGGCGGCCTGCTCCAGCAGGCTGCGGTTGACCAGCAGCAGCCCGGCGATCTGCCCGACTTTCTCCTGCACCCGCGGCAGTCGGGAAAGCGGATGCCCGAGACCGGCCGGCACCCGCCCCGCCAGCCACGTCACCAGCCAGTCGTGAGCGGCGCGGGCGATGCTGTCATAGATCGCCGCCAGCAGCGCCGTCTGTCGGTTGGCGAACAGGCGGAACGGTTCCGCCTGGGCGGCGGGGGGCGCATCGGCCGGCCAGACATCCACCGCGTGCTCTGCCGCCACCCGCACGTGGTGAAAAATGACTTCATGGCTGCCGGTGGCCCGCATTCCGGCGTGATCCCAGCTCTTCACCACCGTGATACCCGCGCTGTCGCCAGGCACCAGCCAGGTACCCACCAGCGGCGGGTTATCATCGCTTCTGGCCCACACCGCCAGCCAGCGCAGCCCTTCAATGCCGGTGGTATAGATTTTATGGCCGCTGATGTCCCAGCCCTCCGCGCGACGGGTCGCCACGGTGTCCGGCAGGCCGCCCCGCGCCGGGGAGCCCAGCTCCGGCTCGACGCGCAGGCTGTTGATGAGGCCACCGTGTTCGACAGCATCGTGAAAAACCTGCTGGCGCAGCGGCGCGTGCCAGGCGTCGTTTTCCGCCAGCCGCAAATGGTGGAGATACTGCATGCAGACGATCAGCGCTGTCGCCGGCTCTCCCCAGGCGATGGCGGCGATGACCTGCTGCAGCTGGGCCAGACTGGCGCCCGCGCCGCCGCAGGATGGCGGCACGGCGAGACTTAACCAGCCCCCCGCACGCAGATGGTCGATATTACGCCAGGGAAACTCGCCGCTGGCGTCAAGGCTGGCCGCCTGCTCCGCCATCTGCTGGCGAAGCGCCGTCAGCTGCCGGGCCCAGTCGTCGCGCTCAGGATGGATCACGATGCGCGCTCCGCCACCGCACGCCGCGCGGCTTTTTCCCGGGCGATCGGCAGCAGCGCCCGGCCATAGTCGGCCGCGTCGTTCAGCGGATCGAAGCCGCGGATCAGGAAGTTACGCACCCCGAGGTCGTAGTAGTCGAGCAGCGCATCCGCCACCTGCTCCGGGGTGCCCACCAGCGCGGTGGAGTTATGTCCGCCGCCCACCAGCTGGGCGATGCCGGTCCACAGGCGTTTGTCCACCACTCTGCCCTGCGCCGCAGTAGCCCGCAGCCGCTGGGCGCCGATGCTGTCCGGTTTGGCTTTGAACCCGCCCCCGCGCTGCGCCGCCTGCTCGGTGGCGACGTGCAGGATATGCTCGGCTTTCTCCCAGGCTTCGGCTTCGCTGTCGGCGATAATCGGCCGGAACGAGACGCTGAAGCCGATATCACGCTGGTGTTTCGCCGCTTCGGCGCGCACGCGCTGGATGGTCTCCCCGGTTTGCGCCAGCGACTCGCCCCACAGCGCGAAGACATCAGCGTGTTTGCCGGCGACGGCGATGGCCGCTTCCGACGAGCCGCCGAAGTAGATGGGAAGATGCGGTTTTTGCAGCGGGCGAATGGCGGACCAGGCCTGCTCGGCCTGATAAAAATCGTTGTGAATATCCACTGGCTGCTCGCTGGTCCACACCTGGCGCACGGTGTCGAGGAAGGCGTCGGTACGGGCGTAGCGCTGGTCGTGGTCGAGATAATCGCCATCCCGGCGCTGCTCGGCGTCGTTGCCGCCGCTGATGATATGCACCGCCAGCCGGCCCCCCAGCAGGTGCTCAAGGGTGGCGAATTTGCGCGCAGCGAGGGTCGGCGAAACAAAACCGGGGCGATGGGCCAGCAGGTAATGAATTTTCTGCGTCGACAGCCCGGCCAGGGCCGTCACCAGAAAGCCGTCGGGTTGATCGGACCAGTGGCCCACCAGCAGGCGATCAAACCCGGCGGCCTCATGGGTTTGCGCAAAGCGAACGATATAGTCGCGGTCAAAGATTGGCCCCACCGGGGCAATCGTTTCGGAAGAGAGGCGGTGGCCAATCATGCCGAGAAACTGAATGCTCATGAACAACTCCTTGCGTCAGGGTAATGGCGTGGCCGCGACGGCGGCGCTGGTCATTACCCTATACAGAGTGAGTTAATGAGCAAAATGCATTTTTATCATATCTTAATATGCTGAATAAGCATTAAACAAAAATACATACTATTTTCAGTCGGATACGGTCAGCCGTTGCACCATTTTGCTGGCAAAAAAGGTCAGCGGCGACTGCAGGTTGGCCAGATACCGGGCGTGGATAAGCCACAGCGAAACCGCAGGCTGAAAATCGCTGAGCTCCAGCACCATAAGCTCTTCCCGCCACGGGCTGGCCGCCAGCGCCGCCCGCGGCACCAGACCCAGCCCCAGACCCTGCGCCACCAGCGCCATCTGCAGCTGCGCACCTGCGCTCTCAACGTTGAGCGTCAGCCGCAATCCCTGGCTCTGCAGCTCGCGAATCAGCCCGGCGCGCAGGCCACAGCCGTCGGGGTTAAGGATCCAGCCCTGTTCGGCGCACTCCCGCAGCGATGACGCGCGCAAATTCAAACGCCGGGCGGCGATCGGCACCACCTCCAGCGGACACAGCAGGCGCCCGCTGTAGCCCTCGGCGAAGTTTTGCTGGGCCGGCCCCATCGCCAGCATGCCGTCCAGCTCGCCGTTTTCCAGCCGACGCTGCAGCTGGCCGCTCCAGCCGCAGGTCACCTGGGGCGACAGTCCGGGAAACTGCTGGCTCAGGGCCGACAGCGCCGCCGGTAGCGCGATCTCGCTGATGCTCTGCGGTACGCCGAGACGCAGCGCACCGCGCGGTTCGCCTTCCGGATCCAACAGGCTGTAGAGTTTTTTCGTCTCACGCTTAATGCTCAGACACTGCTCGTACACCCGGTGTCCGGCGGCAGTCAGGGTCAGCGGGCGGGTCTGGCGCTCCAACAGCGTCACGTTCAGCTCCTGTTCCAGACGCTGCAGGCGCCGGGTGATGGCCGACTGGGTGATCCCCAGATATTCCGCGGCCTGATTGAGGGAAGAAAACTGGACCGTGGCCAGCAGAGCGTCAATGTCGTCGATGCGCATAGGTTCCTTAATGTGAATTTTGCATATTAATATATGCGTAAATTGCATTTAAATAATATTAACGCCTCTGTTAGCGTTTTGACCAGTCCCTCTGACAGGAACCGCACATGACTGCACCACGACTGGAAAAATTACGCCATTTCATACATGAGGTTGACCGCCTGCACCGCGAACACCACCAGACCGCCCCGCTGCTTGACGCCGTGGCGCAGCGGCTGGCGGCGCTGGTGCGTTACGACGACTGGCTGCCGGAAGAGTACACCCTGCCGCATCCGCACCATTACCAGCAGTATCTGCTGCATGCTGACTCCGGGGAGCGCTTCTCGATTGTCAGCTTCGTCTGGGGACCGGGGCAAGCGACGCCGATCCATGACCACCGGGTGTGGGGAGCCATTGGGATGCTGCGCGGCGCGGAGGAAAACCAGCGCTACCAGCTGGATGCCGATGGCATCCCGCGCGCACTGGGCGCCGCCACGCTTCTGGAAGCAGGCCAGGTGGAGAAAGTCTCCGCTGACGATGGCGATATTCATCGCGTCAGCAATGCGCTGGCGGATCGCGCCTCCATCAGCATTCACATCTACGGCGGCAATATCGGCGCGGTGAAGCGCGCCGTGTATACCCCGGAAGGCCAGCAGAAACCGTTTATCTCCGGCTACTCCAACCGCCATTTACCCAATATTTGGGATTCCTCCCGCGAACATCAAGGATAACCACTATGTCCACCTACGCTTATCGCCAGGCCGCCGGGATCCGCCAGGCGCTGCTCGACCGTCGTGAACTGGCGCTGATCGACGTCCGCGAAGAGGCCGATTTCGCCACCGATCATCCGCTGTTTGCCGTCAATCTGCCGTTCAGCAAACTGGAGCTGGAGGTCCGCCGGCGGATACCGCGCTTCACCACCCCGATCACCGTCTACGACAATGGCGAAGGGCTGGCGGAGATCGCCGTCGAACGGCTGCGGGCCTGGGGCTATCAGGATGTGGCCCTGCTGGCAGAGGGGCTCGCCGGCTGGCGCCGCAGCGGCGGCGAGCTGTTTCAGGACGTCAACTCCGCCAGCAAAGCCTTTGGTGAACTGGTGGAAAGCGTGCGCCACACGCCGTCGCTCAGCGCCCGGGAGGTTCAGGCGCTCATCGACAGCCGGCAGGAGGTAGTGATCGTCGACGCCCGGCGCTTTGATGAGTACCAGACCATGAGCATCCCCGGCAGCATCAGCGTGCCCGGCGGCGAGCTGGCCCTGCGGGTGGAGAGCCTGACGCCCTCCCCGCAGACGCCGGTTATCGTCAACTGCGCCGGACGCACCCGCAGCATCATCGGCACCCAGTCGCTGATCAACGCCGGCGTGCCAAACCCGGTCCATGCCCTGCGCAATGGCACTATCGGCTGGACGCTGGCCGGCCAGACACTGGCGCACCAGCAGCAGCGGCAATACGATCCCTCCGCCCGCGCCTCCGGCGTCCGGGCCGCTGAGGTGGCGCATCTTGCCGAACGGGCCGGGGTGGCGGTCATCAATGAGGCCACGCTGCAACGCTGGCTGCAGCAGAGCGACCGCACTACCTTCCTGTTTGATGTCCGCAGCCCCGAGGAGTACGCGGCGGGTCACTATCCCGGCAGCCTGAGCGCGCCAGGCGGCCAGCTGGTGCAGGAGACCGATCACTTCGCCAGCGTACGAGGGGCGCGAATTGTGCTGCTGGATGACGATGGCATCCGGGCGGCGATTACCGGCTCGTGGCTGGCGCAGATGGGCTGGGAGACGGCGCGGCTGAGCGCGCTGTCGGCCAGCCAGTTGAGCGAACGCGGGGTGCCGGCCGCCGAGGTGCCGCCCGGCCCGCAGGCGAAGGAGATAAGCCCGGCGCAGCTGGCGCAACAGCTGGACGAACCCGGTACGGTGGTGCTCGATTTTACCACCAGCGCCAACTTTGTCGCTCGCCATATCCCCGGCGCGTGGTGGCTAACGCGCTCGCAGCTGCGCCAGGCCCTGGATGTGATCCCTCCCGCCCAACGTTACGTGGTGACCTGCGGCAGCAGTCTGCTGGCCCGCTACGCGGTGCCGGAGGTGGCGGCCTTGACCGGTAAACCGGTGCAATTGCTTAGCGGTGGGACGCTGGCGTGGATCGCCGCCGGTCTGCCGCTGGCGCATGGCGACAGCGGCCTCGCCGTCGAGCGCCGGGACCGCTATCGTCGTCCGTACGAAGGAACCGATAATTCCGCCGAGGCCATGCAGGCCTATCTGGAATGGGAGTACGGCCTGGTGGATCAGCTGGCCCGCGACGGCACCCACGGTTTTCGGGTGCTCTAACGCGAGCGCCCCTCAGGCCTCGCGCAGGATCCACGAATACTGAAAGCTCTTCGGCGCCGGGAAATGGGTCCGGCGCCGGTAGGAGCCCAGCGACTGCGGGGTGCAGTAGGTGCAGCTCCCCAGCCATTCAACGCTCGCCGGCGCCACTCCCGACTCTGCGAAGATCGCGTCGGCAAAGGCGCGCAGATCAAACCACAGATTATCGCTGCCGCGTGCAGCGGCTTTGAGCGGATCGCTGACCGGGCCCGAACGGGAATGAAACAGCCGCTGGCGATGGCGCGCCACCCGATCACCGCCGGGCTGATCCAGCAGTTGCTGATAAAATCCGGCGGAGACTTCGTAACAGCAAGGGTGAATATGCGGCCCGACGGCGATGACCAGATCGGCCAATGCCACCCCCTGCTGGCGAAAACAGGCCAGACTGTTGTCGACAATGCCGCTGACCAGCCCCTGCCAGCCGGCATGCACGCTGCAGACGAAGCGACCGTCGCGGGAGGCGATCAGCATTGGCAGGCAGTCGGCGGTCACTACCCCCACCTTTTGCCCCGCCACGGCGGTAAACACCGCGTCGGCGTGCGGACGCGTCGGCAGCGGCTGCTGATAGTGATGAACCTCATTGCCGTGCACCAGCTTCACCGGCGCCAGCTCGGCATAGGGAAAGGCGGCGATTTCGTGGACATCGAGAAAGGCGTGGCGGATGCCAGGGATAGCATTGAGCAAACGGGAGGTGTAAGCCATAGGGACGATAAGCGTCAGGGAATGATGTCTTACCTTAGGCCAGGTGACGCGGACAGGCAAGGCGGCGACCCGGCATTTTTTTGCCAGACCGCCGGATGCGTCTCAGACAATCACGGCGCGCTGCTGGCGATGCATCAGCCAGAACACCGCCACCCCAGCCAGCACAATGCCCGGCGCCGAGGCCGCCATCACCCCGACGGTGCCGGTGCCGAGGGCCAGCATCTTGCCAGCCAGCAGCGGGCCGCTCATCGCCCCAAGACGGCCCACCGCCACGGCGGTGCCCACCCCGGTGGCGCGGATGGCCGCGGGGTAAAAAAGCGGCGCCAGAGCGTACAGCACACTTTGTCCGCCTGTGGCAAACAGCCCGGCGACAAACCCCGCCAGCAACATTCCACTCAGCGACGACGCGCTGCCCAGCGCCAGCAGGGAAGCCAGAATCCCGCTGTAGATCAGGAGCGACATCCGCAGCGGGGTGAGTTTATCCATTAGCGCCCCCAGCAGCAGCGTGCCGCAGGCGGCGCCGATCTGCAGAGAGAACATCACCCCCGCCGCCTGGCTGGCGCGGAATCCCTGGCCCACCAGCAGCATCGGCAGCCAGTTGATCAGCATATAGACCACCAGCAGGGTGAAGAAATAGCCCAGCCACAGCAGCAGCGTGGCGGCGGCCTGGCCTGGGGCAAACAGGCTGCGCAGCGGCGCGCTGGCCTCCGCGCGCTGAAACGCCTGCGACTCCGGCAGCCAGCGCATCAGCAGCGGGATCAGCAGCAGCGGGACCACGCCGCCAATCCAGAAAATGGTCTGCCAGGCCGCGGCGAGACCGGAAAAGCCCAGCGCTGCCGCCAGCGCGGCGCCGATGGGCACGCCGCAGTACATCAGGCTCACCGCCCGGCCGCGAAAGCGGGGGCCAGCGGCTTCCGAGGTTAAGGCAATCAGGTTCGGCAAGGCTGCGCCGAGCCCGACGCCGGTGAGCAGGCGCGCCAGCAGCAGCGTCGGGAAGCTCCATGCCAGCGCGGTGGCCAGCGAGAACAGGCCAAACAGCAGCACCGACCCCAGCAGAATGCGCTTACGTCCGTGGCGGTCCGCCAGCATGCCGCCCACCAGCGCGCCGGGCAGCAGGCCGAGGATCCCGGCGCTGAAGATCCAGCCCATCTGCATTTTATCCAGCGCAAAGGCCTGCGCCATGCCGACGGCGGCAATCCCCGCCGCCTGCAGATCCAGCCCTTCCATCAGGGCCACCATAAAACAGAGCCCGATGGTGACCACCAGGCGCGAGGGGGTTGCAGTCGTTATCTTGGTCATAGGGTACCTTGGCGATAGCCGGATAAGCGGAGCAGGTGACTGGCGGCTGATGCGTTGTCAGCCGCGCGTTTGTCGTTATTTATTGCGGTTAAGCAGATCCAGCGCGACGTCGACGATCATATCCTCCTGGCCGCCGACCATCCGCCGCTTGCCCAGCTCGACGAGAATATCCACCGCGCTGAGGCCATAGCGCGCAGCCGCCGCTTCGCTGTGGCGCAGGAAGCTGGAGTAGACTCCGGCATAGCCCAGCGCCAGCGTTTCGCGGTCGACACGCACCGGGCGGTCCTGCAGCGGCCGCACCAGCTCATCGGCGGCGTTCATCAGGGCGTAGAGATCGGTGCCATGCTGCCAGCCGAGCTTGTCGGCGGCGGCAATAAACACCTCCAGCGGCGCATTGCCCGCCCCCGCCCCCATCCCGGCCAGGCTGGCGTCTATGCGATCGCACCCCTCTTCCACCGCGACGATCGAGTTCGCCACGCCGAGGCTCAGGTTATGGTGAGCATGCATCCCGGTGGCGGTCTCCGGCTTCAGTACCGCCTTCAGGGCACGGAAGCGGTCGCGAATGTCGTTCATGTTCATCGCCCCGCCGGAATCCACCACATAGATACAGGTCGCGCCATAAGATTCCATCTTCAGCGCCTGCTGCGCCAGTTGCTGCGGGGAGATCATATGGCTCATCATCAGAAAACCGACGGTGTCCATCCCCAGCTCGCGGGCAAAGGCAATATGCTGCGCGGCGACGTCCGCTTCGCTGCAGTGGGTGGCGACCCGCACCACCCTCGCCCCGGCCTGATACGCCGCTTTCAGATCGTGCAGCGTGCCGATGCCCGGCAGCAGTAAGGTGGCGATTTTCGCCTGGCTCACGACATCCGCTGCCGCTTCAATCCACGCGATGTCGCTGTGAGCGCCAAAGCCGTAGTTGAAGCTGGATCCCTGCAGGCCATCGCCGTGGGCCACTTCGATGGAGTCGACCCCGGCCTTATCCAGCGCGCTGGCAATCTGCTGCACCTGCGCCAGGGAATACTGATGACGGATGGCGTGCATGCCATCGCGCAGCGTCACGTCAGAAATATAGAGTTTTTTACCGTTCATGCTGTCGCTCCCGCCGCGCTGTGCATTGCCCCGGCCATTTGCTCCGCCGTCGCCAGAGCCGCCGAGGTCATAATATCGAGGTTGCCCGCGTACGCCGGCAGATAGTGCGCCGCCCCTTCCACTTCAAGGTACACCGCGGTTTTCAGCCCGGAAAAACAGCCGACGCCGGGCAGGTTGACCGGCTTGTCCTCGGGGATAATCTCAAACTGCACCTGCTGCTTCAGCCGGTAGCCCGGGACGTAAGCCTGCACCGCCGCCGCCATCTCGGCGATCGAGGCGGCAATCGCCTCCTGCGACGCCAGCTCGCTCAGCACATACACGGTATCGCGCATCATCAGCGGCGGCTCCGCCGGGTTCAGCACGATAATCGCTTTGCCCTTGCCCGCGCCGCCGACTTTTTCAATCGCCTGCGAGGTGGTTTCGGTAAATTCGTCGATATTGGCCCGCGTGCCCGGCCCGGCGGATTGGCTGGCGATCGAGGCCACGATCTCCGCGTAATGCACCTTCGCCACTCGCGAGACCGCGGCGACCATCGGAATGGTCGCCTGCCCGCCGCAGGTCACCATATTGACGTTGCCCTGGTGGAGATTAGCCGCGAGGTTGACCACCGGCACGCAGTACGGGCCAATCGCCGCCGGCGTCAGGTCGATGACGCGGATCCCCGGCTTCGCTTCGCGCAGTGCGGCATCGTTTTTGATGTGCGCCCCGGCGCTGGTGGCGTCAAAAACAAAATCGATGTCGGCAAATTCTGCCATCTGCATCAGGCCGCCCACCCCTTCGTGGGTGGTCGCGACGCCCATGCGCCGGGCGCGGGCCAGGCCATCCGACTGCGGGTCGATGCCGACCATCACCGCCATCTCCAGATGCTGGCCGTGGCGCAGGATTTTAATCATTAAATCGGTACCGATATTCCCGGAGCCGATAATGGCGACTTTACGTTTACGCATCACGTTGTCCTTCTCCGGCGGCGACGAAGCATGCCGCGACTGAGCCAATACCTTCGATATGGGCGACAAAGCTGTCCCCTTCGTTAATCGCCACCATCGGGCCTAACGCCCCGGTCAGCACGATATCTCCCGCCCGCAGCGGTTCGCCGAGGCTGGCCATCTTGCGCGCCAGCCAGACTGCGGCGTTCAGCGGATGCCCCAGGCACTCGCTGCCCCGGCCGCTGGAGACCAGCTCCTGGTTGCGGGTCATGTGCATGGCGCACTGCTTCAGATCCAGTCCCGCCGGGCGCTGCGCCGGGCCGCCAATGACGTACAGGCCGCAGGAGGCGTTATCGGCGACGGTGTCGACAAAGCCGATTGACCAGTCGCGAATGCGGCTGCCCACCACCTCCAGCGCCGGCAGCACCCATTCGATGGCGTTATACAGCTCATCAAAGGTGGTATCGGCATGCGGCAGATCCTGCTTCAGCACCAGGGCGATCTCGGCTTCCACTTTGGGCTGCAGCACGCGACCAAACGGCACCTCGGCGTTGTCGCCGTAGCACATGTCGGCAAACAGAGTGCCGAAGTCCGGCTGATTGACGCCCAGCTGCTGCTGCACTTTGGGATGGGTCAGGCCCACCTTGCGGCCCACCACCCGCCGGCCATGGGCGACGTGGTGCTGGACGTTCAGACGCTGGATGGCATAGGCGGCGTCGGCATTGTCGACGCCGAGGATATCGCGCAGTGGGGCGATCGCCTGGCCGGTCTGTTCCGCGTCGCGCAGCTGCCGGGCCAGCGCGTCAAGAGAAAAATTCATCATTAACTCCTTAAGCCCGTGCGAGGAAATTGAGCACCAGCTGATTAAAACTGTCGGCATGTTCCCACTGCGCCCAGTGGCCGCAGTCGCGGTAAATATGCAGTTCCGAACCGGCGATCCCGGCGAGCAGGCGCAGCCCGGCGTCCATCGGCACGAAGCGGTCGTTGCGTCCCCAGACGATCAGGGTTGGCGCGGTGATTTCGCCCAGCCGCGGGCCAAAGTCAGGGAACTGCTTCGGGTTGGCTTCGAGGCTTTTGACGAAGTTGTCCAGATGATCGCGGCGCGACAGCATATTGTTGAGACGCGCCTCGAACAGCGCCTCGGTGAGGTCGCGGGTGTCGAAGACGAAGATGCTCATCATCTTCTTCAGGTTTTCTATGGTCGGCTCGCGGTACAGGGCGTTCAGCAGCTTGATGCCCTCCGTCGGCATCGGCGTAAACAGGCTCATACCTCCGGTCCCCCCGCCCATCAGCACCAGCTTAGCCACCCGCTCCGGCCAGCTCAGGGTGAAGGCCACCGCGCTATGGCCGCCCATCGAGTTGCCCAGCAGATGGACTTTATCGATCCCCAGTTGATCGACCACGCTTTTCAGAATGCGGGCGTTGAGATCCGAACGCGAGCCGCTGTTAACGATCGAATCGCTTTTGCCCCACCCCGGACAGTCGAGGAGCAGCACGCGATAGCCCGCCTCAACCAGCGGGTCAATGTTACGGCTGAAGTTGGCCCAGCCGGTGGCTCCCGGCCCGGATCCGTGCAGCATAACCACGGTCTCTTTCCCGTCGCCGCAGTCATTGATATGGATGCGCAGCGTGCGGCCCCCCTCGTCGACATTGAGGAATCGGCTGGTGGCGGCTTCGGTTTGCGGTTGATAGCTCATGTTAGTCTCCCGGTTAATCAAATCTCGGTGGTGGCGCTCAGCGAGCCGAACCCTGCGATCCACTCGGGGATCGGCCGGTAATAGCGGCCCTCACTGCGCCAGGGGCCAAAAGCGGATAGCGCGGCAAAAGCGGCCACCCAGGTCTTAATTTCGTGCGTCGATTTACCGGCCATCGCCGACAGCTCGTCGTTGCCGATCGCATCCAGTTCCGCCAGCCGCCCCTGCTCCAGCAGGCTCATAAAGCGGTTGTCCCACACCGGGTTAAGGGGATGGAGCGAGTGCGGGTCTTCAGTAAACCGCCTGGCGGCGTTGATCACCCGCTGCTGGCGCAGTTCGCGTTCGTCCGGCGGCAGCTGTTTGCCGCCGCCGAGCAGGCGATCGCGGAGATGGGCGTCGGCCTTCGCCAGCTCCGGCACCGGCGGCTGGTGCGAGAGTCCGCCAGAGCCGAGGATCAGCACCCGTTTATTGAGGGTGTTGAGGAAGCGGCCCATCGCCTCGCCCAGCAGCCGGGTACGTTGAAAACCCGGCAGCGGCGCGGCGACGCCGTTAATAAACACCGGCAGCACCGGCAGGCGATCCAGGCCACCCAGCAGAAACTCCAGCGGCTGAGCGAAGCCATGGTCCACCTGCATGTTGTACGACACCGCCAGATCGATACCGCTGTTGATCACGGCGTGGGCGCAGGCTTCGGCCAGCTCGGTCGGTACCGGCAGGTCGCCGGCGGCGCTGGCGAAGTCGCCGATGGCGGTGGCGCCGACGCCGAGGCAGAACGGCGGCATCACGTCATAGAAAAAACCGTTGTAGTGATCGGGGGCGAAGAGCACCACCAGCTCGGGATCGAAGGCGGCGATCCGCCGCCGGGCGTCAGCAATCACCCCGTTCACTTCATCAAGGACCGCCTGCTCCGGGTCGACGAATCCCACCAGCGGAGTGTGGGAGAGACAGTGCAAATAGGCATGCATATCAGGCCACCTTCTCTTCAGCGTGGGCGGTATCTCCGACCGCGAGAGTCATTTTTTCCGCCAGCGCGGTCAGCTGCGCGCCGAGGGTCTGCGGGATGGCGAGAGCGGCGACAAAGCGGTCCGGTCTGACCACGGCAATGGCGGTGTTATGCTGAGCAAACCAGCTCTTCAGACGGTTTTGCGTATCGCCCACCCGCAACGTGCCGGGGGCGTTATCCTGCTCGCGATGGATCTGCACCGCCGGCACCACCTGGATAAAGCGCACCCCGGCCGCGCGCCAGCGGGCGATCTGCCCGGCGTCGAGCCCCCACTGCGGGTTGCAGCCCCAGCCGATAATGGCGAAATTCGCGCCGATGACGTCGTCGAGTAGCACGCTCTCGCCGCTCTCCAGCGTCACCTGCGGTTGAATAAACATTTTGCCCACCGGCGAGGTTTTGCCGGCGCCGTCGGTCAGCAGCGCCCCCTCGCGGTACTGCGGCATCGGCTTAAAGCGCATTTCGAGGAAGTAGCGCTTCACCGGCGGCAGGTAGTTCAGCAGCCAGGAGAGACCGTCGCGCACGGCCCCCTGCCAGCGCTTCGGCGGCGCCAGCACGTGGCCGGCGGTGACCGACAGATCAATCATCGCTTTCGCGTGGTCGCGGCGCTCCTGCTGGTAGCTGTCGAGCAGCGTCTCTCCCGCTTTGCCATTGACCACCAGCGCCAGCTTCCACGCCAGGTTGAAGGCGTCGCGCATGCCGCTGTTATATCCCTGCCCCTGCCAGACCGGCATGATGTGCGCCGCATCGCCGGCCAGCAGCACGCGGTCGATGCGAAAGCGCTCGGCAAGGCGGGCGTTATGGGTGTAGACCCGCTGGCGGATCAGCTCGACGCGATCCGGGTCCGGCAGCACTTTGCTCAGCAGGCGGCGCATATTGTGCGGTTCGCTGAGCTGAGCTTCGGTTTCGCCGGGCATCACCATAAATTCAAAGCGGCGCACGCCGTGGGGCAGCGCGGCGGAAACGTAGGGTCGCACCGGGTCGCAGCACAGGTAAACGTGCGGAGTGGCCAGCGGGTCGTTAGCGATATCGATGACGATCCACTGATTGGGCGCGGTCTTGCCTTCAAAGGGGACGTTCAGCGTGCGGCGAATAAAGCTGGCGCCGCCGTCACAGGCCACCAGCCAGTCCGCGCGCACCGTCTCCCGCTCGCCGTCCGGTCCTTTGATATTTAACGTGACACCGTCACCGTTCTGGCTAAAAGCTTCCACTTCGCGGGAGAAGAGGCAGCGGACCTGCGGGTAACGCTGCAGACCGTGATACATCACCGCATCGACCTGCGGCTGAATGAAGGCGTTGCGCCGCGACCAGCCAAACTCATCGGTCATCGGCTGGATATCGGCAAAGCAGCGGCCTTTTGGGGTGAGAAAACGCATGGCGTGCCACGGCGTGGTATGCGGCAGCACGTCATTCACCAGCCCCACCGCCTGCATCGCCCGCAGGGATTCATCGTCAATGCCGATGGCCCGCGGGTAATCGATCAGTGTGGCGAGCTTTTCCACCACCAGCACGCTGATGCCCATCTGGCCAAGGTAGTTGGCCATCATCAGACCAACCGGACCGGCGCCAACGATGGCGACCTGAGCGGTATGCTGCACGGCGGGTTGAATATCGGGTGTAGATGTTGTCATTCTCAGCGACCTCACGACTCGGAAACTGCCCGGCAGGCGGGCAATTTGTTAATCATGTGTAAACGTATTTTTATAATGGGCTGAGTATAGGGCGGGTGTTTTCGGCTACAATCAAAACATCATTCAATGTGCACCAGGTGCACATCGCTGTTTATAAAGCATTTTAAGGAAGGATTTATGCGTGACGATGCGGCCACTGAGTACAAAACGGTGCGCGGATTAAGCCGGGGTTTATTGTTATTAAAATTGTTAAATAAATTCGACGGCGGCGCGACGCCGGGCCTGCTGGCGGAGTTTAGCGGCCTGCATCGCACCACCGTGCGCCGGCTGCTGGAGACGCTGCAGGAGGAGGGTTTTGTCCGTCGCAGCCGCTCCGATGACAGCTTCCGTTTGACCATTAACGTCCGCCAGCTGAGCGATGGATTTCGTGACGAACATTGGATTTCTGCCCTCGCCACGCCGCTGCTCGGCGAGCTGTTACGCGAAGTACAGTGGCCAACGGACATCACCACTCTCGACGTTGACGCTATGGTGGTGCGCGAGACCACCCACCGCTTCAGCCGGTTGTCGTTTCACCGCGCGATGGTCGGGCGGCGGCTGCCGCTGCTGCTCACCGCCTCCGGCCTGACGTGGCTGGCCTTTGCCCCCGACGCGGAGCGCGACGCCATCGTCAGCATGCTGGCCGCCCGCCCGGAAGCTGAATATCAGCTGGCCCGCGAACCGGAACGGCTGGCGGCGATCCTCGCCCGCACCCGCCAGAACGGCTACGGCGAAAACTTCCGCGGCTGGCGGCAGGAGGAGAAAATCGCCTCCATCGCCGTGCCGGTCTGTAGCCAGCAGCGGGTGATCGGCTGCCTGAACCTGGTCTATATCGCCAGCGCGATGACCATTGAGCAGGCGGCGCAGAAGCATCTTTCCGCCCTGCAGAGGGTGGCGAGCCAGATAGAAGCCCGTATGGAGGATGAAGAAGTGTGGTACGAAATGCCGTGATCGTCAGGAGGTAAACGCGATCAATCATTGCGCCCGGCGTCGTTATATAATTTAATACACAACGAATTTTTCACGCCATTCGGGCCACATCATGTCAAAACACCCCTTACTGCTGGGCCTGACGCTGCTCAGCGCCAGCCTGTTCACCGGCCAGACCTTCGCCGACCGCACCGTCACCGACCAGCTGGGTCGCCAGGTCACCCTCCCCGACCACGTCACCCGCGTTGTGGTTCTGCAGCATCAGACGCTCAACCTGCTGGTACAACTGCATGCCGCCGAGGATATCGTCGGCGTCTTAAGCAGCTGGCAGAAACAGCTCGGGCCGCAGTTCGCCCGCTTTATGCCCGAGATCGGGCAACTGGCGACCCCGGGCGATCTCACCCAGGTCAATATTGAAAGCCTGTTGGCGCTGCGTCCGCAGGTGGTTTTCGTCGCCAACTATGCACCGCCGGCGATGATCGCGCAGATCCAACAGGCCGGGATCCCGGTAGTGGCCATCTCGCTGCGCCACGATGCCGCCGGGGAAAAAAATAAAATGAACCCCACCATGGCTGACGAAGAGCAGGCCTATAACGCCGGGCTGATGGAGGGGATCCGCCTTATCGGCGAGGTGGTCGAACGCCAGCCCGAGGCCGAGGCGCTGATTCACTATACCTTCGAGGCGCGCAAACAAGCCAATGCGCCGGTGGCCGATATTCCCCAGAACCAGCGGGTGCGGGTGTATATGGCCAACCCCGATCTGAATACCTACGGCGCCGGTAAATACACCGGGCTGATGATGGCGCACGCCGGGGCGCTGAACGTGGCGGCCGCGAGTGTAAAAGGCGCCCGTCAGGTGTCGCTTGAGCAGGTGCTGGAGTGGAACCCACAGGTGATCTTCGTCCAGGACCGTTATCCGCAGGTGGTCAAACAGATAGAGAACGACCCGCAGTGGCAGGCGATCGATGCGGTGAAACACCACCGCGTGTGGCTGATGCCGGAGTACGCCAAAGCCTGGGGTTATCCCATGCCGGAGGCCCTGGCGCTGGGCGAACTGTGGATGGCGAAAAAACTCTATCCCGCGCGCTACCAGAACATCGATGTGGACAGTAAAGCCAGCGATTACTATCAGCGTTTTTACCGTGTGACGTGGACGCCAGATGCCCGCTAACCATCATCCCTGGCTGTTGCAGGGTAGCCTGGCGCTGGTGACCCTGGCGATCGCGGTCGCCTCGCTCTGTTGCGGCCAGTACCCGTTAAGCCTGAGCGCCGTTGGCCACACCCTGACCCATCTGCCGCCGGGTGAAGGGGTGATTGGGCAGATCGTCTGGTCGGTTCGCCTGCCGCGCGTGGTCATGGCTCTGCTGGCCGGCGGCGCGCTGGGGCTGTGCGGCGCCACCTTGCAGGGCGTGTTCCAGAACCCGCTGGTGGATCCACACATCATCGGGGTGACCTCCGGATCCGCCTTCGGCGGCACGCTGGCGATCCTGTTGGGCGTTGGCAGTCTGCTGATGATGGCCTCGACCTTTTTCTTCGGTCTCGTCGCGCTGGGGCTGATTTACGCCCTCGCCGCCCTGCAGGGGCGGGAAAGCACGCTGGGGCTGATTCTGTCCGGGATCATTCTCAGCGGCTTCTTCGCCGCGCTGGTCAGCCTGATGCAGTACCTCGCCGACAGCGAAGAGACGCTACCGAACATTGTCTTCTGGCTGCTCGGCAGCTTCGCGACCGCCAGCTGGCATAAGGTACTGCTTATGTCCCTGCCCATGGCGCTTGCCGCCGGGGTGCTGTGGAAGCTGCGCTGGCGGATCAACCTGCTGGCGCTGGAGGAGCGCGATGCCCGCAGTCTTGGCGTTCCGGTGGCTGCGCTACGTCGCGGCGTACTGGTCTGCTGCGCGGTGCTGGTGGCAGCCCAGGTGGCGGTCAGCGGCAGCATCGCCTGGATGGGTCTGGTGGTCCCGCACCTCGCCCGCCTGCTGGTGGGCGCAGACCATCGTCGCCTGCTGCCCACCGCCTTCTGGCTCGGCGCCGCCCTGATGCTGGTGGTGGACGATCTGGCGCGCACGCTCACCCAGGCGGAGATCCCGATCGGGATCATCACTGCCCTGCTCGGGGCGCCGCTGTTTACCTTTTTACTGGTGCAATCCCGGCGCCGGAGTACGGCCCGATGAACAGCTCATTATCGCTGCAAACGCTACGCTACGGCCACCGCCAGCCGCTTTTCGACCCGCTTACGCTGGCCTGCCGTCCCGGTGAGATCTGGGCGGTGCTGGGCGCCAATGGCCGGGGAAAAAGTACCCTGCTGGATACCCTGACCGGCGTGCTGCCGCCGCTGGGCGGCGAGGTGCAGTGCGAGGGGGGCGTCGCCCTGGTCCCGCAGTCGTTTCGTCCCGCTTTCCGCTGGCGCGTGAGCGATGTGGTGCTGATGGGCCGCGCCCGTCACGTGGATCTCTTTGCCCAGCCGAACGAGGAGGATGCCCGGCGGGTTGAGCAGGCGCTGGCGCAGCTGGGGATTGCCGCCCTGGCCGGGGATGACTTCGGCGCCCTCTCCGGCGGTCAGCAACAGCTGGTGCTGATTGCCCGCGCGCTGGTCAGCGCCAGCCAGAATATCCTGCTGGATGAGCCCTGCTCGGCGCTGGACCTCGGTAACCAGCAGGTGGTATTGCAGCTGATCGTCGACCTCGCTCATCGCCAGACGCGCACCGTCCTGTTCACCACCCATGATCCCAACCACGCCCTACAGGTGGCCAGCCATACGCTGCTGCTTCTGCCGGAGGGCCAGTGGCTGGCGGGCGAGACCGCCGACGTACTGAGCGAAACGCATCTCCGGCAAGCCTACGGCCTGCCGGTACGCCTGATCCACCATCCCGCCTCCGCGTCCCCTCTGCTGGCGCCCGGGTTTACGCTGCGTCGCTGAACGGCATAAAACCCGCCTGCCGGAGACAGGCCTGGCCAACGTCGCCGAGGATAAAGCGATACAGGGCCAGCGCGGCGGGGTCAGCGCTGAGGCGCGCCAGCTGGTAATCACAGCGAATATTCCACGGTGCGGGGATAGTCAGGGTACGCAGATCGTCGCAGGCGGCCAGCGCGGGGCCATAGTGCGCATAGCCGATAAACAGATCCGCCAGATTCTGACGAATAAGCCACGCGCCGGCTATCTCTCCCGGCGGCACGCTCAGTGCGTCTCTGCCGCCGACCAGCGGCTGCGCCCGCCCGGCTATCGCATTGCCCAACCCAGGGTGGCGTGCCTCAATTTGGGCGAACAGCTGCCAGGTATAATCTCCCGACGGATCGCAGCCCGGCGTAGAGGTGGCCAGCCGCAGGCGGGGCGTGCTGAGCAGCGTCAGCCAGTCCAGGCCATCGTTGTCCGGTGAGCGCCGGGCGGTCAGCATCAGCTGGTTGCCGGCAAATCCCTGGCATTCCTGCGCCAGACCCGCCTGCAGCAGCGCCTGCGGGTGCGTCGCGTTAGCGGACGCAAAAACCGCGCATGGCGCCCCGGCTTCGATTCGCTCGCGCAGCAGGCCGGCAGGGCCAAACTGCGCATCGACCGCCAGGCCAGTATGCTGCTGAAAGTGCGCCACCAGCGGCAGGAAAGCGCTTCTCAGGCTTCCCGCCGCCAGCAGCGTGAGAGAGGTGTTTGTCATAGGATGTCGCTATAAACCGGATAATATAGCGCTATATTACCCGGATTGACGGCGCGTCAGTAGCGAATTTCTGCCAGGGCCCGCAACTGCTCGGGGGTGGCTACCGGCAGGTCGAAAAAGCGCAAATAGGCGGGGATCATTTCAAACAGCATGTCGGTTCCGCGCTGGATAGGGCACTGCCGCGCCTGAGCGGCCCGCAGCAGTGGAGTGTACTCCTGGGTCATCACCACCTCTCCCACCCAGGTGCCCGGCGCCAGACGGTCGACGTCCAGCGGTAGCGGATCGCTGGCCTTCATCCCCAGCGGGGTGGCGTTGACCACCAGCTCGTGTCCGGCAGGATCGGGCTGCATCAGGGTGATATCGAGCTGCGGATAGTGCTGGAGCAGCCGACCGGCGAGGGCGTGCGCCACCTCAGGACGGGTGTCGTACAGCGTCAGGGCGCTGACCCCTGCCGCTGCGAGGGAGGCGGCGATAGCCGACCCCACCCCGCCGCTACCGACCACCAGCGCCCGCGTCCCCTGCGGGTTAAACCCTTTACGACGCAGGCCCAGCACAAATCCCTCGCCATCGAACATGTCTCCGCTCAGGCTGCCGTCGGCCTCGAGACGGATGGCGTTGCAGGCGCCTGCGATGGCCGCCGTCGGGCTCAGGCGCTGCACCAGATCGCAGGTGGCGATTTTATGCGGCATCGTCACCAGCGCGCCGATGATGTTGGTCATCGTAAACAGCGGCGGAATAAACGCGGCGTAGTCCTCCGGCCTGACCCCCATCGGCACCACCTTCACGTCCACCTGCTGGTCAACGAACCATGGGTTATAGATCATCGGCGCCTTAAAACTGGCGGTCGGATAGCCAAGGTGCGCTATCAGCCGCGTATTCCCACTAATCACCATGCCTTGCTCCTTTGCTTACTGCGATAACTCAATACGTTTGACGTCGCCGAGGATAAACAGATAGGCCACCACGCCCAGCAGCGCGGCGCCGCCGATGTAGATCAACGCGTAGAAAAAATTGCCGAACCCGGCAACGATAAAGCCGATCACCAGCGGGGTCAGGATCCCCGCGAGGTTGGCGCAGAAGTTAAACAGACCGCCGGTCAGGCCGCCCAGCCCCTTCGGAGCGATATCGGAGATCAGCGTCCAGCCAAGGCCCACCATCCCCTGGCCGAAAAAGGCAAATGACATCACCAGGATCACCGCCAGATCGCTCTGCAGCCAGTTGGCGGTAATGATGCAGCTGGCCATCAGCAGGCCGGCGACGATCGGCAGTTTACGGCCGAGGTTGGCCGACCCGGTGGCCTTGAGCAGTTTGTCGGAGATCCAGCCGCCAAACATCACCCCGCCGGCGGCGGCGACAAACGGCAGGATGGAGAAGAAGCCGACCTTCAGCCACGGCATATGCCGCTCGGTGGCCAGCCAGGTCGGGAACCAGGTGAGAAAGAACACCAGCACGGTATTGCCGGCAAACTGGCCGATGCTGGCGCCGATGATCTGCCGTTTACTCAGCAGCTGGCGGACCAGCGGCCAGCTGAACGCCACCTGCTGGTCCGTTGGCGCGCTCAGGCCGCCGCCGTTTTCGATATGCTCACGCTCCTGCTGGCTGAGGCGCGGATCTTCATGCGGTTCGCGATAGCAGCGCCACCACACCAGGGCAAACAGAATACCGACCGCGCCGACGCTGACGAACAGCACCCGCCAGCCAAAGCCGTCCATGATCCAGAACAGCAGCGGCGCAAAGCAGGCCAGCCCGAGATACTCCCCCACGGTGTAGACCGCCGTGGCCTTTGCTCGCTCCTGTTGTGGGAACCAGGCGCTGACCACCCGGCTGTTGACCGGAAAGCACGGCGCTTCGCTGATGCCGAGCCCGAAGCGGCACAGCAGCAGCGTCTTCAGCCCCACCGCCATGCCGTGAAACAGGGTAAACAGCGACCACAGGGTCAGCGACAAAAAGTAGGTCACTTTGTTGCCAAAACGGTCAAGAAACAGCCCGCCGGGGATTTGCGCCAGGGCGTAAGTCCAGGCGAAGGCGGAGAAGAGGATACCCATGATTGCCGGGTCGATCCCCAGCTCACCGGTGAGCTTTGGGGCGGCGATCCCCAGCACGGTGCGATCGAGATAGTTAATCATGGTCCCCACGGCCAACAGCGCAAGGATGCCAATGCGCCGCCGGGAGCGACGCGCGGTGACGGCGGGCTGGGCGGCAGCCGTCGGATTTGGGCTATATGAGCTCATAGTCGGTTCCTGTCTCGGGTACAGAGGGTGTTGTTATTGTGTTTAACGCATAATGAACCATTTGATTCAGGCTAACAATACTGCATCGCCGCCAGACGAACGGCTGCGTTCGCCGCGCCATAGAGCGCGTAGCCAGCCCGCCGTTCGGTTAACTCAAAGAAAAAGCGCCCGGCGGTAAAGGGCCGGGTGTAAAGATGCAGGAAATCCCCGCCCTGCGGATCGCGGTCATAGAGAAGCTGCTGGCGCTGAAGCTGCGCGACGTCCAGCTCGCCGCCAAAGCGCGCCAGGAGATCATCATAGTAATTAGCCGGGATCGGCAGCGCATAGCGGGCAATCTCGGTAAGCTGATCGCAGGTGTTCTGCAGGTCGCGACAGGCAAAGGCCGCATGCTGCAGCCCCGCGCCCTGATAGCAGGCGACCGAGCGGGCGATCTGCGTCGCCCGGCTCTGGGAAATATTCAGCGCCAGGCGGATATCGCCCTGCGGACTGCGCACCGCCAGGCTGCGTACTAGTCCATACGGGTCCGGCAGCGTTTGTTCATGTTCAAGGGTAAAACCAAATACAGTGCGGAAGAACATCACCCAGTTGTCGCGGCTGTCGGCTTCCATCCCCAGCGCCAGATGGTCAATGCCGAGATAATCCTCGCGCATCGTCAACCCGTCACGCAGGTGAAAGTCGCGCTCGTAGATCGCCTCCCCGGCGTCAATGAGATAGATAAGGCTGCCGTCGGGGGCGCAAATCGCCGGGATCGGCGTTTCGTTCGGCCCGGCGTCGCCCTGCCAGGTGGCGTACCCCAGCGCGCGGGCGCGGGCGACAATCGGCGCGCTGTGCTCGACGCGTAGCGCCATCGCGCAGAGCGATACCCCGTGGCGTTGATAAAAGTGATCGGCCCAGCTGTGGGGCTGATGGTTGATAACGACCCGCGCGCCACCGTTGCGCCACAGCGTCACCTGCTTGGAACGGTGGCTTCCCTCGTGCTGAAAACCCAGCCCCTGCAGGTGCTGCCCGAGGCGCTGCGCCTCGGCGGCGCTGGCGGCAAACTCGATAAACTCCAGCCGGTGATAGACCGGCAGCGGCGGCGGTGAAAACAGGTCGGCATCGCACGCCGGAAGCCGGCGGCGGGTCTGCTCTTCCAGCCACAGCAGCGAACGGTAGCCGTCTTTGGCCGTCGCGCCGTTCGGCGAGGCGCGAAATCCGTCGTTGAAGATCTCCAGCGACCAGGGGCCGCGGTAGCCACAGCGGGTTACCTGCTCGGCAAACGCCTCCAGCGGCAGCTCGCCCTGTCCGGGGAAGCAGCGAAAGTGGCGGCTCCACTCCAGCAGATCCATTTTCATGTATGGCGCATCAGCAAGTTGTACGAAGGTGATTTTTTCCACCGGCACCGTCGGCAACGCGTCCAGCGTGTCGCCGCGGGCCAGAATGTGAAAACTGTCGAGCACCAGGC
Source organism: Klebsiella sp. 10982 (assembly GCF_048589245.1). Lineage (NCBI taxonomy): Bacteria > Pseudomonadati > Pseudomonadota > Gammaproteobacteria > Enterobacterales > Enterobacteriaceae > Klebsiella > Klebsiella sp. 10982. The sequence goes on from NZ_JBMAXV010000002.1 coordinate 164,844, forward strand.
CCAGCGCCGGACTGTTGACCTGCTGCACCCGATCCCAGGCCTGCTGCCAGCGGTTCACATGGGTTCCCCAGGCCAGCGCCTCGTAGCCGATAGCGATCCCCTCTTCCTCCGCCAGGGTCGCCAGCGCCCGCAGGTCCGCAACCTGCAATTCGCTGTCCGCCGAGCAGTCCGGCTGCACGTTACTGCACAGCAGCAGCGTGTCGCAGCCCAGCTCATGCATCAGGGCAAATTTGCGTCGGGCGCGGGCCATATTGGCCGCAAACTGCGCCCGGCTGGCGCCTTCGAAGTCGCGAAAGGGTTGAAAAAGCGTGATTTTTAACCCTAAATCAGCGGCCAGCTGGCGGATTTGCGCCGGCGTCCCCGTATAATAGAGCAGATCGTTTTTGAAAATTTCCACTCCCTGGTAGCCCGCCGCCGCAATAGCGTGCAGCTTCTCAGGCAGAGTGCCGGAAATCGAAACGGTGGCGATAGAGCGCAGCATAAGGTCCTCGGGTCAACAGCTGTCGTGAGCCTTGACTATGTATCATTTGGTTCATTTACGCCATACTAGGTTGCTAAATTGTGATCATTATGTGTATTTTTTGTCACCCAAGAAAAAGGAGTTGCCATGACCGTCGTTGCTCATGATGAAGCACAATCGCTGAAGGCGCGGATCTTCAGCGCTGCCATCGCCGTCTTTGCCGAACACGGGCTGTCAGGCGCCCGCATGGAGCAGATCGCCACCGAGGCGCAGACCACTAAACGCATGGTGGTCTACTACTTTAAAAACAAAGAGCAGCTCTATCAGGAGGTGCTGCAGCATGTGTATGCGCGGATCCGCGAAACCGAGCAGCAGCTGGGGCTGGAGAATGTACCGCCGGTGGAGGCGCTGGTACGGCTGGTGCGCTGGAGCGTGCGCTATCACGCCACCCATGCGGACTATATGCGCGTCATTTGCATGGAGAATATGCAGCGCGGCAAGTGGTTAAAAACCTCGGGTGAGCTGAAACCGCTGAATCGTACCGCCCTGTCGATTCTGGAAGATATTTTACTGCGCGGCCAGCAGCAGGGTGTCTTCCAGGCGGGCCTTGACGCGCGCGATGTGCACCGGTTAATCAGCAGCTTCAGCTTCTATCAGGTGTCGAATTTCTATACCTTCAGCAGCCTGTATCTTGACGACCCGCTGCCGGCCATCGACGATGAAGCGATGGTGGCCCACCACTGCGACATTGCCGTCCGGGCGGTGGTCCGCTTCGTGATTTCCTGACCCGAAGGCGTAAGACGTTAGTGCCCGGAAAGGGCGTGGATGACTTTGGTCATCGCCTCCACGGTAAGCGGCGAACGCTGAATTTTGCTGTTCGCCAGCGAGGTGCGTAGCACGCCGGCGATGACAATGTGTTTCGGCTCCTGGCCCAGGTCACGCATTTCCAGTACCACTTTGCCCACCACGCGGCACATTTCCTGGTACAGCCCGTCGTCTTTCGCTTTATTTCCCATTGAGTTCGGCTCGCATTTTATCATTATCAATCAATTCATTATTGATAGATTTTTTCGGCAACGCAAATCATCCCCCGCCGCCGTGGTCAAAGGCATGTTTTATCTGCTCAAGGCGCGGGAAAAAACCGGTTCTGCCGTCCCTTTTCATACCGGCTGATGAAAAAATGTGTTGCGTAGTTTTATGCATATCGTGCTGGTTTTGTTACGCGTTTTGTCCATATTTTGAAACGAGGTTTTTATTTTCTTTTTTGATTTCGGCAGCGTATAATGCGCTTCGATTCTTTCTTGAATGGTTTCAGCGCATTGGACTGCATGATAAAACGCATAACACCTTGCCACATTTCATGGGCTGAACCGCCAGCACACATTCTTCTGCACGCTCCGGGGTTGTCACCTATCCTTAGGGCGTGGCTTAGCAACTTTCGTAATACAGGTTTGGCTCCCCGGCAGTGCGCCCGCGGAGCGCGAATTCCATATCCTTCACAACTTAAAGACTAAAACTGTCATGAAAAAGACCAAAATTGTTTGCACCATCGGTCCGAAAACCGAATCTGAAGAGATGCTGACCAAAATGCTGGAAGCCGGCATGAACGTGATGCGTCTGAACTTCTCCCACGGTGACTATGCGGAACACGGTCAGCGCATCCAGAATCTGCGCAATGTGATGAGCAAAACCGGTAAGAAAGCCGCTATTCTGCTGGACACCAAAGGACCGGAAATTCGTACCATCAAGCTGGAAGGCGGCAATGACGTCTCCCTAAAAGCCGGCCAGACCTTCACCTTCACCACCGATAAATCCGTCATCGGTAATAACGAAATCGTCGCGGTAACCTATGAAGGCTTCACCTCTGACCTTACCGTCGGCAACACCGTTCTGGTGGACGACGGTCTGATCGGCATGGAAGTGACGGCTATCGAAGGCAACAAAGTTATCTGTAAAGTGCTGAACAACGGCGACCTTGGCGAGAACAAAGGCGTGAACCTGCCTGGCGTCTCCATCGCCCTGCCGGCGCTGGCGGAAAAAGACAAACAGGACCTGATCTTCGGTTGCGAACAAGGCGTGGACTTCGTCGCGGCCTCCTTCATCCGTAAACGTTCTGACGTCGTCGAAATCCGTGAGCACCTGAAAGCCCACGGCGGCGAAAACATCCAGATCATCTCCAAAATTGAAAACCAGGAAGGCCTGAACAACTTCGACGAAATCCTCGAAGCGTCTGACGGCATCATGGTAGCTCGTGGCGACATGGGCGTTGAGATCCCGGTTGAAGAAGTTATCTTCGCCCAGAAAATGATCATCGAAAAATGTATCCGCGCGCGTAAAGTGGTTATCACCGCCACCCAGATGCTGGACTCCATGATCAAGAACCCGCGTCCGACCCGCGCTGAAGCCGGCGACGTGGCTAACGCCATTCTCGACGGCACCGATGCGGTTATGCTGTCCGGCGAATCCGCGAAAGGTAAATACCCGCTGGAAGCGGTCACTATCATGGCGACCATCTGCGAACGTACCGACCGCGTAATGACCAGCCGTCTGGACTTCAACAACGACAACCGTAAACTGCGCATCACCGAAGCGGTGTGCCGCGGCGCGGTAGAAACCGCTGAGAAACTGGAAGCGCCGCTGATCGTGGTCGCCACCCAGGGCGGTAAATCCGCACGCGCGGTGCGCAAATACTTCCCGGATGCCACCATTCTGGCCCTGACCACCAACGAAACCACTGCTCGCCAGCTGGTGCTGAGCAAAGGCGTTGTGCCGCAGCTGGTGGAAGAGATTGCCTCTACCGATGACTTCTATCATCTGGGCAAAGATCTGGCGCTGAAAAGCGGCCTCGCGCGTAAAGGCGACGTGGTAGTGATGGTCTCCGGCGCATTAGTGCCGAGTGGTACCACTAATACGGCTTCCGTACACGTGCTGTAATAATTTACAGGTTAATTGGTTTTTTTTAATAAAGCGCCTCTTGGGGCGCTTTTTTTATTCATTGATTAGCTCTTCCTATTAAAAATGCAAATCGGAATTTACTATTTAATAAGAGATTATCTAAGATGAATCCGATGGAAGCGCGCTGTTTTCACTCGGCTTTTTCAGCGATTTTGTTCAATTCGATGCTTCTTTGAGCGAACGATCAAAAATAAGTGCGTTCAGGTAAAAAAAATATTCTCATCCCAAAAAACTTTGTGTAATACTTGTAACGCTACATGGAGATTAACTCAATCTAGAGGGTATTAATAATGAATCGTACTAAACTGGTACTGGGCGCGGTAATCCTGGGTTCTACTCTGCTGGCTGGTTGCTCCAGCAATGCTAAAATCGATCAGCTGTCTTCTGACGTTCAGACTCTGAACGCTAAAGTTGACCAGCTGAGCAACGACGTGAACGCAATGCGTTCCGACGTTCAGGCTGCTAAAGACGACGCAGCTCGCGCTAACCAGCGTCTGGACAACCAGGCTCACTCTTACCGTAAGTAAGAGTTCTGGTAATAAAAATGGCGCACTCTGTGCGCCATTTTTTTTGCCCTCATGATGAGGGCTATTGGGTAAGCAGGCCGTTGTCAGACGAATTGTTCTGCGCCGACAGCGACGTCGCCGCGCTACCCGCCCCCGCCGATACCACCACCGGATAGCCCGCCCTTCTCGACATCGCTTTTTTCAGCTGCAGGTCATCTACCGCTTTATCCTCTGCGAAGGCGTGAAACGCCGCAGGCAGCGTGTAAGCGATAGTCCGGGTGTTTTCCCCTTCGGTCTGCGATAGCGGCCTGTGGACCTCTACGTAGCGTTTCCCATCCGGTTCGACGGCAAACTTCACCGGCTGATTGATAATCCGTACCGGCGTCCCGGTTTTCACCTGGCTGAACAGCGCTTTGATGTCATCGGCGTTCATTCGCATACAGCCCGAGCTGACGCGCAGCCCAACGCTGTCCGGGGCATTAGTGCCATGAATCAAATATTCACCGTTACCGTAGGCCAGACGCAGCGCATAGCGGCCCAGGGGATTGTTCGGCCCGGCCGGCACCACCGCCGGCAGCGTCACCCCTTTTTCCAGCGAGCGCGCGCGGATGCCCGCGGTGGGCGTCCAGGTCGGATTGGGGATCTTCTGCCCAACGCGGGTGGTCATCTCCGGCGTTTCCAGCCCTAACTGGCCAATGCCCAGCGGATAGACCTGCACCTGATTCTCTCCCGGCGGGAAATAATACAGCCGCAGTTCGGCAAGGTTGACGACAATGCCTTCCCTCGGCACGTCGGGCAGCAGCATCTGAGAAGGGATCAAGACCTGGGTGCCGGGCTTCGGCTGCACCGGCGCAATCGTATCGTTGGCTTCGAGGATCAGCATCGCCGCGGTATCGAAATGGCGCGCAATCGCCTGCAGGTTGCGATCTCCCTCCTGGACCGTCCAGTACTGATTCTGTCCAATCAGCCGACTGTTGGCGGGAGGAAGCGGGTAATCAACGGCCCAGGCGGCCGTGGAGGCGCCAAGGGCGCTGAGAAGGGCTAAGGTGATCATCGTTTTGCGTTTCATACTGAGATTCCTTCTTTCGCTGATAAAACGCCAGGAGACTGAACGGCGGCAGGGTCAGTCCCCTGCCGGACGTAACAGAATGAAATCTACCTGTTTATTCTAGCTAATATTTGCGGCTTTCGCGCGTATCGCGCGGATCATGGCTTCGAGGCCTTGCGAGCGGGAGGGGGTGAGATGCTGGGTGAGCGCCATTTTTTCAAACCACGGGCGCACGTCGAACTCGGTGATGTCCTGAGCGGTCATCCGGTCATAAAGGATAAACACCACGGCAATCAGCCCTTTGACGATCGCCGCATCGCTGTCGCCGCGCAAGGTGATAACGCCGGAGGGATCCTGGTCCATCACGATCCACACCTGGCTTTGGCAGCCCTGAATAATGTGCTGCGGGCTGTGCTCCTCGGGGCTTAGCGGCGCCAGCCGCTGGCCCAGCTCAATGATATAGAGATACTTCTCTTCCCAGTTGGCGCAACGGCTAAAGTTACGCAACAGTTTGTCTTTGTCCGGTAATGCCACCATTGTCACGTCCTTTACCCTAACAGTTTGTGGATCCGCTGGAGGCCGGCCACCAGGCGGTCCACCTCTTCCGTGGTATTGTACATCGCCAGCGAGGCCCGACACATAGCCGGTACCTGATACCGGGCCATCAGCGGCATCGCACAGTGGTGGCCGGTTCGCACGGCGATCCCGTAGTTATCGAGGAAGCTGCCGACGTCATAGGCATGATGCTGACCGAGGTTAAAGGCAATCACCCCTTTACGCTGCGCGGGACCGTAAAGGATCAGATCCGGCACCGCGCGCAGGGCATCGAGAGCGTAGCGCATCAGGGTCTGCTCATACTCGGCAATCTGCGTCAGCCCAAGCTGGCTGACGTAGGTCAGCGCCGCGCCGAGGCCAATGATCCCCCCGGTATTGGGTGTGCCGGCCTCAAAGCGCCACGGCGCCTGATTCCAGGTGGTGCCCTCCGTCAGGCTGACGGTGGCGATCATCGACCCGCCCCCTTCCCACGGCGGCATCGCCTGCAGCAGTTCGGCCCGGGCGTAGAGCACGCCGATCCCGGTTGGGCCATACAGTTTGTGTCCGGAGAAAACATAAAAATCGCAGCCCAGCGCCTGGACGTCCACCGGGTGGTGCATCACCGCCTGGGCGCCATCCACCAGCACTTTCGCGCCATGCTGATGCGCGAGGGCAATCAGCGCCGCCAGCGGGTTTTCCGTCCCCAGCACGTTGGAAACCTCGGTAATCGCCAGCAGGCGGGTACGCTGATCAAACAGTCCCGGAACGACGTCCAGTTGCAGGGTGCCGTCCGGGTTCAGGGGGATCACCCGCAGCTCAGCCCCGACCCGGGCGCAGAGCATCTGCCACGGCACAATGTTGGCGTGGTGCTCCATCTCGCTGATGATGATGTTATCCCCGGCGCCGACGTTGGCGTTTCCCCAGCTGTTGGCCACCAGGTTGATGCCTTCGGTGGTGCCGCGGACAAACACCAGTTCCTCCGCCGATCCGGCGTTGAGGAAGCCGGCCGCCTGCTGGCGCACGGCTTCCATTCGCGCGGTGGCTTCCGCGCTGAGGGTATGGATCCCGCGGTGCACCGCCGCATAGCCGTGGCGATAAAATTCCGCTTCGGCGTCGATCACTGCTTCCGGTTTCTGGGCGCTGGCGGCGCTGTCAAGATAGACCAGCGGCTGGCCGTTAACCTCCCGGCTGAGTACCGGAAAATCGGCGCGAACCCGTTCAACTGAAAATGTCATACCGTGCCTCCCGGCAAACGCTGTCCAATCCGCGCCAGCACCTGCTCTCTGAGCGCATCGCTGCGGATAGCCTCGGTGAGCTCGGCGGCGAAGGCATAGAGGATCATCTGCTGCGCCGCCTGCTGTTCAATACCGCGCGAGCGCAGATAGAACAGCTGTTCTTCGTCAATGCGCCCCACCGTCGCCCCGTGGCTGCATTTCACGTCATCGGCGTAAATCTCCAGCTGCGGTTTAGTGTCGACCTCCGCCAGCCGTCCGAGCAGCAGATTGTTGTTGGTCATCTGGCCGTCGGTTTTCAGCGCGTGCGGCGCGACGTTGATCAGCCCGTTAAATACCGCCCGGCCCTTATCGCTGACGATGGTTTTGTGCAGCTGGCGGCTGGTGCAGTAGCCGACCTGATGGTCGAGCCAGGTGCGGCTGTCGCAGACCTCATTGTTCACCGGCATCGCCAGCGAATTGAGGCGCAGGTTGCTGTTTTCGCCGCCGAGGCGGGTGCTGGTATGATGACGCAGCACCTGACCGCCGAGCAGGAAACTGCTGCTGAAAGCCGAGGCATCGCGGCCCAGCAGCAGGTCGTTATGGGCGAAGTGGTAGCTGAGCGCATTCTCAAACGCCAGCTTGATATGCTGCAGATGCGCGTTATCGGCCACCGTCATGGTCAGTCGCCCGCCGGTGAAGTGCGGCTGCTCATTGAGGCTGAGGTAGTGCTCGACCACAGTCGCCTCCGCCCCGCTCTCCAGGGCCAGGTGATGGCGATAATGGGCGGTATTCAGCGCCTCGCCGGCCAGGCCGCGGGTGATATGCATCAGCAGCAACGGCTTATCCAGGCGACGGTTGCGCGGTACGCGAAGGCGGGTCACCGTCTGCGCCAGACTTTCGGTGAGATGGAGAAACACCTCCGGACGCAAAGCATCCGGCAGATGCTGGCGCTGGATATCAACGCTAACCTCCACGCCGCTGGCGGCGAGATCGTCGCTCAGCTCCGGATGGTAGCGGCCGTCGATAAACACTAGCCGCCAGGCATCCAGCGGCAGCGCCAGGGCATCGCGCTGTTCAGCGCTGAGAGACGCCCCCTCTTCAGCGACAAAGCGGCCGTTCAGTAGCGCATCCAGCGGGGTGTATTTCCAGTCCTCGTGCTTGCGCGTCGGCAGCCCCAGGCGCAGCAGCTGCTGCAGATGCTGGCTGGCCTCAGCCGTACGCTGGCCAGCCTGCGCTTCAAACAGATGGTGCCACTGCTGCAGCGCGTTACTGCTGTTCGGTAAGCCAGCCATAGCCCTGCTCCTCCAGTTGTTTGACCAGAGTGAAATCGCCCGACTTCACGATCCGCCCCTGATACAGCACGTGGACGTAATCCGGCTTGATATAGTCAAGGATGCGCTGATAGTGGGTGACGATGATAAAGGCGCGTTTGCCGTCGCGCAGCGAGTTGACGCCATCTGAGACAATCTTCAGGGCATCAATATCCAGCCCGGAATCCGATTCATCGAGAATGCACAGCTCAGGCTCAAGCACCGCCATCTGCAGAATGTCGTTACGCTTTTTCTCACCGCCGGAGAAACCAACGTTGACCGAACGGGTCAGGAGATCTTCCGGCATCTTCAGCAGCTTGATTTTCTCTTCCATTAAATCCTGGAAATCGAAACGATCCAGCGCCTCCTGGCCGCGATAGTTGCGCACGGCATTCAGCGCGGTCTGCAGAAAGAACTGATTGCTGACGCCGGGAATTTCCACCGGATACTGGAAAGCCATAAAGATGCCTTCTCCGGCGCGATCTTCCGGGGCGAGTTCCAGCAGGTCTTTACCCTTAAACTCAATGCGCCCGCCGGTGACCTCGTAATCCTCACGACCGGCCAGGGTGGCCGAAAGCGTACTTTTGCCTGAGCCGTTCGGCCCCATAATGGCGTGGACCTCGCCCGGGCGCACCTCAAGGTTGAGCCCGCGCAGGATCGCTTTCTCTTCGACGGCGACGTGTAAATCTTGAATACTTAACATCTTTTTTCCTTAATTATCAGCCGACGCTGTGTTCAAGGCTAATGGCCAGCAATTTTTGCGCCTCTACAGCGAACTCCAGCGGCAGTTCGGAGAAGACGTCTTTACAGAAGCCGTTGACGATCATCGAGATGGCATCGTCTTCACTGATCCCTCGCTGCAGGCAGTAGAACAGTTGATCTTCGCCAATCCGCGAGGTGGTCGCCTCGTGCTCCAGCTGGGCGCTGTTGTTGCGGCATTCGACATACGGGAAGGTATGGGCCCCGCAGTCCGGGCCGATCAGCATCGAATCGCACTGGGTGTAGTTGCGGGCGTTAGTGGCGGTCGGCATGATTTTGACCAGCCCGCGATAGCTGTTCTGGCTGTGCCCGGCGGAGATCCCCTTCGAAATAATGGTCGAGCGGGTGTTCTTACCGATATGGATCATTTTGGTGCCGGTGTCCGCCTGCTGGTGACCGCTGGTCAGCGCTACCGAGAAGAATTCGCCGATCGAGTTATCGCCGCGCAGGATGCAGCTGGGGTATTTCCAGGTGATGGCCGAGCCGGTTTCCGACTGAGTCCATGACATCTTGCTGTTCTCCCCTTCGCACAGCGCACGCTTGGTGACGAAGTTGAGAATGCCGCCGGTGTTGTTATCGCCGGGGAACCAGTTCTGCACCGTGGAGTATTTCACCTCCGCATCTTTATGGATGATGACTTCCACCACCGCGGCGTGCAGCTGATAGCTGTCGCGCACCGGCGCCGAGCAGCCTTCGATATAGCTCACATAGCTGCCTTCATCGGCCACCAGAATGGTGCGTTCAAACTGCCCGGTTTTTTCGGCGTTGATACGGAAATAGGTCGACAGCTCCATCGGGCAGCGGACGCCTTTCGGCACGTAGATAAAGGTGCCATCAGAAGCGACCGCAGCGTTCAGCGCGGCAAAAAAGTTGTCGTTGCCTGGCACTACGGTCCCAAGATACTTTTTCACCAGTTCCGGATGGTCGTGGATCGCCTCGCCGAAAGAACAGAAGATGATCCCCTGCTCGGCCAGCTTTTCGCGGTAGGTGGTCGCCACCGACACCGAGTCGAATATCGCATCCACCGCCACCTCGCGCCCTTCACGTACCGGCACGCCCAGCTGGTTAAAGGCTTCTTCCACCTCGCTGGTCAGGAAGGTATTGGCCCCGGTCTGCTGCACCGCGCCGGGCTCGGAGGCGCAGGTGTCATCGCAGTTACCGCAGGAGGGAGCGGAATAGTAGCTGTAATCCTGATAATTCAGCTTATCGTAATGCGCCTTCAGCCAGTGCGGCTCCTCCATTTCCAGCCATGCCCGGTAGGCATTGAGCCGAAATTCCAGCATCCACTGCGGCTCATTGCGGCGAGCGGAGATAGCCCGAACGACCTCTTCATTAATGCCTTTGGCCAGCTCATCGGTTTGCAGGCGAGTAAAAAAGCCTTCTTTGTAGTTGAGCGGGCCGCCGGTCCAGGTTTTGACATCGTCAGTTGCTTCAGTATTACGCGACATAGTTACTCCGCCTGCACCCCAAAACTTTCGCCACAGCCGCATTCGTGCTGCGCTTTCGGGTTATGAAATTTAAAGATTTCATTTAAACCTTCCCGGACGTAATCCAGCTCCGTGCCGTCAATGAACGGCATCGCCTGCAGCGGTGCCCACAGCTTCGCCCCGTCAGACTCAAAGAGCAGATCGTCGGCTGCCGGCTCGGCAATCATTTCGAGCACATAGGCAAAACCGGCGCAGCCGCTGGTTTTGATCCCCAGCCGTAGCCCTTTTTTGTCCGGCTGCTTGCGCATCAGATCGCGGATATGCGCGGCAGCGGCCGGCGTCATGGTCAGTCCCTGCCAGCTGAAATCGGCGGGATTAAAGGTTCCTGCTTGTACTTCCATCGATAGACCTCCAGGTTGGCGCCATCAAGGCATACCGCCATGTTAGTGATAATGATTATCACTTCAACCCTTCTGCAGCAGGGGTATTGCCCCCTTTAGCGCTTTTTATAAGCATAGACCCTCGCCCGGGGATTATCAGGGTGGGCAGGGTGAACTTAATCTTTTGATTTATAATATGTTATTCTGAAATCGTTCTATATCCGCACGCAATGGTAAAGATGTATCGAAAATACCGATTTATGCAATAGCAGATGACCCGGTTCCTGTTTATCGGGCAAGCGGGAGAAGGAAAAGTGACAGCGTCACCTAAAGGCCGATAAGGCGCAGAGCCAGTCGTTCAGGATGAGAAAGCGCCAGCCTGTGACGCTTTCGGCAAGAGACAATCGCAGCTCGCCTGGCTGCGATCACGGCAATGAAAACCGTGATGAAACGGGTAAAGGGATTGCCTGGCAGGGTAGCGGCTGGCTAGGTGCCTTTTCTGACCAGGCGGGCGGCTTGAACAAAAACCTCATCTTCCACCCCGTCCCCCTTCTGTCTGCCCAGTCTCACCAGTTCATCCACGATACTCCCTTGATTAATCTGCTTCTGTGTAGCCACTAAGCTAATGACCGCCGCGCCGATGGCCATGCCAATCAATGCCGTTTGTTCGTCTTTATCTTTCATGCTATCGCTCCGTCTGTCCTCCTCAGAAAGGCTAGCAAAAGATACCACCAGCTCAATTTCAAATTCATCTTCTTTACACCTCCCGGAAAACGCGGGCGCCGCGCTGACCTCTCCTTCCCCCTGGTGGCGATGGCGCAAAGCGCTGTCGCCTCATGCCGGGTCTTTATTTTGCCGGCTTCACGTTGCGCGAAAATAAACAAAATAACGTCGTTGCCGCCTGACCCTAAAACGAAATAATACCCGCAGCGATAATTCTGGATTATTCCCTCAGGGAATAGCGAGGATGCTAATATTTCATTTCCCCCGCGTTTTTCAGAAGCCTATAGTTTTTTTACCTGCAGAACATCCACTTAGGTTTAAAAAGATAAGGACATAATAATGATTGTTTCAGCCCCCAGTGATTATCGCGAAGCCGCTCGCCGCCGTCTGCCACGCTTTCTGTTTGATTATATTGACGGTGGCGCGGTGGCGGAAAATACCATGAACGCCAACGCTACCGAGCTTGCCTCGGTAGCCCTTCGCCAGCGCGTGCTGTGCGGGGCGGGCGAACCGACGCTGGCCACCACGATCCTTGATGCAGCATGGGCGATGCCCGTGGCGCTGGGGCCGGTCGGCGCCACCGGAATGTACGCCCGCCGCGGCGAAGTCCAGGCGGCCCGCGCCGCCTCCCGCGCAGGCATCCCGTACACCTTATCCACGGTGTCGGTCTGCTCCATTGAAGAGGTGGCAAGCCAGGCCAGCGGCGCGCTCTGGTCCCAGCTGTACGTGCTGAAAGATCGCGGCTACATGCGCAATGCGCTGGAGCGCGCGTGGGCTGCTGGCATGAAAACCCTGGTATTCACCGTCGATATGCCGATCCCCGGCTCGCGGTATCGCGATAACCGCTCAGGGATGTCCGGGCCGCACGCCACCCTGCGACAGTATCTCCAGGCCTGTACTCATCCACGCTGGGCAATGAACGTCGGGCTGGCGGGCAGGCCTTTGTCGTTTGGTAATATCGAAGCCTACACCGGCCATAAAATGACCATGAACGACTATATGGGGTTCATCAGCAACAACTTCGACCCGTCCATCGCCTGGCACGATCTGGAGTGGATCCGCGACAGCTGGCAAGGGAAATTAATCATCAAAGGGATCCTCGATGCCGACGATGCGCGCAATGCCGTGCGCCTCGGCGCCGATGGCATTGTGGTGTCGAATCATGGCGGCAGACAGCTCGATGGCGCCATCCCCACTGCCAGGGCGCTACCAAGGGTGGTGGACGCGGTCGGTGACGATCTGACGGTACTTGCGGACTCCGGAGTGCGATCCGGCGTGGACGTCATTCGCCTGCTGGCCCTCGGCGCGAAGGGCGTGCTGCTCGGTCGGGCCTATATTTATGCCCTGGCCGCGGCGGGCGAAGCGGGCGTGGCGCATCTGCTGCACTTATTTGCCGAGGATATGAAGGTCACCATGACCCTCACCGGCGCGACCTCGCCATCGGCCATCAGCCTCGATTGCCTCGACCGCCTCGAACGGGACCAACACCGCACCCAGGCGGTGCCGGTATCCCTAACCGCCTGACCGCATCCCTGGCCAGGCCCGGGTTACCCCTGAGCATTCAGCGCCGGCTGTTGTACCGCCGGCACCGGACGGATGCGGAACCAGATCGCGTACATGGCTGGCAGGAAGATCAGGGTCATGATGGTTCCCCCCAGCGTCCCGCCGATCAACGTATAGGCCAGCGTTCCCCAGAAGACCGAATGGGTGAGCGGAATGAACGCCAGGATCGCTGCCAGCGCGGTCAACAGAACCGGGCGGGCGCGCTGCACCGTCGCCTCCACCACCGCGTGAAACGGATCGAGCCCCGCCTGCTCGTTATGATGAATTTGGCCAATCAGGATCAGCGTATTGCGCATCAGGATCCCCGATAGTGCAATCAGGCCCACCAGGGCATTGATGCCAAACGGCTGATTGAACAGCAGCAGTGTCGGCACCACGCCAATCAGCCCCAGCGGCGCGGTGAGGAAAACCATGACCATCGCCGACAGCGAACGCACCTGCAGGATAATGATCAGCAGCGTGAGGGCGATCATGATGGGAAATAACGGCACCATCGCCCGCGTGGCTTTGCCTGACTCCTCGATCGACCCCGCCGTCTCTATGCGATACCCCGGCGGCAGCGCGTCGATAATGGGCTGCAGCGGTTTCATCAGCGCGGTGGAGACATCCGGCGGCTGCAGGTTATCCGCGACATCTCCCCGGACGGTGATGGTCGGCATGCGATCGCGACGGCGAAGCAGCGGGTCCTCCATTCTGATCGCCACGTCGCCAATCTGTGACAAGGGAACCCGCTGCCCGCCGCTACCCACCAGGGTGAAGTCGGCGATTTTCGCCGGGTCCAGCCGGATATCGCCCGCTGCGCGCCCGATGACCTGCACGGCGCGAATATCTTCCCGGACGGTGGTGATGGGGATCCCTGACAGCAGGAACTGCAGCTGCTGGGCGACAGACTGGGAGCTGAGTCCGCTCGCCTGCAGCCGGTCCTGATTGAGGCTGAAATGCATCACTGGCACCCGCGACCCCCAGTCGGTATTGACGGTGCGCATCAGCGGACTGGCCTGCAGCACCGATTTAATCCGATCGGCGATGTCGCGCAGAGTGTGCGGATCGGGTCCCATTACCCGCCAGGCGACCGGATAAGGCGAATAAGGGCCAAACACCAGCTGAGTGACGCGCACCCGCGCTTCCGGCGCCAGGCCATTGGCCACCGCCTCCCGCAGCCGCCGCTTGAGCGCCTCGCGGGCATCCTGCCCGTCGGTCAACACCACCAGTTTGGCGAAGGAGGGATCGGGCAACTCCGGGGCCATCGCCAGGTAAAAGCGCGGTGCGCCCTGGCCGATATAGCTGGTGACAATCTTCGCCTCCGGTTGCTGCTGCAGCCAGTGCTCAATTTTCGCCGTCGCGGCGCTGGTCTGGCTAATCGACGACCCGTAAGGCAGCTGCACTTCAACCAGCACTTCCGGGCGATCGGAGGTGGGGAAAAACTGCTTTTTCACCACGCTCATGCCCAGTATCGCCACGATAAATAACACCACCACGCTGGCGGCCACGCGCCATTTGCGGGCGATCACCCGGGTCAGCAGCCGACGGAAACGCTGATAGCGCGGGGTGTCATACAGCGCGGCGTGGCCTGCCGCCGCGGGCTTTCTGTCCGGCAACAGGTGCACCCCCAGCCACGGGGTAAAAATCACCGCCACAATCCAGGAGGCAATCAGCGCGATACCGACGATCCAGAACACGTTGCTGGCGTACTCCCCGGCGGTGGACTGCGCAAATCCATTGGGCATAAAGCCCACGGCCGTCACCAGGGTACCGGCCAGCATGGGCGCCGCGGTATGGCTCCAGGCATAGGCCGAGGCTTTAAGGCGGTCGTACCCCTCCTCCATTTTGACCACCATCATTTCGATGGCAATGATGGCATCATCCACCAGCAGGCCCAGGGCGAGGATCAGCGAGCCAAGCGTAATGCGATCGAAGTTTTTGCCGGTCGCCTCCATCACCACAAACACCACGGCCAGGGTTAAAGGCACCGCCGCCGCGACCACCACGCCCACGCGCCACCCCATGCTGACAAAGCACACCGCCATCACCACCAGCAGGGCGACAAAGAATTTGATCATGAACTCATCGACCGCGGCGCTGATATTCACCGACTGATCGGTCACTTTGCTCAACGACATGCCGAGCGGCAGGTCCTGATTGATGCTGACCGTTTCGGCATCCAGCGCTTTCCCCAGCGCCAGGCCATTCCAGCCCTCGCGCATCACCACCCCCAGCAGCAGCGCCGGTTCGCCCTGATGGCGGATCAGGAAGGTCGCGGGATCTTCATATCCCCGCTCAACCGTGGCGACATCGGCCAGTTTCAGCGTTCTGCCCCCGGCAATAATCGGCGTGTCGCGGATCGGCTGCAGGCGGTCGAACGCCCCATCGAGGCGGATAAAGATCTGCCCGCCCCGGGTCTCGATGGCCCCGGCCGCGGTCAGCACATTCTGGCTGTTCAGCGCGGCGAAAATCGCCTCTGGCGAGAGGCCCAGGGTGGCGAGACGGTCATGAGAAAACGAGAGATAAATGCGTTCCGCCTGTTCACCGAGAATATTCACTTTTTTCACCCCGGGAACATGCAGCAACCGCTGGCGCAGGGCTTCGGCGTCACGCACCAGCTGCCGCGGCGGTTCACCCCGCGCTTTCAGGGCAAAAAGGGCGAAGGTGACATCGGCGAATTCGTCATTCATCATCGGGCCGGAGACGCCGGCAGGCAGGTTTTTCGCCTCGTCGCCCAGCTTTTTGCGCGCCTGATAAAACTGCTCCGGCACCTCGGAAGGCGGTGTCTGGTCCTGCAGCGACAGGGTGATCAACGCCATGCCAGGGCGGGTATAGGTCTCAGTGCGATCGTACCACTTCAGCTCCTGGAGCCGTTTTTCCAGCGGCTCGGCGACCTGATCCTGCATCTCCTGGGCGGTGGCGCCGGGCCAGACGGTAATGACCGTCATTTGCTTGACCGTGAAGGGCGGATCTTCCGCCCGCCCGAGTCCGAAGAACGCCACCAGCCCGGCAACGGAGATGAGGATAATTAAAAACAGGGTCACCGACCGCTCGCGGACGGCCAGCGCGGAGAGGTTAAAACGCCCGACGCTCATGGCTGGCTCCCGGCGGCATCATGCTCGCGTCGTTCCGCCAGCCGCACCACTTCACCCTGGTGCAGGAGATGGGCGCCCAGGGCGACGATCGGTTCGCCGGGCTTCAGCGGGCCGCTCACCCGCGCCGTTTCATCATTCAGGCCGAGCACGGTCACCGGTTGCCAGGAGACGGTAGCCGGACGGGAGGCAATGCGCCAGACGCCAGGGCCGTTGCCCGGATCGTAGAGCGACGCCAGGGGCACCTCCAGCACCTCGCCTGGCGCCTGGCCGTTGCCGATGCGCAGGGTCACGGTAGATCCCAGCGGGGCGTTGGCCAGGGCGCCGTTCAGCACGTAGCGCGCTTCAAAGGTGCGGGTGGTGGCGTCAGCCGCGTCCGAAAGCAGTCGCAGGGTCGCGGTGACCGGCTGAGATTCGCTGCCATAGCGTGTCGCCAGCGCCTCGCTGCCGACCGCCGGGCGCAGCGTCTCCGGCAGCTGAACTCGCGCCTCACGCTGCCCCGCCCGCGCCAGGCGGATCACCACCTGCCCGGCGCTGACCACCTGCCCCGGCTCGGCGAGCGTTTCCACTACCACGCCGTCAGCGTCTGCCAGCAGTCCGGCATAGCCGGTGGCGTTTTGCGCTACATTGGCCTGCGCCTGAGCCGCGCTCAGGTCGGCTCTCGCCGCCTCTGCCGCGGCGTTAATCTGGTCAAACTCCGCGGCCGAAACGGCGCCGCTCGCCACCAGGCCGCGATAGCGGGCCAGATCGTTGGCCGCTTTCCTGGCCCGCGCCCGCGCAGCATCCACGGCCCGCTGTTGCGACTGCGCCTGCAGGGTTAAGTCAGCCGGATCCAGGCGCAGCAGCAGTTGACCGTGCCTGACGCTCTGCCCGGTCTCCACCAGCCGGGCAAGGATTTTTCCCGACACCCTGAAGCCGAGATCGCTTTGAGTTCGGGCCACCACCACGCCGGTAAAGGCCCGCGAGCTGGCCTCAGCGCGCTCGACGGTCGCTACCCGAACCAGCGGCGGCCGGATGCGGGGGTCGTCATGATCGGCAGGTTCGCCGCAGCCCGCGAGGGCCAGCGGCAGGAAGCAGACGGCAAAATGGACGGCGTTGAGCCTGAGCATGGGTCACCTTAATGAAAAGACCGGATGGTGAGCGCATTCTCAGACGAGTGACCAATAAAGTCAATGGTCACTAATCAGGGGGAGAGACTTCTCAGGATCAGGGAGGAAAGCAACACCGCCGCGGTGGGGGCGGTGTCGAGATTGTATTGCAACTGCACCGGGTTGATGAAAGGACACATCACCATATAGACCGCCAGGGTCGCCTCATCCAGCGGGGTTTTGCGCTCGAACTCACCCGCCTGGCGGCCTTCGACAAGGATTTGACCAATCAGCTGCTGCAGATGACCGGCATACTGTTCCGTTGAAGGCCATTTATCGCGCGCCGCGACGGCGGCGATGTCGTACAGTTTGCGATCCTCGAAAAACAGTTCACTGCCGGCCTCGGTCAGCGCCCGGAACAGGCGGCGCAGTTTCTCACTGGCGGAGGGCGCATCGGCGATGGCCTCGCTGACAGCCACCATGATCCTCTCCAGCCGGCTGGCGCAAATCGCCTCGCCAATCGCCTGCTTGGAATCGAAGAATTTATAGATATAGGCTTTGGAAAAGCCTATCGCTTTGGCGAGATCGGTGACCGTCGTTTTCTCATAGCCATAGCGACTAAAGTGCGCCATGGCCGCGTCAAGAATCTGGTCCCGAACGCTGTGGTCATGGGGACCACGGCTTGCAGGGGTGGGGGTATTTTTCGTCATCCGTTTAGCTTAATGCGATCGTTGTCGTTTGACAACGAGTGACGTTATTATGATTTAGTCACAATATCACCCCTGGCTATGATCCGCTCTCGCACGTCTCGGTGTTTATCTCGCCAGCGGGCAGACACCCCAGGCCTTGCAGCGTCTGAAGCACCGCGCTGTCGAGTGGGGTATGCGGCTCCGCGCCCAGAAAATCAACCAGTTTATCGTTGCGCAGGCGTACCGGCAGACGCCAGAGATACTGAATCTCGACCATTTCGCGCAGAGTGGCGTTGAAGGGCGCAGCCAGCTTCACCAGCCACCAGGGAAAGGATTTCACTGCCGCCCTGCCGCCATAGCGGGCGACCACCCGCTGGATAGCCTGACTCATTTCGCTGCCGTCCGGGTCCCAGTGGCCCTGCATATGAAAGCGGGCAAACGGCTCAAGCTCATGTCGGCGGGCCAGCAACGCGGCAATGGTGGCGGCGACGTCGGGCAGCCAGGCCCACTGATGCCCTACGCCGATTGTCCCCGGGTAGCGAATGATGCGAGGAAGCTGGCCAGGCTTGATCAGCCCCTGAGAAAACCAGTTATTCCCGGCACGCGGACCAAAAAAATCCCCCGCCCGGACAATCAACACCCGGCCACCGCGCTGCACGTAATCCTCCAGCGCCTGCTCCATCTCCACCCGAATAGCGCCTTTACGGGTCACCGGTTGCTGAGGGGCCGCTTCATCAATCAGCGGAAACGCATCCGGTCCATAGTTGTAGGCTGTGCCGGGCAGGACAACTAACGCCTGCTGCCGTTCGGCAGCCTGCAGGGTGTTGCGCAGCATGGGCAGTACCTGCTGCCGCCAGTGCCGGTAGCCCGGCGGGTTCACCGCATGGACGATAACGTCGCAACCGGCAGCCGCCGCCGCAACCTGTCCGACATCCAGCGCGTCGCCTGCTATCCACTGGATGCCATCAGCGGGATCGCGAATCTGAGCCCCGCGCTTCAGCGCCCGAACCTGCCAGTTGTTCGCCACCAGCCGGCGCGCCACTTCCCCGCCGATGCCCCCGCTTGCTCCCAGAATAAGGACCTTGCCGCTGCTGTTCATCATCTTTCCCCGTGTGCGAATGGATGCTTGACAGCCTACCTGCGGCTCATATCAAATGAAATTGCATACCATCATCGAGCAGCTATACATTTTTGTATGAATACCTCTATTCCCTGGGAGTGGTACCGAACTTTTCTCGCCGTGCTGCAGGAAGGCTCCTTATCAGGCGCATCGCGCACCCTGAACATCACCCAGCCGACGGCGGGGCGCCATATTGCCGGGCTGGAGGCCGCGCTCGGCCAGGCTTTATTTACCCGCTCGCAGACCGGCCTGCTGGCGACCGACGCGGCGCTGGCGCTGCGGGTACACGCCGAGGCAATGGACAACACCGCCCGGGCGCTGGCACGCACGGCGGCTAACTTTAGTCGCGACAGCGCCGATCTGCGGGGGGTGGTGCGGGTGGCCGCCAGCGAGGTGGTCGGCGCCGAGGTGCTGCCGCCGCTGGTTGCCCGGCTCAGGCAAGCGTGCCCGCTTATCGTCATCGAGCTGATGCTCTCCAATCGTGTTCAGGATCTGCTTCACCGGGAGGCGGATATCGCAGTGCGGATGGTCGCGCCGCAGCAGGAGCAGCTTATCGCCCGCCGTCTCGGCAGGATCGAGCTTGGGTTACATGCTACCGCCGCCTACCTGACGCGCCAGGGGCAGCCCGCTACCCTTGACGATCTGGCCTGCCACGCGCTGATTGGTTTTGACAGCGCCACGCCCCTCGTTCGCCGGGCCCTGGCGCGCTACCCCCGTTTTCAGCGCGAGGCCTTCGCGATGCGGACCGATAGCGACCTCGCCCAGCTGAACCTGATCCGCGCCGGGGCGGGGATTGGCATCTGCCAGGTGCCCCTTGCTAATGGCATTATTCCCCTGCAGCGAGTGCTGGCAGCCGACTTTTCTCTGGATCTTGACACCTGGCTGGTGATGCATGAGGACCTGCGTCACAGTCCCGCCTGCAAGCGGGTATTTGATTTTCTCGCCCAGGGGTTGCAGGCGTACATCGCCGGCCCGATGACGAGCTGATCCCCGGGCGCACGCCTGTCTCGCCCGGGGAAGGTCGCGGGAACGCCCCCGCCTTACCTGGCCGCCAGCTCGCGGCGAACGATCTCGGCGCCGGCGCTCAGAGCATGCAGTTTGCCGGTCGCGACATGGCGCGGCAGCGGCGCCATACCGCAGTTGGTGGATGGGTAGAGTTTATCGGCATCGACGAACGCCAGCGCCTTGCGCAGGGTACCGGCCACCTCTTCCGGGGTTTCGATAGCATGGCTGGCGACATCGATCGCCCCGACCATCACTTTTTTACCGCGGATCAGTTCCAGCAGGTCCATCGGCACCCGCGAGTTATGGCACTCGAGAGAGATAATATCGAGGGACGACTTCTGCAGTTGCGGGAAGGCTTCTTCATACTGGCGCCACTCGGAGCCCAGCGTCTTTTTCCAGTCGGTATTCGCCTTGATGCCATAGCCGTAGCAGATATGGACCGCCGTCTCACACTTCAGCCCTTCGGTGGCGCGTTCTAACGCGGCGATCCCCCAGTCGTTGACTTCATCGAAGAAGACGTTAAAGGCAGGCTCATCGAACTGAATAATATCAACCCCGGCGGCCTCGAGCTCTTTCGCCTCCTGATTGAGGATTTTGGCAAACTCCCAGGCCAGTTTTTCCCGGCTTTTATAGTGGTTGTCATACAGGGTATCAATCATCGTCATCGGGCCCGGCAGCGCCCATTTAATCGGCTGGCGAGTGAGCTGGCGCAAATAGCGTGCGTCCTCCACGAAGACCGGTTTCTGGCGCTCCACGGCGCCTACCACCGTCGGGACGCTCGCCTCATAGCGGTTACGAATTTTCACGATCTCGCGTTTGGTAAAATCAACGCCGCTGAGGTGCTCAATAAAGGTCGTGACAAAGTGTTGACGCGTTTGCTCGCCGTCGCTGACGATATCGATCCCGGCGCGCAGCTGGTCATCGAGGGATAAACGCAGGGCGTCGCGCTTGCCGGCCAGTAATTCTTCGCTGGACAGTTTCCAGGGCGACCACAACGTTTCTGGCTGCGCCAGCCAGGAGGGTTTCGGTAAACTGCCGGCGGTCGAAGTGGGAAGCCATGTTTTCATAATAAGGAACCTTCTGTTTTTAAATTAGCACAGCGCGAAATTAGCAGACCATTGCTCAAGCAACGTCTTGTGCGGATTAATAAAATGCTGTTGGGTAAATTTACCCTGCTCTATCGCCAGCAGGCTGCGCTCTTCCCGGTCATAAACAATTTTGGTTAATGAATGATCCTGGTGATGAAGATTGGGCTGATAGTATTGGCCTGCCGCGGAATTGGCATTGTAAATCTCCGGGCGATATATTTTCTGAAACGTCTCCATCGTGCTGATGGTTGCGATCAGTTCCAGGCTGGTGTAATCGCTGAGCAGATCGCCGGTAAAATAAAAGGCCAACGGCGCAACGCTGTGTTTCGGCATAAAATAGCGCACCTGCAGACCCATTTTGCTGAAATAGCGCTCGGTCAGCGAGACACCTTCCTGAGCATATTCAATGCCGAGGACCGGATGTTCATTGCCGGTGCGGCGATACACATCTTTACTGGACACGCTCAGGCAAATCACCGGCGCCTTGCTGAAGCTGGCCCGCCAGGCACTGGATTGCACGAAATCTTTAAAGATATTGCCATGCAGCTCGCCAAAGTTTTCCGGCACGCTGAAGGTACTCTGGTCTTTATTATGTTCCAGCAGCAGCACGCTAAAATCATAATCCCGGACATAGGAGGAGAAGTTATTGCCGACGATGCCGGCATGGCGTTCACCGGTCTTGTTATCGACAATATGCGTTTGCAGGATCTCTATTACCGGAAAGCTGGCCTCCTGAGCAATATTCATCTCGACAGAAATAATATCCAGTTCGATCGCATAACGATCGCTGTGGGGATTATCCCAGTGCGCCAGGGTATTAAAGCGGTTATTCATCATGATTAACGTATTGCGCAGATTTTCCTGACGGTTCTCCCCTCTGGCTAAATTGGCAAAGTTGGTGGTAATACGCGTATTTTCCGCAGGGTTATAATTTTCATCAAACCGGCTGCGGGTAATCGTATAGGTAAATTCGTTATTCATGGCGATAGTCCATCCTGGTGTCGGGCATAAGCGTAATACTCTCCCAGGCAAGGCAAAGTCAGGCCTGGCGCGCTTCAACCGATAAATGTTGTTGATTCGTTAATGAGTCTATTTTTGCCAGAGTCAGCGATGGAGGGAAAGCGACTTAAATTCATTGCAACATGAGCCATCCTCATGTTGGTCCGTTCGCTGGCGATAGCGAGGTGCGGAACGGGCGTGCGCCATTGCGCCGCGATCACAGACGCCAGTTTAAGCAGCGTCCGGTCAATAATCATTTGTTCGGTGAATGTATACCAGGGTACAATCTTTAACCATTCTAATACGTGCTTTGACGTTGCCGCCGTACCCGTTTAGCTGGAGCTGTTGTCGTAAATAATGATTGTTGATATCAGTATTATGTCGATGTGCATGGCCGTGCTGCTCATTATGAGCGTGCTGCTGAACTAAGATGCTTCCCCAATGACACAAGCTCTCATCTGACCTTCACATTCGCGAAGAAAAAAGGAGATTCAGAGGATTCGCGCCGTATGGGATTGTCCTGCCTGCCGCCGCCCTCTACTCTTTTGCTACTTGCTTATGGAGGAATACCAGATGAAAAAAGCGCTAACTGCCCTGTTCGCTATCGCCGCGGTTGCCGCCGCCAGCGCCTTTGCGGCCGATAAAACCGACGTCCCGGCGCCCGCCGTTGATAACGGAGCCCGCCCTCCGCTGGAGATGGGCCGTGGCCCGCTGCCGCCGTTCCCGCCGCAGCTTCCGCCGCACAGACCGGTGCTGTTTTCGGCCACGGTAGCGACCGATACGCCGGTGGAAACCATTAACAAACTGACCACGTTGATCCCCGCCAGTCAGGCGAAACACTACGAAGTTCACGTTGAGGTGGTGCCCGTTGGAGAGTGAGCCGACTGAAAGTGCTGACGGCATTCCACTTTGCCGCGAGCCATAAAAAAAGCTGCCGCTTATCGCGGCAGCCTTTGTTTACGTCGTTAAAGCAGACTGGCTGGTGATTAGCTACGCACTTTACGGTAGATAAACAGCACGACCAGCGCACCGATAACCGCTACCACGAAGCTACCGAAATTAAAGCCATCGACCTTACCAAAACCAAACAGGGTACTGATCCAGCCGCCGACCACCGCACCGATGATCCCCAGAATAACCGTTACAATAAACCCGCCGCCGTCTTTCCCCGGCATAATCCACTTGGCTAAAATACCGGCAATAAGTCCAAAAATGATCCAGGAAAGAATACCCATGGTTAACCGTCCTCTTGTTACCTTTAAGCATTTAGTATTGAAAAGAGTAGCATATATAACGAGAGTGGATCGGCAATTATATATTTATTAGATAATTCCTTGCCGCGGCGCGGTGGCTCGGATGACAAAATATCTCACGCTGACAAATCATCCTCGCTGATTACCCTAAAAAGTGGGAGGCTATTCGCCTCCCCGATGATGAACTTATATTACCGCGGTGGTTAACCGCGAGGCGCAACACAATCGCGCCTGTTCATCGAAAATCTCAATTTGCCAGACCTGATGGCGAGCGCCTACGTGCAGCGCCTTGCACACCCCGCGCACCCGGCCTCCGCGGGCCGAACGAATGTGGTTGGCATTAACCTCCAGCCCCACCACCTTCTGTTCGCCTTCGCTGCACAGATAACCCGCCACCGACCCCAGGGTCTCCGCCAGCACCACCGACGCTCCGCCGTGCAGCAGGCCAAACGGCTGCTGGGTGCGGCCATCCACTGGCATGGTCGCCTCCAGCGTGTCGTCGGTAAACGTCTCAAAGCGAATATCCAGCAGCCCTACCATATTTCCCTCACCGAGCCGGTTGAGCTGCTCCAGCGTGGCCTGACGTTTCCAAATCATCCTATTATCTCCAGTAACGCCTGCAGCGGGTGGCGAACGCCGCTGCCTTCAATGCGCTTCACCTGACTGCGGCAGGAGTAGCCCGTCACCAGACAGCGGTTACGCGGCAGCCGCTGCATCGCCTGTTGCCAGGAGAGCGCGTAAATAGCCAGCGAGTTGGCATGGTTTTTCACCTCATGCCCATAGGTGCCTGCCATCCCGCAGCACCCGACGCTGACGTTTTCCAGTTTTGCGCCAAAGTGGGCAAAAATATCGGCCCACTGTTTCGTCGCCGCCGGTAGCGCGGTCACTTCCGTACAGTGGCCGAACAGGTACCAGGGCTCCCCTCCCTGATCCGGACGGGCAGCCGTCGTCAGGGCCTTCGGCAACCACTCATGCACTAACAGCACCTGAAAATCGCCGCGCTTGTCGCCGAGCGCTTGCTTGTACTCATCACGGTAACAAAGCACCAGCGCCGGATCGACACCCACCAGCGGCATGCCCAGCTGCGCCACGCGGTTGAGGAAGTCCGCCGTCTTCTGCGCGGTGCGCGCGAAGCGGGTGAGGAACCCTTTGATATGCTGCGCTTTGCCGTTCGGCGAGAATGGCAGCAGCACCGGCTGATAGCCTAGCGCTTCGACGAGGCGAATAAAGTCAGCCACCACCTGGGCGTCGTAGTAGCTGGTGAACGGATCCTGCACCACCAGCACCATCTTCGCTTTCTGCTCAGCGCTCAGCGCTTCGAGCTGCTCCAGGGTCATGTTGGCAGAGCGGTGGCCGGCCATCTGCTGCTTCAGCGACGGCGCCGAAAGCAGCGGCAGATCAACCATCCCGATGTGCTTCTCCGACAGCTTTTTCAGCCACGGCTGGTTAATGAAGAAGTTAAAGGTCTTCGGCGCCTGCGCCATCAGCGGCGCATAGGATTCGACCGACGCGACCAGATGATCGCGCACCGGACGCAAATAGCGGCTGTGATACAGCTGCAGGAAGCGAGAGCGAAACTCCGGAACATCGATTTTAATTGGGCACTGGGTCGAACAGGCTTTACAGGCCAGACAGCCGGACATCGCCTCTTTGACCTCGTGCGAGAAGTCATATTCGCCTTTGCGCGCATGCCAGCTGTTTCGCGTGCGGGCTACC
The DNA here is from genome assembly GCF_048589245.1 of Klebsiella sp. 10982. Lineage (NCBI taxonomy): Bacteria > Pseudomonadati > Pseudomonadota > Gammaproteobacteria > Enterobacterales > Enterobacteriaceae > Klebsiella > Klebsiella sp. 10982. Next base: position 189,755 of record NZ_JBMAXV010000002.1, read on the forward strand.
AGCGAACGCAGGCTGACGCCCTGCTCCGGCAGCGCCTTCTCCAGCTGGTTGGGATCGACGCCGCGGTCGGCCAGCAGGCGCAGCCATTCGCGGACCAGCGTCGCCCGCCCTTTCGGCGAGTGGATGCGCTGGTTGCTGACTTTCATCGACGGACACATCGGGCTCTTGACGTCAAAGTTGAAGCACAACCCGTTGCCATTGCACTCCATCGCCCCGCGCCAGCTGCTGCGCACCGCGATGGGGATCTGCCGATCCCAGGTACCGCGCTTCACCGCATCGACTTTCATCATCGGGGCATCAACGCCTTCCGGAGGACAGATTTTCCCCGGATTCAGTCGGTTATCGGGATCAAAGGCCGCTTTGATTTTCCTGAGTTCGCCGTACAGCGCCTCGCCAAAGAACGCCGGGCTGTACTCCGCACGGAAGCCTTTGCCATGTTCGCCCCACAGCAGGCCACCATACTTCGCCGTCAGCGCCACCACGTCGTCGGAGATCTGCTTCATCAGCACCTCCTGCTGCGGATCGCACATATCCAGCGCCGGGCGCACGTGCAGCACCCCGGCATCCACGTGGCCAAACATGCCGTAGCTCAGGCCGTGGCTGTCGAGCAGCGCGCGGAACTCGACAATATAATCCGCCAGGTGTTCGGGTGGTACGCAGGTATCCTCGGCAAACGGGATCGGCTTAGCGGCACCCTTAGCATTGCCCAACAGGCCGACGGCCTTCTTGCGCATGGCGTAGATACGCTCCACGCCATCGAGATCGTGACAGACCTGCCAGCCGATGACGCCCGCCTCGCTACCGGCCATCAGCTCATCCAGCCGCTGGCACAGGGTGGTGACCTGCTGGTCAATCAGCGCCGCGTCATCTCCGGCGAACTCGACGATATTGAGCCCGAGCATTTCTTTATCCGGCACATCGGTGATCAGTTCGTTCACCGAATGCCAGACGATATCTTCGCGCGCCAGATTGAGGACTTTAGAGTCAACAGTTTCCACCGACAGGGCTTTCGCTTCGACCATAAAGGGCGCGTTACGCAGCGCAGAGTCAAAGGAGTCATATTTGACGTTGACCAGGCGGCGCACCTTCGGCAGGCGGGTGATATCCAGCCGCGCTTCGGTAATAAATGCCAGCGTGCCTTCTGAACCGGTCAGGATACGGGTCAGGTCGAACTCGCTCATCTCGTCGTTAAAGACGTGGCGCAGATCGTATCCGGTGAGAAAGCGGTTGAGTTTGGGAAACTTATCAATGATCAGTTCACGCTGCGCCTTGCAGCGCTGGTAGACCGTGCTGTAGATCCGGCCAATCGTCGATGGGGTGTTGCCCAGCGTCTCCGCCAGCGCCACCGGCACCGCCTGGGTATCGAGGATATCGCCACCCATCAGCACCGCCCGCAGGCCGAGCACGTGATCTGACGTTTTACCGTACACCAGCGATCCCTGTCCGGACGCGTCGGTGTTTATCATCCCGCCCAGCGTGGCGCGGTTGCTGGTGGAAAGCTCCGGGGAAAAGAAGTAGCCATAGGGCTTAAGAAACTGGTTCAGCTGATCTTTGATGACCCCGGCTTCGACGCGCACCCAGCCCTCTTCGGGGTTAATCTCGATGATGCGATTCATATAGCGGGACATATCGACAATAATCCCGCCGTTCAGCGCCTGGCCGTTGGTGCCGGTGCCGCCGCCGCGCGGGGTAAAGATCAGCGATTTAAAGCGTGGTTCCGCGGCGACGCGCGCCAGCAAGGCCACGTCCGCTGTAGAACGCGGAAAAAGGACTGCATCCGGCAGCAGCTGATAGACGCTGTTGTCGGTAGCCATCGTCAGCCTGTCGGCATAGCTGGTGGCGGTATCGCCGGTAAAACCCTGTTGCTCCAGTACCTGCAAAAAATTCAGCACCAGCTGAACTACCCCTGGCGCCTGAGAAATTTGTGGGATCATCACACTTGACCCTGCCTGACTATGTTGTGTTTGAAAATATTGTGTTGGTGCTAACTAAACGTTTGCGTAGCGCATTCAACTTTTTATCACATTTTTTTCATATGCGCCCACGTGTTTTCTGTGCAAAATCAGCCCGGCAAAATTATTGATATTATTATCAGTACATGGATTTACGCGGCGCCAGCATTTTGGCGCGACTGGAAAGGTAAAATTTCTCTATGATAAACCCCCATCAGCCTCGGGACATTCCGCAAATACTGCTGTCGGTGCTGTTCCTGGCCCTGATTATCATTTCCTGCCTGTGGGTTGTGCAGCCGTTTATTCTGTCCTTCGCCTGGGCCGGTACGGTGGTGATCGCTACCTGGCCGGTGCTGCTGCGTCTGCAGCGCATGCTGTTCGGCAAACGGATGCTGGCGGTGCTGGCAATGACCCTGCTGCTGTTTTTGCTATTCGTTATTCCTATTGCTCTGCTGGTCAACAGTCTGGTGGATAACAGCGTCCCGCTGATCAAACTCATCAGCAGTGGAAATGTGACGCTGCCGGATTTTGCCTGGCTGAACAGCGTACCGTTGGTGGGCGATAAGCTCTACTCCGCCTGGCACGGCCTGCTGGATATGGGCGGCTCGGCGATCATGGCCAAGGTTCGCCCGTATATCGGCACCACCACCAGCTGGTTCGTCGGGCAAGCGGCGCATATTGGCAAGCTGCTGGTCTACTGCGGTCTGATGCTGTTGTTCAGCGCGCTGCTCTACTGGCGCGGCGAGCAGGTGGCCTATGGCTTCCGCTACTTCGCCACGCGCCTGGCGGCCAAACGCGGTGATGCCGCGGTGCTGCTGGCCGGCCAGGCCGTACGCGCCGTGGCGCTGGGCGTGGTGGTGACGGCCCTCACCCAGGCGGTGCTGGGCGGGATTGGCCTTGCCCTCTCCGGCGTGCCCTACGCTGCTCTGCTGACCGTGGTGATGATCTTTACCTGTCTGGTCCAGCTCGGGCCTTTGCTGGTTCTGGTGCCGTCGATTATCTGGCTTTACTGGAGCGGGGACACTACCTGGGGCACCGTGCTGCTGGTGTGGAGCTGCGTGGTCGGCACCATGGACAACGTCATTCGTCCGGTGCTCATCCGCATGGGCGCCGACCTGCCGATGATCCTTATCCTCACCGGCGTCATTGGCGGCCTGATCGCCTTCGGCATGATCGGCCTGTTTATCGGTCCGGTGCTGCTCGCCGTCTCCTGGCGTCTGTATGATGCCTGGGTACACGAAGTGCCGCCGCCGCCGAAAGACCCTGACGTCGTCCTCGAAGAGCTCAGCGAGCTGGAAGCCGGGCGTAAGTAATCCCGTATCAGGCGGGGAGACCCGCCTGTTTCCCCCTCCGGGACGATTGTTAAGCAAAATTTATCTATCGCCGTTAAAACGCTGCCCTTGTACGCCACTTCCCTCCCTCTTGTCCCCCGGTCCTTCACAACAATTTAACTATTGAGAGGAATCTGATCGACGGCAAAGGCCCCACTGCCTACTATTAGCTCACGGTTATAAATCAACACCTTGATTTATAAGCATGGAAATCCCCTGAGTGAAACAACGAATTGCTGTGTGTAGTCTTTGCCCATCTCCCACGATGGGCTTTTTTTTGTCCTGCGCATCACGACACCGGGCAGCCTGTCACCGGCAAAAAAATCCCCGGCATCGCTGCCGGGGATGAGTGCTGTCAGGGCGAACTTATTTTTTCAGTTCCGCCAGACCTAACCAGGTTTGCACTACGGTATCCGGGTTGAGGGACAGGCTATCAATCCCTTCCTCCATCAGCCAGGCGGCAAAGTCTTCGTGGTCGGACGGCCCCTGGCCGCAGATGCCGACGTATTTACCCTGTTTTTTCGCTGCGCGGATCGCCATCGACAGCAATGCTTTCACCGCGTCGTTGCGTTCATCGAACAGTTCAGAAACCACGCCAGAGTCGCGATCCAGGCCGAGCGCCAGCTGGGTCATGTCGTTCGAACCGATGGAGAAGCCGTCGAAGTACTCAAGGAACTGCTCGGCCAGCAGCGCGTTAGACGGGATCTCGCACATCATGATGATCTTCAGCCCGTTCTCGCCGCGCTTCAGCCCCTGACGCTCCAGCTCTTCGACCACCGCTTTCGCCTGCGCGACGGTACGGACGAACGGCACCATCACTTCGACATTGGTCAGTCCCATGTCGTTACGCACGCGCTTCATCGCTTCACACTCCAGCGCGAAGCAATCGCAGAAGCTTTCGGAAACGTAGCGTCCGGCGCCGCGGAAGCCGAGCATCGGGTTCTCTTCTTCCGGCTCATAACGCTCGCCGCCCACCAGGTTGGCGTATTCGTTCGATTTGAAGTCCGACAGACGCACAATCACCCGTTTCGGGTAGAAGGCGGCGCCAAGGGTAGCGATCCCTTCGGTCAGGCGGCCAACGTAGAACTCTCTCGGCGAATCGTAGCCTTTCATCAGCTCGCGGATTTCATTCTGCAGCCCCGGCTCCTGGTCGTCGAATTCCAGCAGCGCACGCGGGTGAACGCCAATCATACGGTTGATGATGAACTCCAGACGCGCCAGCCCCACGCCTTCGTTCGGCAGGCAGGCAAAGTCAAACGCGCGATCGGGGTTGCCGACGTTCATCATCACCTTCAGCGGCAGATCCGGCATGTCGCCAACGCTGGAGCTCTTGACGCTGAAGTCCAGTAGCTCGGCGTAGACATAGCCGGTGTCGCCTTCGGCGCAGGAGACGGTGACATTCTGGTTCTCCTGAATGCGATCGGTAGCATCGCCGCAGCCGACTACCGCCGGGATCCCCAGCTCACGGGCGATAATCGCCGCGTGGCAGGTACGCCCACCGCGGTTGGTGACAATCGCCGAGGCTTTCTTCATGATCGGTTCCCAGTCCGGGTCGGTCATGTCGGTGACCAGCACGTCGCCTGGCTCAATGCGGTTCATTTCACTGATATCGTGAATAACTTTGACCGGGCCAGCGCCGATACGGTGGCCGATGGCGCGCCCTTCGGCGATGATCTGCCCCTGGGCATGGAGGGTGTAACGCTCCATCACCTGACCGCGGGAACGCACGGTTTCCGGACGCGCCTGGACGATAAACAGCTTGCCAGTGTGGCCATCTTTCGCCCACTCGATATCCATTGGACGACCATAGTGCTTCTCAATCTGCACCGCCTGCTTCGCCAGCTCCTGTACCTCCTCGTTGGTTAACGAGAAGATATCGCGCTGCGCCTGCGGCACATCTTCGATACGTACCTGCTTGCCGTGCTCCTGGGTCGGCGCATAAACCATACGGATCTTTTTCGACCCCATGGTGCGGCGCACAATCGCCGGGCGGCCCGCGGCCAGCGTTGGTTTGTGGACGTAGAATTCGTCCGGGTTCACCGCGCCCTGCACCACCATCTCGCCAAGACCCCACGCCGAGGTGATAAACACCACCTGGTCGAAGCCGGATTCGGTATCGATGGAGAACATGACGCCGGAGGAGGCCAGGTCGGAACGAACCATCCTCTGCACCCCGGCAGAGAGCGCCACGCCGCGGTGATCGTAACCCTGATGCACGCGATAGGAGATCGCGCGATCGTTAAACAGTGAAGCAAACACGTGCTTCACGGCAACGAGCACGGCGTCAAAGCCCTGCACGTTGAGGAATGTCTCTTGCTGCCCGGCGAAGGAGGCGTCCGGCATATCTTCCGCAGTGGCGGAAGAACGAACGGCGAACGAGGCCTCGGCATCATCAGCGGACAGCAGGTCATAAGCATCGCGAATCGCGGTTTCCAGTTCGCTCTGGAACGGCGTGTCGATGATCCACTGTCGGATCTGCGCGCCCGCTTTCGCTAATGCGGAAACGTCGTCAATGTCGGTTTCATCCAGCAGCGCATAGATGCGCTGGTTAACACCGCTTTGGTCGAGGAACTGATTAAAAGCATCAGCGGTGGTGGCAAACCCGTTAGGTACGGAAACACCCATACCGGACAGGTTCGTAATCATTTCACCAAGGGAGGCATTTTTGCCCCCAACTCTGTCTACATCATTCATGCCGAGTTGGTTATACCAAAGCACCAGCGGTGACGAGCCATTGTTGGACATCGAGACAATCCTTTTGTGATTTAATACCAGTGAAAAAAATTTCACGATCGACTGCAGGATTATCCTGACATATTTATGGAACTGAAAAAAACGGTGAATCGTTCAAGCAAATTATTTTTTCTTTTTTCGGACTGTTCCCGCGATATAGCTAACCTGATGATTTTTAGGAATTCTGCTGAAAAACGCTGGAAATAACGACAACAAAAAGAAAATGAACCACCCTTTTCATTAAAAACAAAAATAGCGTTTCAATTTTAACAAGAGACAAATCAAACAGGGATATGCTTAAATTTAATATCCGCTTTCAGGCAATTAAACTCATTATACCGGATGGTCAAAATGGAAAGTGCTGTAGATCGCCACGTATTTTATATTTCTGACGGTACCGCCATTACGGCGGAGGTGCTGGGGCATGCCGTGATGTCGCAATTCCCGGTCGCCATCAGCAGCGTGACTCTGCCGTTTGTTGAAAACATTAGCCGTGCGCGGGCGGTAAAAGAGCAGATCGACGCCATCTATCAGCAAACGGGGATTCGCCCGCTGGTGTTCTATTCCATCGTGATCCCGGAAATCCGCGACATTATCCTGCAAAGCGAGGGCTTTTGTCAGGACATCGTCCAGGCGCTGGTAGCCCCGCTGCAGCAGGAGCTCAACCTCGACCCGACGCCGGTGGCGCACCGCACCCACGGCCTGAACCCCGGCAACCTGATTAAGTATGATGCACGTATCGCCGCCATCGATTACACCCTTGCCCACGACGACGGCATCTCTCTGCGCAATCTTGACCAGGCCCAGGTGATCCTTCTCGGTGTGTCGCGCTGCGGTAAAACCCCCACCAGCCTGTACCTCGCCATGCAGTACGGTATTCGCGCCGCCAACTATCCGTTTATCGCCGACGATATGGATAATCTGGTTCTCCCGGCGTCGCTGAAACCCCTGCAGCATAAGATGTTCGGCCTGACCATCAACCCCGAACGGCTGGCGGCGATCCGCGAAGAGCGTCGGGAGAACAGCCGCTACGCCTCTCTGCGTCAGTGTCGGATGGAGGTGACCGAAGTGGAGGCCCTGTATCGCAAGAATAAAATCCCGTGCCTGAACAGTACCAATTATTCTGTTGAGGAAATTGCGACAAAAATCATGGACATCATGGGGCTGAATCGCAGAATGTACTAACACACTAGTACATTATTAAAAATTTGTTTATGCTATCACCCGTGGCCTATACAGGATCATGCCCTGCTCTTGCAATAAGCAGGGATTGGTTTATCGTGATGCGCATCACTTCCCGGCATTTTCGCCGCGGAAGAAACAGATTTTTGAGACCCCAATGAATAAAACAGACGAATTGCGTACCGCGCGCATTGAGAGCCTGGTAACGCCCGCGGAGCTGGCCCAGCGCCATCCGGTGACGGCCGACGTGGCTGCCCACGTCTCGGCCTCCCGCCGCCGAATTGAAAAAATCCTTAACGGCGAAGACCGCCGCCTGCTGGTGATTATCGGCCCCTGCTCCATTCACGACACCGACGCGGCGATGGAGTATGCCCGCCGCCTGCAGACCATGCGCGAGCGCTACCAGCCGCAGCTGGAGATCGTGATGCGCACCTACTTTGAAAAACCCCGTACCGTGGTCGGCTGGAAAGGGTTAATCTCCGATCCGGATCTCAACGGCAGCTACCGGGTCAACCACGGAATTGAGCTGGCGCGGCGCCTGCTGCTGCAGGTCAATGAGCTGGGCGTGCCGACGGCCACCGAGTTTCTCGATATGGTGACCGGTCAGTTTATCGCCGATCTCATCAGTTGGGGGGCCATTGGCGCGCGAACCACCGAAAGCCAGATCCACCGCGAAATGGCTTCAGCGCTCTCCTGCCCGGTCGGGTTTAAAAACGGCACCGACGGCAATACGCGCATCGCGGTCGACGCCATCCGTGCCTCCCGCGCCAGCCATATGTTCCTCTCCCCGGACAAGCAGGGGCAGATGACGATTTACCAGACCAGCGGCAACCCGTACGGACATATCATTATGCGCGGCGGCAAACGGCCAAACTATCACGCCGAGGATATCGCAGCCGCCGGCGAGGCGCTGCGGGAGTTTGATTTGCCGGAGCAATTGGTGGTGGATTTCAGCCATGGTAACTGCCAGAAGCAGCACCGCCGCCAGCTGGAGGTGTGCGCCGATATCTGTCAGCAAATTCGCGCGGGCTCCACCGCTATCGCCGGGATTATGGCCGAAAGCTTCCTGCAGGAAGGCACCCAGAAAGTGGTCCCCGGCCAGCCGCTGGCCTGGGGCCAGTCGATCACCGACCCCTGCCTGAGCTGGGAAGACAGTGAAAGATTATTGAGCGAACTGGCCGCCGCCACCGCCACCCGTCTGTAACCGTTCCGCCCACCGCGCCTGCGGTGGGCTTTGACGTTCCCGCCTTACCCCTACCAAATCCGGTAACACGATAAATAACGCTTGCCGTTAAAAACAACATTATTGATAATGATTATCATTGTTGCCTTGATTTTTATTTTGAGAGCTATGACGCGTATGGATAACACTGCCACAGCTGAAAAACCAAAAGACAATGCCCCCTATCCCGTGGCGACGGACAGACAGATCAGCAGTCGGGTGCTGTTAGGCAGCGAAGGACGGGTAGTGATTGAGCATGGCGGCCAGCGCTATCTGCTGCGCCAGACCCACGCCGGGAAGTTAATTCTGACCAAGTAAGCGCCCCGCTGAACGCGGGGCGAGGCAAGTTAGCTTGAGCAGCTGACTTCCAGACGTTTCCCCCAGTCCGGAGGGCGGCGGACGTAGTCGTCCTCGCGATCGGTAAAAGGATCAGCCAGCGCGGCATGCAGGCGCTCCAGCTCGCCCATATCGCCCGCCTCAGCCTGCTCGATCGCCCGCTGCGCCAGCCAGTTACGTAATACCAGCGCCGGGTTGACGCCCTGCATTCGCTGCTGGCGTTGAGCGTCGTCCACCTGTTCATCACGCAGCCGCGCGCGATATCCAGCGAACCAGCTGTCAAAGGCTGCCCGGTCGATAAACTCGTCGCGCAGCGGTGAGGCGGCGCTGAGCTGTTCGCTGTGGCTCAGCAGGCGGAACGTCCGGGTATAGTCGCTCTTCTCGCGGATCATCAGGGCAAACAGTCCGTCCAGCAGGTCGTTATCCCCTTTCTGCTGGCTGAACAGGCCGAGCTTATCGCGCATCCGCTGGCCATAAGCGGTCAACAAGGCGTGCTGATACTCATCCAGCGCCGCGTTCAGTGACTCAGCGCTGATAAACGGCGACAGCGACTGGGCGAGACGCTGCAGATTCCACAGCCCCACCGCCGGCTGGTTTTCAAAACTGTAGCGCCCCTGGTAATCAGAGTGGTTGCAGATGAAGTCCGGCTGAAAATCGTCAAGAAAGCCATAAGGGCCGTAGTCGATGGTCAGACCGAGAATCGACATGTTGTCGGTATTCATCACCCCATGAGCAAATCCGACGGTTTGCCAGCTGGCAATGGTCTGTGCGGTGTGCGTGACAACGTCACGGAACCATAACAGATACTTGTCTGCCTCATTCTGCAGCTGCGGCCAGTGGTGGCGAATAACATAGTCGGCCAGTTGCTGGACTTTCTGCGGCTCACGGCGATAGTAAAAATGTTCGAAATGGCCGAAGCGCACATGGCTCTCAGCCACCCGCATCAGCATCGCGCCAGGCTCCACGCGTTCGCGGTAGACCGGGGTATCGCTGGTCACCATCGCCAGGGCGCGCGTCGTCGGGATGCCCAGAGCGTGCATCGCCTCTGACGCCAGACTTTCCCGGATCGTCGAGCGCAGCACGGCGCGGCCGTCCCCCATCCGCGAATAGGGCGTCAGGCCAGCGCCTTTCAGATGCCAGTCGTAACGGCGACCATCCGCCAGCTGCTGCTCGCCGAGCAGGATCCCGCGTCCGTCACCCAGCTGGCCGGCCCAGGCGCCAAACTGATGGCCGCTATAAACCTGCGCCAGCGGCGACATGCCCGGCAGCAGCGCTTCGCCGCCCCAGACGCCGGCGCCGTTTTCAGGCGCAAACAGGGCGTCGGGCACCCCCAGCTGCTGTGCCAGCGGGGCGTTGCGCCAGATGAGTCGGGCGTTATCCAGCGGCGTTGGTGACAGGGAAGTGTAAAAGTCCGGCAGTTCATCCCGCCAGTGGGTGGTAAAAGAAAGGGTCATGGTTCCTCCTCTCTCCAGTGTAGTGCCTGGAACCGCGGATTAACACGGGCGGAAAACAGGGTTATCGGCATAAAAAAGGGAAGCTCTCGCTTCCCTCTGCGTTCTGAATGGCGTCAGATGCGCCGCGCCTGCCAGAACTTTTTGTTCCAATAGACGTTATCCAGCGAGGAACGGGTGACGCCCTGGCTGGTGGAGGCATGAATAAACTGGTTGTCGGTATCGTAGATGCCAACGTGTAAACCGCTCTCGCCTGAGCCGGTTTTGAAGAACACCAGATCGCCGGGCAGCAGATCGCGCTTATCGATGCGGGTACCGATTTCCGCCTGCTCGCGGGTTTCCCGCGGCAGCTGGAGGGCAAATTTATCGCGAAACGTGCGCACCACGAAGCCGGAGCAGTCAACGCCGCGCGGCGTCATGCCGCCATAGCGATACGGTGCGCCGCGCCAGCTGCGCAGCTGCTCGTTCAGATTCGCCACCACCGTGATGGAGTCAGCCAGCCGTGGATTCGGCGGCGGTGCCCGATGGCTGCTGCAGCCGGCTAAAATTAACGCCGCCGCCAACATGAACCAGAAGCGCATTTCAGATGATCCCTCTGTCCCTAGTCTCTATATCGCAATAATTTAGCTTGTTTATCAATACACTGACAAGGTGACTGCGTGCTACTGTGACGCGATGAGCATAATATGACCGGCCACCTCCACGCGCTGGAACGGGATCGCATAGGCAGCGGTTAAATTTTCCTCATTCAGCACCTCGGCGGTCTCTCCGCAGGCGATGGCTTCGCCCTGGCAGAGTAGCCAGCTTTGTCCGGCATGGCGCAGGGTATGGTTGAGATCGTGGCTGCTCATCACCACCGCAATCCCCGCCGCGCTCAGCTCACGTAACAACCGATCCAGCGCCGCCTGCTGAGCCACATCCAGACTGTTCATCGGCTCATCCAGCAGCAGCAGTTGACCCGCGGGATGACTCAAGGGATCGATCTGCAGGATCACGGCCGCCAGCCGTACGCGCTGCCACTCACCGCCCGAAAGCTGATTGACCTGACGGCCCAGCTTATTGTCCAGACCAAGCCTGGCCGCGATATCGCTCAGACGGGCGCTATCGCCCTGCTGCTGCATATGCAGCGCCAGGTAGTGCCACACCGGCATGGCGAACGGCGGGGTCTGGTGTTGGCACAGATATCCGCGACGGCGCGCCAGCTCCGTCGCCGGCCACTCATCAAGCCGCCGTCCGTTAAAATGAACCGTGCCGGGGCCGTCGGACAGCCCCGCCATGCGGGTCAGCAGCGTGCTCTTCCCTGCGCCGTTCGGCCCCACCAGGTGGACAATCTCCCCGGCGCGAAAAGCCGCAGAGAACGGGGCCAGGCGCCCCGCCGTCTCTACATCCTGTAGCTGCATCAGAAACGCCATTATTTCGCCAGCGCTCCTTTAATCGCCGCCACCAGCTGCGGATCGTCCGGCGTCATATCCGGAGAGAAGCGCTGAATGACGTTGCCCTGGCGATCGACGAGGAATTTTTCGAAATTCCACAGAATGTCGTCCACATACAGCGGCGCCCGGCCTTTGCTGGCCATCCGCTCATAAAAACCGCTGCCTTCCGGGGCCACCGCTTTCGGCGCGGCGGCAATCAGTTTTTGATACAGCGGCGCGCGATGTTCACCGTTGACGTCAATTTTGCTGAACAGCGGGAAGGTGACGCCGTAGGTGGTGCTGCAGAAGGTCTTAATCTCTTCTTCACTGCCCGGCTCCTGGCCGAGGAACTGGTTGCAGGGGAACCCCAGCACGCTAAAGCCCTCGCCGGCAAATTGCTTTTGCAGATCCTCGAGTTGCTCATACTGCGGCGTCAGGCCGCATTTCGAGGCCACATTGACGATCAACAGCACCTTGCCGGCAAAGGATGCCAGGGTGGTTTTCTCGCCATCAATGGTCGTCACTTCGGTATTCAGAATGTCATGTTGCATAGCCTGTCCTCAATGGATAAACCGGTTTCCGGTGAAGGTGATCCCTATCTACTGTAGCGGATTCAGCGGCCGCCATTCTACTGCCAATCCCCCCGAGTTGTCGCATGATGTAACAGCGCTTCGCTGGCCGTCGGCAACATGAAATCCTCTCAATTGGGCAGTCGACCATTTCCGTGTACAGTGTCCCGGTAATGTAATATGGTTTCGTTACTTGTTAATTTAAGAGAGTTTTATTGATGAAGAAGTTGTTTAGCCTGGCGTTAATCGCCACCTCTGTCGCCCTGCTGAGCGCCTGCTCTCCGGATGAAGATAATAAAGTGAAAGTCGCTATCAATACCGGGCCGGACGAAGCCATCTGGAAAGTGGTGGAGCAGGTGGCGAAGGATAAATATCATCTCGACGTCGAAGTGGTCTCCTTCAATGATTATGTGCTGCCCAACGAAGCACTGAACAACAAAGATGTGGATGCCAACGCCTTCCAGACCCTGCCGTACCTTGAGGCGCAGTCGAAAGAGCGCGGCTATAAATTTGCGGTGGTCGGTAAAACCTTTGTCTTCCCTATCGCCGCCTATTCTCACCGGATCAAAAACATCAGCGAACTGCCCGATGGGGCGACGGTGACCATTTCTAATGAAACCACTACCCTGGGCCGCAGCCTGCTGCTGCTCCAGGCGCAGGGGTTACTCAAGCTGAAGCCGGGCGTCGGCTATTTACCCACCACGCTGGATATCATCGACAACCCGAAACAGCTGAAAATTGTTGAAGTGGATACCCCGCAGCTGACCCGTACCCTTGATGATCCGAACGTCAGCCTGTCAATCATTAACACCAACTTCTCCGCTCAGGCGGGCCTGTCGGCCGCCCGCGACGGTCTGTTTATGGAGGGGCCGGATTCCCCTTACGTGAATGCGATTGTCGCCCGCGAGGATAATAAGGACAGCAAGAAAATTCAGGAGCTGAAAGCCGCCTTCCAGACCAGCGAAGTCGCGGAAAAAGCGAAGGAAGTCTACAAAGGCGACGCGATTAAAGGCTGGTAAGCCTGAACCAGCGCCGTCCCTGCCGACGGCGCCGCGCTATCCCCGCACCCGCGAACGCAGCAGCAACCAGATAAAGACCGGCGCGCCCAGCGTCGCCGTCACCACGCCAATCGGCAGCTCTGCGGCGGAAAGCGCCAGTCGGGCAATGATATCCGCCCCCAGCAAGGCGCTCGCCCCGGCCAGCATACAGGCCGGGAGCAACACCCGGTGATCGCTCAAGCCGCATAGCCGCAGAATGTGCGGGATCACCAGGCCAATAAAGCCAATCGCCCCTGCCAGCGCCACGCTAACGCCGACCATCCAGCCGGTCGCCACCACCAGTAATTTGCGCCACAGCCACAGCGGCAGCCCCAGCTGACGGGCGGAGACTTCGCCCAACGCCAGTAAATTCAGGGGTTGTGACTGCAGACAGACCCAGCAGAGCACCGGCAGGAGGGCTATCATCAGCCACAGCTGCTGCCAGTCGACGCCGCCAAACCCGCCCATCATCCAGTACATCAGTTGCCGCAGGTCAAAAGAGGTAGAGAAGTAGACCGCCCAGGTCATCAGGGCGCTGCAGATGATCCCCAACGCCACCCCCGCCAGCAGCAGACGGCTGGTGGAGAGATGGCGGCGGGCAAAACGCAGCAGAATAAAGGTGATCAGCAGCGCGCCAAAGATGGCACACAGGCCGAGCGCCCAGCCGGGCAGAATCCCTTTCCCCAGCAGGACCGCGGCAATCAGCCCGACGCCCGCGCCGTTGGAGACGCCCAGCAGACCTGGCTCGGCCAGCGGATTTTCAAACAGCGCCTGCATAATCGCCCCGGAGAGCGCCAGCGCCGCCCCCACCAGCACCACCGCCAGGGTTCGCGGCAGGCGGATCTGCCAGATAAACAACTGACCTTTGGCGCTCAGCCATTCGCCTGGCGGGATCCATTGATCCCCCGCGCACAGGCTGATCAGCAGGGTGACCAGCAGCAACAGCGTTAATCCGAAGAGCCAGCGCCGGCTGCGGCGCTGTTGGAGATGGGCGAGAGTCAGCATAGATTCCATTACGCAGTGGGAACAAGAGGCTGATTTTACGGCGGGTATCCCGGTGAGAAAAGGAAAACCTCATGTTCCTGCGTTGACGCGGAGAAAACCCCCGCGTCGCCCCCCTTCTTTTACACCAGGATCTGAAACAGCAGTGCAAAGAGGATGATATTCGCCACCACAATTGCCCAACCGTTATAGAGCATATATTTCAGATGCGTAGACTGCGCCAGCCCCATCTGGCCAAACATGTCCGAAGAGGGAAACGGCCCGAACCAGTCCACCTGAGACGAGGCCAGCAGCACCGCGGTGGTCCCCTGGGGCGGCACGCCGGCGGCCATCAACATCGGGCCAAAGATTTTATGGGTAAACGTCATCTGGGCCACCGCCGCACCGGGCACATGGCCGATAATATTGAACGCGAAGATGCTAAAGCACAGCCAGGCCGGGGAGATCCCCTCCAGCAGCGGTTGGGTATACTCCAGCAGCCCCTGATAGGCATGCAGGCCATCCATCAGCTCCAGGATCGGGTTATATAGCCAGTAGAGAATAAACATCCACACCAGACGGCCGCAACCGTGATACAGCGCCTGCAGGATCTGCGTCGGTCGCAGGCCGCCTACCAGCCCGGTCATCAGGGCCACCAGCAGCATGACGATAATCGCAAAGCTGAAGCCAGCTTTGATCACCACGCCAACGACCGCCATCACAATAATGGTCGCAGCGAAAGCCAGCGCGCTTAATTTACGCCGACGCTGCTGCACGGCGCTGAGGTCCTCTTTTGGCTTCTCCGAGAGATCGACGTCATAGCGCAGTTTGCCTTCAGTCATCTTCTGGATCCGCCCCGCCATTATCCAGCCGGCCAGCAGCGTCACCGCACTCATCGGCAGACCGACGTACAGCAGATAATCCGGATAGCTCAACCCGCCGAGGCTGAGGATTGTCACGGTGCTGGGGGTGAAGGGCCCGGTAAAGAGCCCAACGGAGCCGGCGGTCATCATCAGCGCGGCGACCGTCGGCGGCGTTAAGCGTACCGCTGCCGCCACCGGAATGATCACGGCCACGATAATGGCGTTACCACCGGCCATGGTGCCCAGCGAACCACAAATTAAAATTGATGAGACGACAATACCGAATTTCACTCGCGTCTGACTCGACAGCCCGATGCGATAAACCACGAACTTCACCAGCTCAACCGCTGCGCCAGTGCGGGTGGCCACTTCCCCCACGCCGGCGCCAAGCATAATAATAAGCCCAACGGTGGCAATAAATGATCCGGTGGATTTCGCCAGCATGGCGCCCATTTCCGGCAGGCCGGTCGAAGTCATTATCATGGCGATAATAATCGAGGAGATGACCGCCAGCACAATATCAACGCCGATCAGCGATAATATCGCTAACGCTACCAGCGGCGTAAATCCCAGCAGGCCAAGCTCGCTGCCCGGTCGACCGTGGCACCACAGCGCAATCATCACGAACAGCAGCAATAACAGACCAATAATAACGTTTTTTCGCGTGATATTTCGTCTGACAGGCGCATTGCCTGCGAGCGTTGAGTCACTCATAACACTCCTTAATGCCAATCAATCTGACCGTATTAGTCAGGTGGTGTATTGGGGCCTGCTCAGAAAATATCCTCCCTCTTTTTCATTATTGATTGGCCGCGGCCTGAGGGGCTGTTGGGTACAAAGGAAAAATTCTGAGAGCGTAATATTCCGCCATCCGGCGGGACCTACAGCACAATATGTAACCAGCGCGCTGATTGGTGATTAAATTTATGTTAACTTAGTGTTAGTAGAAAATGACTTTTTATCGGTAGGCTATAACCCTGAGTTAACTGTTCATGAAACTGCGTCATCTGGAAATCTTCCACGCCGTAATGACCTGCGGCTCTTTATCGCGGGCGGCGGAAGCGCTCAATATCTCCCAGCCAGCGGCCAGCAAAGCGTTAAAAAGCGCCGAAATGAAGCTGGGTTTTACCCTCTTTCAGCGGGTGCGCGGCAAGCTGCTGCCGACCAGCGAGGCGATCACACTTTTCGAAAAAGCGCAGAGCATTTATCAGGACCTCGACAACCTGCGCCTGCTGGCCGATAACCTGGCCCGCGATCCGCGCGCCAAAATCACCTTAGGCTGCCTGCCAAGTCTGGGATTAAGCCTGGTGCCAGAGCTGGTAACCGATTTTTATCAGCAAAACAGCAATCTGGTGATGACCCTGACCACCGAGCACACCGAGACGCTGGTCAGGAAACTGGATTTACGCGAGATAGATTTAGCGCTGACGCTGCAGCCGGTGCAGCAGGGGGAGATCCTTACTACCCTGATTGCCGAAGTACCGCTGGTGTACATCGACCGTCATTATCGTCAGGGGGCAGTGGATATCAGCCAGATCGATCAGCAACGCTGGATCTCACCGGGGCCGCACTCCCTTTCTGCCGCCATCGCCACCCGCCGCGACTTTTCCACCACCCGGCTAAACGTCCAGACCTACTATACGGCCACCGAGTTCGTGAAGCGTGGCATGGGCTGCAGTATCACCGATATCTTTTCCGCCCAGCACAATCTCGCACCGGAGATGATCCATCCCATTACGCCGCCAATTGCTATTAACCTCTGCCTGCTGCGCCGGGCCGATGTTTCCTTGAGCCCGATGGCGCAAAAATTTGTCGATTTTCTCTGCCAGCGGCTACGTCAGCAGCTCAAAACGATTAACCTGCGGTTATACCCTGACCA
The DNA here is from genome assembly GCF_048589245.1 of Klebsiella sp. 10982. Classification (NCBI taxonomy): domain Bacteria; kingdom Pseudomonadati; phylum Pseudomonadota; class Gammaproteobacteria; order Enterobacterales; family Enterobacteriaceae; genus Klebsiella; species Klebsiella sp. 10982. The sequence goes on from NZ_JBMAXV010000002.1 coordinate 206,703, forward strand.
TAAAAAGTCAATTGCGCCACTGGGGTAAATGCTTTGACATAACCCATAAATTTATCAGCGGTGGATTTATCGGGTTATGAACAAACGCATTGTCATTATCGGCGGCGGCGTGGTCGGTCTGGCCACAGCCTGGGAACTGATCAAGCGCGGGCATCAGGTGCAATTACTGGAGCGCAATGCCGAACCGGGCAGCGCCACCAGTTTTGCCAACGGCGGACAATTAAGTTACCGCTACGTCGCCCCCCTTGCTGATAGCGGCGTTCCCCTGCAGGGAATGAAATGGATGGGCAAAGCCGATTCGCCGCTGAATATGCGTCTTAGAATGTCTTTCCAGCAGTGGCGCTGGCTGCTGCAGTTCCTGCGCGCCTGTAATAGCCAGACCAATAAAATGAATGGCGACCATATATTGCGCCTGTCATTGCTCAGCCGTCAGGTTATGCAGGCGTGGCGGGATGAGGATAATCTTGCCGATTTCCACTGGCGGCGCAGCGGTAAATTAATTATCCACCGTCGGGCATATGATTTTAATAAAGCGGCAAAAGGCATAGACCCTCAGTATCAGCAGGCGCTGAATGCTGACGGTTGCCTGCGGCTGGAGCCGGCGCTCAGACATATCAGCCCTTCACTACAGGGCGGAATTTATTCGCCGGGCGATGAAACAGCGGATTGCCATCAGTTTTGCCTTGCCCTGCTTGATAAGCTCAATGCCAGCAGCAACTTTAGCCTGCTCACCCACTGTGAGGTGCAACGGCTTAATAAGCGCGGCGGATGCATCAGCTCACTGGAAACCAGCCACGGGACCATCACCGGCGATGATTATGTCGTTGCCGCCGGTAACGGCAGTGGTCCTCTGCTTGGGCATCTGGGGGTTCGCGTGCCGCTGTGCGCCCTGAAGGGGTACAGCCTGACCCTGCCCTATCCTGAAAAAGCAGGTATTGCCCCGGACATCAGCGTCACCGACTACGGGCACAAAATCGTGTATGCCCGCCTTGGCCAACAACTGCGCATCGCGGCGATGGTGGACATCGGCTACGACGGCGACGAACTGCGCGAGAGCCGCATTCAGGCGCTGAAAAGCATCGTCGCCCGCAGCTTTCCCGAACTCGAAGGGCTGGATCAGGCCGAAACCTGGACCGGGATGCGCCCGTCAACGCCAGCAGGCCCACCAATGCTGGGGCGCGCGGGATTCCCGAATCTGTGGATGAATCTCGGACAGGGTAGCCTTGGTTTTACCCTCGCCGCCGGCAGTGCGGTGGTGCTGGGCGCGTTAATCGACGATCAGACGCCAGACATTTCTTTAGAAGGTCTCACATGGAAACAAACCGCATGACAATTATTCGCAATAATCCGCAACCTCGCCTTTCCGCCAGCGTTGAGTATGGCGATCTGCTGTTCCTCTCCGGACAGACGCCGAAAAGCAATGAAGACGATATCGTTTTACAAACCCGCGAAGTGCTGGAGAAGATCGACGCGCTGCTGGCGGCGGCCGGCAGCGATAAGCAGCACATTCTCTCCGCGCAAATCTGGCTGAAAAATATCGAACGTGATTTTGCCGCGTTCAATGAGGTGTGGGTGCAGTGGATGCCGGAAGGCCACAGCCCGGCGCGAGCGGCCGTGCAGGCGGAGATGGCGCGACCGGAAATCCTGGTGGAGATCATGCTCACCGCCGTCAAAGCGTAGGGACGTATAAAAAAGAAAAAGGCCGCAATGCGGCCTTTTTAATTAGTTCAGATTATTTGTCTTTAGGCGACGCGTTTTCGACACGGCTTTTCAGTTTCTGACCGGGTCTGAAGGTCACCACGCGCCGGGCTGTAATGGGAATATCCTCCCCCGTCTTCGGGTTACGTCCCGGGCGTTGGTTCTTATCCCGCAAATCGAAGTTGCCGAACCCGGAGAGTTTGACCTGTTCTCCGTTTTCCAGAGCACGACGGATCTCTTCGAAAAACAACTCGACCAGTTCTTTGGCATCCCGCTTGCTAAGCCCAAGCTTATCAAACAGATATTCTGACATTTCAGCTTTTGTAAGCGCCATAGGTTCAATCCCTCAATGATGCCTGGAATCGCTCTTTTAATGCCTCTACACATCTGGCAACGGTAGCGGCAATCTCCTCTTCTTCGAGTGTACGGCTGGTATCCTGCAGGATCAGGCTAATCGCAAGGCTCTTATACCCTTCCGCCACACCCTTACCACGGTACACGTCAAATAAGTTTACGCCAACTACCTGATTTACGCCAACTTTCTTACATTCGGCTAAAACATCGGCGGCAGCCACGTTTTCCGCGACCAGCACCGCGATGTCGCGACGGTTCGCCGGGAAGCGGGAAATATCGCGCGCCTGAGGCACCACGCGGTCTGCGAGCTTGTTCCACTCCAGTTCGAACACCAGAGTGCGACCGTTCAGATCCAGTTTACGTTCCAGCTCCGGATGAACAACCCCAATGAAACCAATACGTTCACCTTTAAGATAAATCGCGGCGGATTGTCCCGGATGCAGCGCGGTGATCGCTTCGGCACGGAATTCGATGTCGGCTAATTTACCGGTTAAATCCAGTACGGCTTCCAGATCGCCCTTCAGATCATAGAAATCGACCGTCTCTTTCGCCAGTGTCCAGTGCTCTTCGTAGCGGTTACCGCAAATCGCCCCGGCCAGCATTACATCCTGACGAATGCCCAGCGGCGCATTGGTGTCTGGCACAAAACGCAACCCGCTCTCAAAGATGCGCACGCGGTTCTGCTGACGGTTTTGGTTGTAGACCACGGTTCCCAGCAGGCCGGTCCACAGCGACAAGCGCATCGCCGACATTTCGCTGGAGATCGGGCTTGGCAAGATCAGCGCCTCTTCACCGGCGTGGATCAGCTGCTGGACTTTCGGGTCGACGAAGCTGTAGGTGATGACTTCCTGATAGCCTTTGTCATTCAGCAGCGTTTTCACACGCTTCAGCGACAGATCCGCTTCACGGTGAGTCCCCATGATCAGGCCTGCTTGCACCGGCTCATCGGGAATGTTGTTGTAGCCGTAAACGCGAGCCACTTCCTCAACCAGATCTTCTTCGATCTCCATATCGAAACGCCAGCTCGGCGCGACCGCCTGCCATTCGCCCTCGCCAACGGTCACTTCGCAGCCGAGGCGCTGCAGAATGTCAGTAACCTGCGCGTCGTCGATATGATGGCCAATCAGGCGATCCAGCTTGCTGCGACGCAGCGTAATGGTGGCACGTGTTGGCAGATGCTCTTTGCTGGTAACGTCGATTACCGGGCCGGCTTCGCCGCCGCAGAGGTCAATCAGCAGACGAGTGGCGCGCTCCAGCGCTTTATACTGCAGCGCCGGATCGACGCCACGCTCATAGCGATGAGAGGCATCAGTATGCAGGCCATGACGACGCGCGCGACCGGTAATAGACAGCGGGCTGAAAAAGGCGGACTCCAGCAGCACATTTTGTGTTTCGCCGTTCACGCCGGAGTGTTCCCCGCCGAAGATCCCACCCATCGCCAGCGCTTTATTATGGTCAGCAATGACCAGGGTATCGCTGTCAAGCTTAGCCTCGGAGCCATCCAGCAGCACCAGGGTTTCGCCCTCTTTCGCCATACGCACCACGATCCCGCCTTCAATGCGATCGCGGTCAAAGGCGTGCATCGGCTGACCCAGCTCAAGCAGCACATAGTTGGTGATATCAACCACCGCGTCGATGGAGCGGATGCCGCAGCGGCGCAGTTTCTCTTTCATCCACAACGGCGTCGGCGCTTTGACGTTGATGCCTTTCACGACGCGGCCGAGATAGCGCGGGCACGCCTGCGGGGCATCAACCTGAATCGGCAACACATCATTGATGGTCGCGGCAACCGGGGTAATTTCCGGCGCGTTCAGCGGCGCTTTGTTCAGCACGGCCACGTCGCGCGCGACGCCGATGATGCCCAGGCAGTCGGCGCGGTTCGGGGTAACGCTGATTTCGATGGTGTTATCGTCAAGCTTGAGGTATTCGCGGATATCAGTGCCAATCGGCGCATCGGCCGGCAGCTCGATAATCCCGCTATGGTCGTCGGAAATCCCCAGCTCGGAGAAGGAGCACAGCATCCCTTCAGACGGCTCACCGCGCAGCTTCGCGGCCTTAATTTTAAAATCGCCCGGCAGCACGGCGCCGATGGTGGCTACCGCGACTTTCAGCCCCTGACGGCAGTTTGGCGCGCCGCAGACGATATCCAGCAGACGCTCACCGCCGACATTGACTTTGGTAACCCGCAGTTTGTCAGCATTCGGATGCTGACCGCACTCCACCACTTCACCGACAACGACGCCGTTGAAGCTACCGGCAACCGGCTCAACGCCGTCCACTTCGAGGCCAGCCATGGTGATCTGATCGGAAAGCGCTTCGCTGTCGATCGCCGGGTTAACCCACTCGCGTAACCACAGTTCACTGAATTTCATTGTTCTGTCCTGCCCTTATTTAAACTGTTTGAGGAAACGCAGATCGTTTTCGAAGAACGCGCGCAGATCGGTGACGCCATAGCGCAGCATGGTCAAACGCTCCATGCCCATGCCGAAGGCAAAGCCGGAGTAGACTTCCGGGTCGATACCCACGTTGCGCAGCACGTTCGGGTGTACCATCCCGCAGCCCAGCACTTCCAGCCATTTACCGTTTTTACCCATCACGTCAACTTCCGCGGACGGCTCGGTGAACGGGAAGTAGGACGGACGGAAGCGCACCTGCAGATCTTCTTCAAAGAAGTTGTTCAGGAAGTCGTGCAGCGTCCCTTTCAGGTTGGTGAAGCTGATATTTTTATCAACGATCAGACCTTCCATCTGATGGAACATCGGGGTGTGGGTCTGATCGTAGTCGTTACGATAGACGCGGCCCGGCGCGATAATACGAATAGGCGGCTGCTGGTTTTCCATGGTGCGGATCTGCACGCCGGAGGTCTGGGTGCGCAGCAGGCGAGTGGCATCGAACCAGAAAGTGTCGTGGTCAGCGCGTGCCGGATGGTGACCCGGAATATTCAGCGCATCGAAGTTGTGGTAATCATCCTCGATTTCCGGGCCCGTCGCCACGGTAAAGCCGAGCTCACCGAAGAAACTTTCAATACGGTCGATGGTGCGGGTGACCGGGTGCAGGCCGCCATTTTCGATACGACGACCCGGCAGCGAGACGTCAATGGTCTCTGCGGCCAGACGGGCGTTTAGCGCCGCGCCTTCCAGTTCAGCTTTGCGCGCGTTCAGCGCCTGCTGCACCTGCTCTTTCGCTTCGTTGATGACCGCACCGGCTGCCGGACGCTCTTCCGGCGGTAACTCGCGCAGGGTGGTCATTTGCAGGGTCAGATGCCCTTTTTTACCCAGGTATTCCACGCGGACGTTGTCCAGCGCAGCAACATCTGATGCCTCGTTAATGGCTGCCTTGGCACTGGCAACCAGCTCTGCGAGATGTGACATGGTTTTCCTCATTATGTCGGTGCAGACACCGGTTATAGTGAAATTAATATCCCGAATCCATATACGAAAAAAGCCTCCACAGGGGAGGCTTTCTGGCGCTGTTTTCCGTTTCTTCTTTCACGCGCTAGCCTCCTGAGTTCAGGTGCTAAAGTAAAAAAAGAAGCGGAAAATAGCAGCATTCATGCTTGCATTACCTTGTCTGGTAAGAAACGTCAGACCTGTATTGAAAAGCCTGCGCCGATAAAAGTCAATGTATTGATGGTGTTGAAACGAAAAGAGGGAGACAAGCTCCCTCTTTCAACTGGCTTATGCCAGAGCTGCTTTCGCTTTTTCGACCAGAGCGGTGAACGCTACTTTGTCGAATACAGCGATGTCAGCCAGGATCTTACGGTCGATTTCAACAGAGGCTTTTTTCAGGCCGTTGATGAATTTGCTGTAAGAAATACCGTTCTGACGTGCTGCTGCGTTGATACGTGCAATCCACAGTTGACGGAACTGACGTTTACGTTGACGACGGTCACGGTAAGCGTACTGACCAGCTTTGATAACAGCCTGGAAGGCAACGCGGTATACGCGAGAACGCGCACCGTAGTAGCCTTTAGCTTGTTTCAAAATTTTCTTGTGACGTGCACGTGCAATTACACCACGTTTTACGCGAGCCATGTGTGCTCTCCTGTATCTATTCTAAGTTAAAAAAGTTAAACGTTAACGACTTATGCGTACGGCAGGCACGCGATTACCAGGCCCAGATCGCCTTTGGAAACCATGGCTTTCGGACGCAGGTGACGTTTACGCTTGGTAGCTTTTTTAGTCAGAATGTGACGCAGGTTAGCGTGCTTGTGCTTAAAACCACCTTTACCGGTTTTTTTGAAGCGCTTAGCAGCACCGCGTACGGTCTTAATTTTTGGCATTTTAATAACTTCCACTTCGCATTGTTAATAAACGAAACAAAGGCGAACAAAACCAGTGAGCCGAAGCCCACCGGAAATGTTTCTTGATGGCCTTACTGTTTCTTCTTAGGAGCGAGCACCATGATCATCTGGCGGCCTTCGATCTTCGTTGGGAAGGATTCGACTACTGCCAGTTCAACCAGATCGTCTTTCACGCGGTTAAGCACTTCCATACCGATCTGTTGGTGGGCCATCTCACGACCGCGGAAACGCAGCGTGATCTTGGCCTTATCGCCATCTTCGAGAAAGCGAATCAGGCTGCGGAGTTTTACCTGATAGTCACCTTCATCAGTACCAGGGCGGAATTTAATTTCCTTAACCTGGATAACTTTCTGCTTCTTCTTCTGTTCCTTAGAAGACTTACTCTTTTCATAAAGGAACTTGCCGTAGTCCATGATACGACAAACTGGCGGCTCGGCGTTAGGGCTGATTTCAACTAAATCTACTCCAGCCTCTTCAGCCTTTTCGATAGCTTCTCTCAGACTCACAATACCCAGCTGCTCACCTTCCAGACCTGTTAAGCGAACTTCCTGGGCGCGAATCTCGCCATTGATACGATTCGGACGTGCCGTTTGAACTCGTTTTCCGCCTTTAATACCTTATTCCTCCAGTTGTTGAAGACTGCGGCTGCGAATCTCTTGTTGCAGCTTCTCGATCACTTCATTTACGTCCATGCTGCCGAGGTCTTTCCCGCGACGGGTGCGCACGGCCACTTTGCCGGCCTCAACCTCTTTGTCGCCACAGACCAACATATACGGGACACGACGTAAAGTGTGCTCGCGGATTTTAAAGCCAATCTTCTCATTTCTCAAGTCTGCTTTTACACGAATGCCCGCATTTTGTAGTTTACGTGTCAATTCGTTAACGTATTCAGCCTGAGAATCGGTAATATTCATGACCACTACCTGCACTGGTGCAATCCAGGTTGGGAAGAAGCCGGCAAATTCTTCGGTCAGGATGCCAATGAAGCGCTCCAGCGAACCAAGAATTGCGCGGTGAATCATAACCGGCACCTGACGCTCGTTGTTTTCGCCTACGTAGGAGGCGCTTAAACGCTGCGGCAGAGAGAAGTCCAGCTGTACGGTACCGCACTGCCATGCACGATCGAGGCAGTCATACAGGGTAAATTCAATTTTCGGGCCGTAAAACGCCCCTTCACCCAATTGATATTCAAATGGGATGTTATTTTCTTCCAGCGCCACCGCCAGATCCGCTTCCGCGCGATCCCAGGTCTCGTCGCTACCGATACGTTTTTCCGGGCGAGTAGACAGTTTGACGACGATCTTCTCGAAGCCAAAGGTGCTGTACATATCGTAGACCATACGAATACAGGCGTTCACTTCATCGCGAACCTGATCTTCAGTACAGAAGATATGCGCATCATCCTGGGTAAAGCCGCGAACACGCATCAGACCATGCAGCGCACCTGATGGTTCGTTACGGTGACAGCTACCGAATTCCGCCATACGCAGCGGCAGATCGCGGTAGGATTTCAGTCCCTGGTTGAAGATCTGCACATGACCCGGGCAGTTCATCGGCTTGATGCAGTATTCACGGTTCTCAGAAGAGGTGGTAAACATCGCATCTTTGTAGTTGTCCCAGTGGCCGGTTTTTTCCCACAGCACACGGTCCATCATGAACGGGCCTTTCACTTCCTGATACTGGTACTCTTTCAGTTTAGAGCGAACGAAAGTTTCCAGTTCGCGGAAGATAGTCCAGCCGTCATTGTGCCAGAACACCATCCCCGGCGCTTCTTCCTGCATATGATACAGGTCGAGCTGCTTACCGATTTTACGATGGTCACGCTTGGCGGCTTCTTCCAGACGCTGGAGATAAGCATTCAGCGCTTTTTTATCAGCCCACGCGGTACCGTAGATACGCTGCAACATTTTATTATTGCTGTCGCCGCGCCAGTAGGCACCGGCCGTTTTCATCAGCTTGAAGTGATGGCAGAAGCGCATGTTCGGTACGTGCGGACCGCGGCACATATCGATATATTCTTCATGATGATACAGGCCAGGCTTGTCATCATGGGCAATGTTTTCGTCAAGAATAGAAACTTTATAGGTTTCGCCACGCTTCACGAAGGTTTCACGCGCTTCGTGCCAGCTGACTTTCTTCTTGATGACATCGTAGTTTTTCTCGGCGAGCTCGTGCATACGTTTTTCGAGCGCGTCGATATCTTCCTGAGTCAGGGTGTGGTCCAGATCGACATCATAGTAAAAACCGTTGTCGACAACCGGGCCAATGGCCATTTTAGTGTTCGGCCACAGCTGTTTGATCGCATGACCTAACAAGTGAGCGCAGGAGTGACGAATGATTTCCAGACCGTCTTCATCTTTTGCGGTGATAATAGAAAGCGTGGAGTCAGTTTCGATCGGGTCGCAGGCGTCAACCAGCTCACCGTTTACACGTCCGGCAATGGTGGCTTTCGCCAGGCCTGGACCGATATCCAGCGCAACATCCATCGGACTAACAGCGTGGTCAAAATGGCGTTGGCTGCCATCAGGAAGCGTAATTACAGGCATTTTATGTCCTTATTTGCAGTGGTGCCCCACACGAAAGAGCACATACAAAACTATATAATCATAATTATCATCAGGTTAAGGCGCAGTTCCCGCTTCACTCTGCGAAAATAGGAGCACGATCGGCGCGATCGTTCCCGGCTGCCGCCGCCTGCTGATAACACCGGGGAGTAGTTTACACATCATTGGTACGTGATTAAAGCCGCAACAGCATAAATGATGGCAGAATGCGGAGAAAACAAGAGGACCACGGATAAAAAGCAGAATATCCGCCGTTAAGGCGCGGTAATAATCGCCAGCGAAGCCGGGCGATATTATTCGGACGAGATAAAAGAGGCGCGTTGATATTGCCAGCTGAATGTTTATCGCAGGTTGTTAAACCGGTACCACTTTATCCGGCTTAATAGACTGAGCGCGAAATCGTAACCGGAAATATTATGACCACTCGCCAGCCACCAGCGTATGCACATTAAAGGCGTCGCTCATGGATTGTCCGGTAGTATGGGAACCGGGGGCAATATTCGAACCGGCTTCAACATCGGTAGCTTTGGCAATGCCAATCTGCGTATGATCCTGGTTGCCAGACGGCGGAACGGGCGTAGCGGCTGACGCGCCAAAGGAAAGCACGCACAGCGCCAGGGCTGCGATGGTAAATTGTGTCTTTTTCATGATGTTTATTCTCTTATTACGGAAGACATACCGGATAACGTCACCACCCGGTTAGTGTCTGTTAGTATAGATCCAGATCACATATTTGTCCGTCGAATATTTAGCTTTTTGTGTCAAATAGAATGAATATTTGTCAGCAAAGCTGATAATAATGGAGAAAAAATGGAGGACAATTTGTTTTTATAAAAACTAAAACAAATGGTCAGAAAAAATAATGTCACTTATTGTTAAATCTAAAACGAACAGGCCGGCAAAGCCGGCCTGAAAATATTACATTTTATACCCGAGGGACAGCGAGGTCCGACGGTCGGTATGTTCCGGCGCAGACGAAGGCGGCGCGGAGTTCCAGGTGACGTTGTAGGCAACCTTCAGAGCGAAATGGGCGTTAATCGCCACGTTTAATGCGCTCTCAGAGTTGACCGTGGTGTCCTCAGCGCCAAACACTGATACCCCTTGCGTAAATTTCGCGTTATCAGTCATCTGCCAGGCCCAGGTGCCGGAGGCGTATCCCAGCGGCTGGGTGTCCGTATCCCCGTCAGTATACTCGTCATAGCGGACGCCAGGACCGAATTCAAACCGCAGACTGTGCACCGGACCATTAAGGATCTGCCGACCATAGCCCGCCGTCAGGACATCGCGCTGCTGATAGCCGTTGTAGCGGTCGGTTAGCCAGCTTCCCTGACCAAAAACGTAGTTCATGTCGGTCAGGTTATAACGGCTACGTCCCCCAACAGCATATTTTTCTGAGGATCGTTCATCGTTGGAGGAGGTATTGCTGGCGTTGCCCCACAGCGACCAGGCGGTGGTATTGCCATACCAGGTCAGGGTGGAATCGGCCGTCATCGAAGAGTTCTTGGTGTTGCCGGACTGCGCCAGGTAGCCTGCGTTAACCACCCCTTCGAACGGTTTTTTGGCAGCGGAAGGGTCATCCATGACGGTAAATACAGAATCATCGGCCAATGCGCCAACAGACGCAAAAAGCCCCCCCGCCAGCATAACCGCTGCGGGTACTGTCTTTAAAAGCTTCATTATAACTCTCTAAAATACATTTTTTAGGACAGTACAAATGATGAACAGGCATAAGCTTGCCGGCTCATTGAAGTTAGCGTCCGTACAACATAAAAGAGACCTGAGGGTCTCGGAAACTTTCGCGAGGATCGCGGAGTGCAGGTCCTAAGAAAGGTAGCAAATTATAAAAAAGCACGAATAACATAGCAATCACTTACTCTTTCGTTTTTTGAATAAGACAGCTCCGGAAACAATCTTTATTTCATAATGAAAATGGAGGCTTCTTTGCAAATCTCTCAGGAACGGCACTTCCCCTCCCTGAGCCATCGTGCCATGCTTAAATAAAATACAGTCACCGTATTAAGGAGGAGAAGGAATGACCAAAATTTATACGCTCACGCTGGCCCCTTCGCTGGATAGTGCCACGCAGACCCCGCAAATCTACCCGGAAGGGAAACTCCGCTGCAGCGCCCCGGTATTTGAGCCTGGCGGTGGCGGGATCAACGTCGCCCGCGCCGTGACCTTTCTTGGCGGTAAAGCCACGGCCATTTTTCCGATTGGCGGCGCCACCGGCGAGCATCTTGCTGCTCTGCTGGCCGATGAGCAGGTTCCGGTCGAGACCGTCGAAACCCGCGACTGGACGCGGCAAAACCTGCACGTCCACGTGGCGGCCAGCGGCGAACAGTATCGCTTCGTTATGCCCGGCGCGGCGCTGACGGACGATGAATTCCGCCGTCTGGAAGAGAAAGTCCTGACCATCGAACCCGGCTCTCTGCTGGTGGTCAGCGGCAGCCTGCCGCCAGGTATCAGCGTGGAAAACCTGATGCAACTGGTGAAAAATGCGCAACAGCAGGGGCTGCGCTGCATCATCGACAGCTCCGGCGATGCGCTGGCCGCCGCGCTGGACGTCGGTAATATTGAGCTGGTGAAACCGAACCAGAAAGAGCTTAGCGCCCTTGTGCAGCGCGATCTCAGCCAACCCGATGATGTTCGCCTCGCCGCTCAGTCATTGATCCAGTCCGGTAAAGTACGTCGGGTAGTCGTTTCACTCGGTCCGCAGGGGGCGTTAGGTGTTGACGCCAGCGGCAGCGTTCAGGTGGTACCGCCGCCGATGAAAAGTCAGAGCACCGTGGGCGCCGGCGACAGCATGGTGGGCGCCATGACCCTGCGTCTGGCGGAAAACGCCAGCCTCGAAGACATGGTACGCTTTGGCGTCGCTGCCGGTAGCGCCGCGACCATCAACCAGGGTACCCGCCTCTGCTCGCAGGCCAATACGCAAAAAATCTACGATTATCTCTGCGGGCGTTGATCTTCCCCGACCCCTCCGCGCCGCGGAGGGGAACCACGATATTGGCAGGATGGTCTATGCTGGAAAGGCCATGCATAACAACGGGGTGTAAAGATGAGCAATGAGATTACCGCCTGGGTCGTCAGCGTGATCTTCCACGAGCAGGCGCTGACGGAGATCAACGAGGTCAGCAACCATTTTACCCGCGCCGGGTTTGTACTGACCCTCAATGATGAAGAGGGCACTCCCCATGAGCTGGGTACTAACACCTTTGGTCTGTTGAGCGCCCAGGAGGCAGAGGAAGTGCAGGCCCTCAGCGCAGGGCTGGCGGAATCGGCCCTTGGCCGCCCGGCAGAGATCACCGTCAGCACATTCGCCGAGTGGTTAAAAGCTCAATAAGTGCGTTTAGCGCAACGGAAAGCGTCAGTTGTGCGTCAGTTCCAGGTTTACCCGGTAGTAATGCGCTAACCTTATGATATGGTGGAAAACATGGGGAGAGACAGCATGTGGCAAGCAATCAGTACTCTTTTACGCGATTGGCATACCGATGACGCTGAAATCGAACTGAAAACCGAGCTGCCCGGCGGAGAGATCCATTCCGCCTGGCATTTACGCTTCGGCGGTAAAGATTACTTCGTGAAATGCGACGAACGGGAACTCCTGCCTATCTTCACCGCCGAGGCCGATCAGCTTGAGCTGCTGTCGCGAAGCAAAACCGTTCGCGTACCGCAGGTCTTCGCCGTCGGCAGCGATCGTGACTACAGCTTTGTGGTCATGGAGTATCTCCCTCCCCGGCCGCTGGACGCGCATAATGCATTCCTGCTTGGCCAGCAGTTAGCCCACCTCCATCAGTGGAGCGATCAGCCGCAGTTCGGTCTGGATTTTGATAACGATCTTTCCACCACGCCACAGCCCAACGCCTGGCAACGCCGATGGTCGGTGTTCTTTGCCGAGCAGCGAATCGGCTGGCAGCTGGAGCTGGCGGCGGAGAAAGGCCTGCACTTTGGCAATATCGATACCTTAGTCGACGTGGTACAGCAGCGACTGGCCAACCATCAGCCGCAGCCGTCGTTGCTGCATGGGGACCTGTGGTCAGGTAACTGCGCTTTAGGACCGGATGGCCCCTATATTTTCGATCCCGCTTGCTACTGGGGCGACCGTGAGTGCGATTTAGCCATGTTGCCGATGCATCCGGAGCAGCCCCCGCAGATCTACGACGGCTATCAGTCCGTCTCGCCGCTGCCGTCAGGTTTTCTCGACCGTCAGCCGATCTATCAGCTCTATACGTTGTTGAACCGGGCGATTTTGTTCGGTGGCCAGCACCTGGTGACGGCCCAGCAGGCGCTGGACGATGTATTAATGGAAAAAACGCGTTAGGCAATAATGTTCACGGCGGACGTCCCGGTCCGCCGTGGTTCATTATCAGTTAATCTCGACGCCGTTCAGACGGAATTTGATGGTCATTGTCACGCCGGTTCCCGGTCTTGCCTGCTCATAACGCCATCTGCGCATCGCGCTTTTCACTTCGCGCTCGAACATATTCGCCGGCTGAGCAGAGAGGATCTGCAGATTATCAATGCGACCATCAGGCGTAACGTCAAACTTCACCCGCACCGTTCCTTCAATGCGCAGCGCCTGGGCGCGTGCCGGATAGGTCGGCTGGACACGGCTGATCGCCCGCGGGCCGCTTGGGGCAGTGACCGTGGGTTTGGCCGCTGCGGTCGAGGTGCTCGGTGCGGTACGTGCCGGCGTCGTATTGTTGTTTTCAAACGGCGAGGCCGGACGGGGCTCCGCTGCCGGCTTCACGTCCCGCTTCGGCTGCTCAACCTTTTTCTCTGGCTTTGGCTTGGGTTTAGGTTTGGGCTTCGGCTTAGGTTCCGGTTTATGGATCACCACCGGCGCCTCTTTCGGTGGTTCAGGTACCACCTCAGGTTCAGGCTCAGGTTCGGGTTCAACAACGGGCTCCACGACTGGCTGCGCCGCCGGGGGCGGCTCAAGATCGGCCGGCGCCACCATCGTAATCTCTATCGGCTGCGTCGGAGAAGGCTGTTCAATAACCTGATGTACCGAGGTATAAAGCAGCCCCGCCACAACGGCACCGTGGATAGCCACGGACAGCAGCGTTGGCCACGGGAAGCGGCGAGGTAAATCAAGGGTCATTGCGCTCATAGTCGTTTCTGTTGAAAAATGATGGTCCGATTTTAAATGCAAATAGCAATCATATTCAATAAGGCGTCTTAACCTGAGTCAATTTTTGCCACCATTTGCAGAAAAAAGCCGCGTCGGCAGCGCATTCAACGCCAATGTGCATCTTTGCATTGCAGTCCATCGCCGTTTCACTTAACGTAATTCGCCTGTTTATTGATAAGGAGCTTTGCCGTGCTTTACGTTATCTACGCTGAAGATATCGCCGATTCTCTGGAAAAGCGGCTGTCAGTTCGCCCCGCGCATCTTGCGCGTTTACAACTCTTACATGATGAAGGTCGGCTGCTTACCGCCGGGCCTATGCCGGCCGTTGACAGCAACGAACCGGGCGCAGCGGGATTCAGTGGCTCAACGGTGATTGCTGAGTTTGAATCGCTGGAAGCGGCTCAGGCCTGGGCCAATGACGATCCGTATATCGCCGCCGGCGTCTACCGCCAGGTCTCTGTTAAGCCGTACAAAAAAGTGTTTTGAAAATATCCTTTTTTTGTTCTGGTTAACCACACAACCAGACCAGGCTACCCGATTAAAGGGCGTATTTTGCTACATGACATTCAAATGTCGCCCTTTTTAACCGCACGGTAGCGTTGGCTGTAATCTGCCTGACATGCCCGGAAAATAGGTCCATCCCCTCTCCTGCTCCAACACCTCCGCCCTCCATGAAGGTGTACGAGCATCCCTGCTGTCCGACAGAGGCCTCTGAGAATGTTCTCTGACAGAGTAACGCGGTCTTATTCAGAATAAGCAAGCCTGGTCAATGCGAGTTGAATGACAAAAACCTTATGTGCGTCTGTTATGTATGTTCATGTATTTTATTTATCGCCTGCTTTATATGCCTGCACATCCTGATATTGCCCAATAAATTCGAAACAGAGTTGAAAGAGAAAATTACAGCGAAATGGTTTCTTACCGACAGATATTAAGCTTTAAGTAAAATCGATTAAAAAATTTGAAAAGGAATAACAAATATTTTCAATAACGATGGTCTTTTTATGGGCTACCATTCATGTACTTGAACATGCTGAGGACCTCTTTTGTGAACGCTCTGAAAAAAACCGCATTATTTTCTCTGCTTGCCTTATATATCCCGCTTTCCCAGGCTGCTGCTACGGAATATAGCCTCGATCCGCAGCATACTTCGGTTGTTATTGCCTGGAACCATTTTGGTTTTTCTAATCCCACCGCCTATATATCTGATGTTTCAGGAAAACTTTCTTTTGATAAAGAGAGCCCTGAGAAATCCTCTGTGAATGTTACTCTGCCGGTGAAAACTATCGACACTCACGTCAAGGCATTAACAGATGAATTTTTAGGCAAAGACTACTTCGATGTCAAAACATTTCCTGAGGCCACTTTCCAGAGCACCCGTGTAGTAAGTAAAGGCGGCAATAAATATGATGTTGAAGGTAATCTGACCATTAAAGGCATTACTAAACCCGTCGTACTACATGCAACGCTCAATAAGCAGGATATGCATCCTATGGTCAAAAAGCAGGCCATTGGATTTGATGCCACCGGGGTCATTAAACGTTCCGACTTCAAACTGGATAAATATGTACCGGCGGTGAGTGATAACGTGACCATCACGTTATCCACTGAAGCCTACGCCCAATAAGTTTACGCTCGGGTGATGGCGTGATTTTATTGAAGACTGATATTCCGCAGGCAATGTAAAATCAACACAGGTTTTGAATATCAGTCCATGCTGTTTATCGGTTAGTGGATATCGCGACAGGAACAGGCTCTGCAGATAATCACTAAGCATGTATAGCATAAATAGAGATCTGGCGGAGAGGGAAACGGCTACGGCACCGCGTGCGGTGCCGTCTCTCAGCTTGCTTAACTCTCGGGGAAGATAAACAGCAGAGCATGGCGCTGCCGTTTTACCAGTCCCTTCCTGATAGCAAGGATCCGCATATTGCGGCGCGATTGGGCTTCCAGCCAGCGCGCTTTACGGCGATTCACCTGTCTCAGCATGCGCCAGCGCCCTACTTCCGTTCTACTACGCTTCATTGCAACGACTCTACGAGTGAAAACAGCCTCCATTATAAACCTCTGCCAGCAACTGACTACCGCTTTCGCTGCGTTTTTATTTGCCAGAAAAATACTGATGCGTAAACTCATCACATAACGTCATTCAAAAGGATTTTACATCTATGACAACCTTTTACACGGTGGTGAACTGGCTGGTCATTTTGGGGTACTGGCTGTTGATCGCCGGTGTAACATTACGAATTTTAATGAAACGCCGCGCTGTGCCGTCCGCTATGGCATGGCTGTTGATCATTTATATCCTGCCGCTGGTGGGGATTATCGCCTATCTCTCCTTCGGTGAACTGCATTTGGGCAAACGCCGGGCTGAACGCGCCAGAGCGATGTGGCCCTCCACGGCCAAGTGGTTAAACGACCTCAAGGCCTGCAAACATATCTTCGCGGAAGATAACAGCCCGGTGGCCGAATCCCTGTTCAAGCTATGCGAACGACGTCAGGGGATTGGTGGCGTCAAAGGCAACCAGCTGCAGCTGCTGACGGAATCTGATGACGTGATGCAGGCTCTGATCCGCGATATCCAGTTAGCCCGCCACAACATAGAGATGGTTTTCTATATCTGGCAGCCCGGCGGCATGGCCGACAGCGTCGCCGAGTCGCTGATGGCGGCCGCCCGCCGTGGGGTTCACTGCCGGTTAATGCTCGACTCTGCGGGCAGTGTGGCTTTTTTCCGCAGCCCATGGGCAGCGATGATGCGCAATGCCGGCATTGAAGTGGTCGAGGCTCTCAAAGTGAACCTGATGCGTGTGTTTCTGCGTCGGATGGACCTGCGTCAGCACCGCAAAATGGTGATGATCGATAACTATATCGCCTACACCGGCAGCATGAATATGGTCGATCCGCGCTACTTTAAACAGGACTCGGGGGTCGGACAATGGATTGACCTGATGGCGCGGATGGAGGGCCCGGTGGCTACTTCCATGGGCATCGTCTACTCCTGCGACTGGGAAATCGAAACCGGAAAGCGCATTCTGCCACCGCCGCCGGACGTCAATATCATGCCGTTCGAAGAGGCCAGCGGACATACTATCCACACTATCGCTTCCGGCCCGGGCTTCCCGGAAGACCTTATCCATCAGGCGCTCCTCACCGCCGCCTACGCGGCGAAAGAGCATCTGATAATGACTACGCCCTACTTCGTTCCCAGCGACGATCTGTTGCACGCGATCTGTACCGCTGCTCAGCGCGGTGTCGACGTGAGCATTATTTTGCCGCGCAAGAACGATTCGCTGCTGGTGGGCTGGGCCAGCCGGGCCTTTTTCACCGAGCTGCTGGCCGCCGGGGTCAAAATTTATCAGTTTGAAGGCGGACTGTTGCATACCAAGAGCGTGCTGGTCGATGGCGAACTGAGCCTGGTGGGAACCGTCAACCTGGATATGCGCAGCCTGTGGCTCAACTTCGAGATCACGCTGGTCATCGATGACGCCGGTTTCGGCAGCGATCTGGCGGCGGTTCAGGATGACTATATCTCGCGCTCGCGCCTGCTGGATGCCCGTCGCTGGTTAAAACGTCCACTGTGGCAGCGGATCGCCGAGCGACTGTTTTACTTCTTCAGTCCGTTGCTGTAAAACGTGCCCATCAGATACCGAATGAGTAGCAATCATGGATATGGATTTAAACAACCGCCTGACCGAAGACGAAACGCTTGAGCAGGCTTACGATATCTTTCTCGAACTAGCGGCCGATAACCTCGACCCGGCGGACATCATTCTGTTTAACCTGCAGTTTGAGGAGCGCGGCGGTGCCGAGCTGTTTGACCCTTCCGCAGACTGGGAAGAGCATGTGGATCACGATCTGAACCCGGATTTCTTCGCTGAAGTGGTGATTGGCCTGGCGGATACCGACGGTGGGGAAATCAATGATATCTTCGCCCGCGTGCTTCTGTGCCGCGAAAAAGATCATAAGCTGTGTCATATTCTGTGGCGTGAATAACGCTCATCAGCCTGAGTAAAAGCCTGCCGCGGTCTTCCCGGCAGGCTTTTTTTATGTTTTATGCCACCAGCTTACTTCGGTAACGCATGACCGCAGGCGTGGCAAAAACGGGCGTTATCATCATGTTCACCCTGCCGGCACTGCGGGCATAAGCGATGCTGACGCCGACGGTTCAGGGCGCTGGTCATATGGGTAGTGATGAGCCCGGTCGGAATAGCGATGATGGAATAGCCAATCAGGATGAGTATTGAGGCCAGAATGCGGCCCAGTGGAGTGTGCGGGGTAATATCGCCGTAGCCGACGGTGGTGATGGTCACAATGGCCCAGTAGACCGAGGCATTGAGCGTGGTAAAGCCGTATTGTGGTCCTTCAATCAGATACATGAGCGAGCCAAAAATGACCATCACAATGGCAATAAACGAATAGAACAGAATCAGCTGATGGCGGGCGCTGACGATAGCCCGCCAGAATACGTTCAGCGAAGGCATAAAGCGCAACAGTTTGAGGATACGCAGCGCGCGGATCGCCCGCATTGCTCGCCAGGCAAAGACATAATTCAGGCTAATCTCCGGCCATAGCCACATTACGTACAGCGGTAGAATCGTCGCCAGATCAATCAACCCCCAAAAGCTGAAAATATAGTGGAGCGGATTGGGCCAGGTGGCGATACGCAGCAGGTACTCTACGGTAAAGACCGCGGTCACCAGCAGCTCCAGCCAGACAAAAATATGCCATTCGTCTAATGTCAGATGATATTGCGTGCCCAGCCCCGATTCGATAAATATCACCAGCACGCTGAGCAAAGCGAAAAGTCCGCACAGTCCTTCAAAGCGGCGGCCGGAACGTCGGTTCTGATCGAAAAGTAAATGATAAAGCCGCAGACGAGCGGCAGAAAGCATACCCACTTCGTTAACCTCGCAAAGAAAAGGGCTGACCTGCGTCAGCCCCTGAGATTATAACGGGTCTACCTTCAGGCAGGAAACCGCATGGCGGAAACTGCCCTCCAGCACCGGGCGGGTTTTGGCGCACTCTGGCCCGGCAAGCGGGCAGCGGGTGCGGAAGACACAGCCCGACGGCGGGTTAATGGGTGAAGGTAACTCCCCCTCCAGCAACTGGATGGTTTTGGTTTTCTCGAGGTCCGGGTCGGGGATCGGCACCGCCGACATCAGCGCTTTGGTGTAGGGATGCAGCGGATTGTGGTACACCTCGTCGTAAGTGCCCAGCTCCACCGCATGACCCAGATACATCACCAGGACGCGATCGGAGATATGTTTAACCACCGCCAGATCGTGGGCAATAAATATCAGCGACAGCCCCATTTCACGCTGCAACTGCTGCAGCAGATTGACCACCTGCGCCTGAATCGACACATCAAGCGCGGAGACTGGTTCATCGCAGATAATCAGCTTTGGCTCAAGAATTAACGCCCGCGCGATACCGATGCGCTGGCACTGACCGCCGGAGAACTCATGCGGATAACGGTTGATCAGGTTCGGCAGCAGCCCGACCTTCATCATCATTGCTTTGACGCGATCGCGCACTTCCTGACGGGGCATCTTCGGATGATAGGTACGCAGCGGTTCGGCGATAATTTCGCCGATAGTCATGCGCGGGTTCAGCGAAGCCAGCGGATCCTGGAAGATCATCTGAATATCGCTACGCACCTCGCGCCACTCTTCCGGCTTCATGCCCAGCAGATCTTTACCCAACCAGGCCACTTTGCCATCGGTCGCTTTCACCAGGCCAATAATGGCGCGGGCGAAGGTTGATTTACCGCAGCCGGACTCCCCCACCACGCCGAGGGTTTCCCCCTCATAAAGACGCAGCGTCACGCCATCCACCGCTTTCAGCGTTTTCGACGGCTGCCAGAACCACTGTTTGCCATCTTTGATATCGAAGTGCACCTTCAGGTCGGCAATCTCGAGCAGGACTTTTCGTTGTTCAGTTACGGCGTTCATAGCAGATCCCCCACCGGTTTAAAGCAGGCGCGCAGGCGGCCTGGCGCGAACGACTCCAGCGGCGGTGCGCTGCTGCACTGCTCCATGGCGTGCGGGCAGCGCGGCTGGAATGGACAGCCTTTCGGCAATCGCAGCAGGTTTGGCGGGTTGCCAGGGATAGTTAACAACGCATCGCCCTCGGCATCCAGACGAGGAACTGCATTCAACAGGCCAATGGAGTATGGATGCGACGGTTGATAGAAAACATCGCGCGCCTGACCGTACTCCATGGTGCGCCCGGCGTACATCACCAGCACTTTATCGCAGATCCCCGCTACCACCCCGAGGTCGTGGGTGATCATGATGATGGCCGTATTGAATTCGCGTTTAAGCTCATTCAACAGCGTCATGATCTGCGCTTGCACGGTGACGTCCAGCGCGGTGGTGGGTTCATCCGCGATCAGCAGCCGCGGCCGGCACAGCAGCGCCATGGCAATCATCACGCGCTGGCGCATCCCGCCGGAGAATTCATGCGGGAACATCTTCATGCGCTTACGCGCTTCCGGCATTTTTACCGCATCGAGCATCTTCACCGACTCTTCAAACGCCTCGGCTTTGCTCAGTCCTTTGTGCAACATCAGGACTTCCATGAGCTGCTCGCCCACCCGCATATACGGGTTAAGAGAGGTCATCGGATCCTGGAAAATCATTGAGATTTGCTCGGCGCGCAGTTTATTCAGCTCGCGCTCCGGCAGATTCAGGATTTGCCGACCGTTAAAGGTGGCGGATCCTCCGATACGGCCATTGGCCGCCAGCAGCCCCATCAGAGCGAACGCGGTTTGCGATTTACCGGAGCCAGATTCGCCCACAATGCCGAGCGTCTCGCCCGCCTGCAGGGTGAAGTTCAGGTCATTGACGGCGGTGACATCGCCATCCGGCGTTTTAAAGGTGACGCGAAGATCTTTCACGTCCAGCAGCAGGCCGCTGTGACTCTGCGCTTGCGGCGCCTTTGCCGTTTCAATCATAGTCATGGCAGCGCTCCTTAGCGGTCTTTCGGGTCGAGGGCATCACGCAGACCATCGCCGATAAAGTTAAAACAAAACAGGGTCACCACCAGGAAACCTGCCGGGAACAGCAGCAGCCAGGGCGAGACTTCCATGGAGTTAGCGCCATCGCTGAGCAAGGCTCCCCAGCTGCTGAGCGGCTCTTGCGTTCCCAGTCCGAGAAAGCTGAGGAAGGATTCGAAAAGGATCATGCTGGGAACCAGCAGCGAGGCATATACCACCACCACCCCCAGCACGTTGGGGACGATATGGCGCAGCACGATGCTGGCCGTGGAGACCCCGCCGACCTGCGCGGCTTCGATAAACTCTTTGCGCTTCAGGCTCAAGGTCTGTCCGCGCACAATACGCGCCATATCCAGCCAGGAAACCATGCCGATGGCCACGAAGATCAACAGAATGTTCTGACCAAAAAAGGTCACCAGCAGGATGACGAAGAACATAAACGGGAAGGAGTTGAGGATCTCCAGCAGACGCATCATCACCGAATCTACTTTGCCGCCGAGATAACCGGAAAGCGAACCGTAGAGCGTGCCGAGGATCACCGCTACCAGCGCCGCGGCCACCCCGACCATCAGCGAAATACGTCCGCCGATCGCCACGCGCACCAGCAGATCGCGTCCGGAGGAGTCAGTTCCGAAGTAGTGGCCTGAGGCCATATCCGGGGGGTTAGACATCATGCCCCAGTCGGTATCGAAGTAGGAGAACGACGACACCATCGGCGCCAGGGTAACGAACAGCGCAATAAGCACCAGCATAATCAGGCTGGTCACCGCAGCGCGGTTATGCATAAAGCGGCGACGAGCGTCCTGCCAGAGGCTGCGCCCTTCCACTTCCAGCTTCTCACTGAAGTTTTCCAGCGCCTCGCTATTTTTCTTACTTAACATCATGGCGAACTCCGGCTTCAGTAGCGAATCTTCGGATCGATAACGGCGTACAGCACGTCAACGATGGCGTTGAACAGGATAGTCAGGGCGCCCACCAGGATAGTCAGACTCAGCACCAGCGAGTAGTCGCGGTTAAGTGCCCCGTTAACGAACAGCTGACCGATCCCCGGCAGGCCGTAAATGGTTTCGATGACCATTGAGCCGGTAATGATGCCCACGAAAGCCGGCCCCATATAGGAGAGCACCGGCAGCAATGCCGGCTTCAGCGCATGGCGGAAAATAATGCGGCGCATCGGCAGCCCTTTCGCCCGCGCGGTGCGGATAAAGTTAGAGTGCAGGACTTCAATCATCGAGCCGCGAGTGATACGCGCAATACTGGCGATATAAGCCAGAGAGAGCGCCACCATCGGCAGGATCATAAATTTCAGCGCCCCACCGTTCCAGCCGCCGCCCGGTAGCCAGTGCAGCGTAATAGCAAAGATCATCACCAGCAGCGGCGCCACCACAAAGCTCGGGATAACCACGCCGGTCATGGCTACCCCCATCACGGCATAGTCCCAGCGGGTATTTTGCTTCAGAGCGGCTATCACCCCGGCGGCAACACCGATCACCACCGCCAGGAAAAAGGCAGCGAAGCCCAGTTTCGCCGACACCGGGAAGCTGGTCGCCACCAGATCGTTGACCGAATAATCTTTGTATTTAAAGGAGGGACCAAAATCGCCATGCGCCAGCTGCTTCAGATAATTGAAGTACTGCGTCATGATGGGATCGTTTAAATGGTATTTTGCTTCAATATTCGCCATTACTTCAGGCGGTAGCGTACGTTCCCCGGTAAAAGGACTTCCCGGAGCCAGACGCATCATGAAGAATGAGATGGTAATAAGAATAAATAGCGTCGGAATCGCTTCCAGACAGCGACGTAAGATAAATTTTAACATTGCCCGTACCTTCTGGCGTGTGCCTTTGCACTGCTCTCAAATAAGACACGATGGAGCGAGCAAAGACCCGCTCCACGTATTGCCATTAATGTTTGATAACGTAAAGATCTTTGGTATAGACGTTATCCATCGGGTCTTTACCGGTGTAGCCCCCTACCCACGGTTTCACCAGGCGGGCGTTGACGTAGTAATAGACCGGTACGATCGCGCTGTCTTTGTCCAGCTGCTGTTCCGCTTTCGCATAGGCTGCCGTGCGCTGCGCTTCATCTGACGCTTTTACGGATTCAGCCATAATTTTATCGAACGCCGGGCTCTTATAGTGCGCGGTATTCATTGAGCTGTCAGAGAGCATGGTGTTCAGGAAGGAGGTTGGCTCGTTATAGTCGGCGCACCAGCCCGCGCGCGCCACGTCATAGGTGCCCTGATGACGAGTATCGAGGAACGTTTTCCACTCCTGATTGACCAGCTTCACGTCAATGCCCAGGTTTTTACGCCACAGCGAGGCGGCGGCAATCGCCAGCTTCTTGTGCAGATCAGAGGTGTTATACAGCAGGTTGAAGGTTAACGGTTTATCTGCGGTATAGCCGGCTTCGGCCAGCAGTTTCTTCGCTTCTTCATTACGTTTTTCCTGCGACCAGGTAAACCATTCCGGCTCGCTCAGTTTCGCGCCATCGGTATACGGCGGCGTGTAACCATAGGCCGGCAGATCGCCCTGACCTTTCACCTTGTTAGCAATGATGTCGCGGTCCAGACCCAGCTTCAGCGCGGTACGCACGCGTACGTCGGTGAACGGCGCTTTCTGGTTGTTGATTTCGTAATAATAGGTACACAGATACGGGTCAACGTGCAGCTCGTTGGGGATCTCTTTTTTCAGCTTCTGGAAGAGTTCGATCGGCAGCTGGTTATAGGTCATGTCCAGTTCACCACTGCGATAGCGGTTAACATAGGTCACTTCGGAAGAGGTCGGCAGCCAGGTCACGGTGTTGATAACGGTTTTGGCATTATCCCAGTAGTGCGGGTTGCGCTCCATGACAATACGTTCGTTGACCACCCAGTCTTTCAGAGTATACGCGCCATTGGTGACGATATTGCCAGGCTGTGTCCACTTCTCGCCAAATTTTTCAATGGCCGGTTTGTAGACAGGAGACATCGCCGGGTTAACCAGCAGTTTGTAAAAATAGGGAACCGGCTCGCTGAGAGTGACTTCCAGGGTGTGGTCATCAATGGCTTTTACGCCCAGCTCGCCTGGCGCTTTCTTGCCGTCGATGATTTCGTCAACATTGAGGATATGACCATACTGCGGGTAGCTGGCATAGGGAGACGCTGTTTTCGGGTCCACCAGACGCTGCCAGCTATAAACGAAGTCCTGGGCAGTCACCGGCTCGCCGTTAGACCATTTTGCATCTTTACGCAGATGGAAGGTCCAGACTTTAAAATCTTTATTATCCCAGCTCTCCGCCACCCCAGGGATCGGGTGGCCATCTTTCGGCGAGGTATTCAGCAAACCTTCGAACAGATCGCGGCTAATATTCGCCTCGGGGACCCCTTCAATTTTATTCGGGTCCAGCGATTGCGGCTCAGCGCCGCTATTTCGCACCAGCGTTTGCTTATCTGCCAACTGCACACCGGCCGGGACATCCGCTGCCATAGCCATATTGCCGGCGATCAGTGCGGATAGCACTCCCGCGGCGATCAAACGTTTTTTAGTGATGATGGTCATTGTGTTGTAACTCCAGTCATTATAATTACTGGTTTTTTAACCAGCCTGTTTTTCCCCGTTTTCGGGATCTGTCCAACGCAGGAGTTTGCGGTTGGCAGATTGCTATCACCGACTTATTTATTACGACCGCTCGATTGGCAGTCTTGACGTCGATTCGTTGCCCTCGCTGGAGGGTCGTTCTGGCGAAATGAGTTAATTAAAAATAATTCTCATTTACGCATATCATTCAGCAGACGATAACGGCGGAAAGTATCAAAAGGTAAACACCTCCGCCAATGCAATTTGCAAATATGTTACCGGATTCTCTTTTATTGCCCGTTTTGCTATCGACACAGGGTGTTGCCACATGCCATAAATATAAAAATATCATTATTAATCATATAAATATGATATTTCCAGCGACCAGCAGAACGGGATCAGGCAAAAAGATGGTTTTTTGTACAAAAATTTAACAATAGGTTACTTTTTAGCACATTCATCTACAGCCTTGTTAAAATTACTAATATCATTTCAATGATCCGACAGCAAGTGCCAGAGAATGATGTGAGGAAAATAACATCTCCGTGGGGAAAAGCGCGAGCAGAAGACAAAGAGAAATGTTTCATATGTAAATGAAAAATATGAAATTACAGACATCATTGCAAAACATTATCCCGGCAGCGGAATTCGCTTTCATCAATAGGTTTTGCTAATAATCGCGCAGGCGTGAACGCGAACCGTCACGCCTGCATGGCGAATAACTAGTTAAGCAGCCCCGGGAAAAGAGCTTTAATACCGGTCACAATGAACTCGATACCGAGCGCCATCAGCAGCAAGCCCATGATACGAGTGATGACGTTAATCCCCGTTTGCCCTAACAGACGCACCAGCCAGGGCGCCATACGGAATATGCCCCAGCAGCAGAGGGCAAAAACGGCAATCGCCAGAGAAAAGCCGAGCAGGTGCACCCATGAGTGATAGCGGGTTCCCCAAACGATGGTGGAACTGATTGCCCCCGGCCCGGCCATTAGCGGTAGCGCAAGCGGCACGACACCGATACTCTCCCGAACCGCCGTCTCTGACTTCTCCTGCTTGTTCTGTTTATCTTCACCGAGCTTGCCGCTTATCATCGACATCGCAATAGTGACCACCAGGATCCCACCAGCGATGCGGAAGGAATCGATGGAAATACCAAAAATTTGCAGAATGCCATCCCCCAGAAACAATGATGTCAGAAGGATGATCGCCACCGACAGGTTAGCCGTCAGATTGGTCTTATTCCGCACTGCTGCCGGTTGGTAGCTCGTCATACTAATGAACACCGGAATAATGCCGACCGGGTTGACCAACGCAAATAAGCCGATGAAAAATTTAAAATATGCAGAAAAATCGAACAAAGATTGAGTCACATTGGGCTCCGCAGCATCATCAAAATTGGCGGTTGACTGTTATCAGCATAAGATAACTGCGCGAAACATACGCTTTTTGCCTGCAATATTCATTATAAATATGCATAACCCGGTGATATGTATCGAATGTTGGATATATGTGTATTTAATGCTAACTATTTCTTTAATTTCAAAACCCTCCCATTACACTTGATTGAATCGGTTAAAAAGCAGCCAGCTGAAAGGTATCAGCTACGCCAATATTTGATCTAAATCACGTATTTTGTACTCAGAAGTGAGTAATCTTGATGACACCAACAGAGTGGAAGGCAGCAGTACCTGACAGAGAAAGAGACAAAGCTTTTTTAGTAAATCGGTAAAACAGCACCCTGATTTTTCTACATAAACATTTACATGCAAGCTGTTAACAGCCTGTCTATAATGTCGAATCGAGCAACTGATTTACTAAAAAAGTTTAACATTATCAGGAGAGCATTATGGCTGTTACTAATATCGCTGAACTGAACGCGCTTGTTGAGCGTGTCAAGAAAGCCCAGCGTGAATATGCCAGTTTCACTCAAGAACAAGTCGACAAAATCTTCCGTGCAGCCGCTCTGGCCGCCGCAGATGCTCGAATCCCTCTCGCTAAAATGGCCGTTGCCGAATCCGGAATGGGTATCGTAGAAGACAAAGTGATCAAAAACCACTTCGCTTCTGAATATATCTACAACGCCTATAAAGATGAAAAGACCTGTGGCGTCCTGTCAGAAGACGACACTTTTGGTACCATCACTATCGCTGAACCTATCGGTATCATTTGCGGTATCGTACCGACCACTAACCCGACTTCCACAGCCATCTTCAAATCGCTCATTAGCCTGAAGACCCGTAACGCCATCATCTTCTCTCCGCATCCGCGTGCTAAAGAAGCCACCAACAAAGCCGCTGACATCGTGCTGCAGGCTGCCATCGCTGCCGGTGCGCCAAAAGACCTGATTGGCTGGATCGATCAGCCGTCTGTTGAGCTGTCTAACGCCCTGATGCACCACCCGGACATCAACCTGATCCTCGCGACCGGTGGTCCAGGCATGGTGAAAGCAGCATACAGCTCCGGTAAACCTGCTATCGGTGTTGGTGCCGGTAACACGCCGGTAGTAATCGATGAAACTGCAGACATCAAACGCGCCGTAGCATCCGTACTGATGTCTAAAACCTTCGATAACGGCGTTATCTGTGCTTCTGAGCAGTCTGTTGTTGTGGTTGATTCTGTTTATGACGCGGTTCGCGAACGTTTCGCCAGCCACGGCGGTTACCTGCTGCAAGGTAAAGAACTGAAAGCTGTTCAGGATATCATTCTGAAAAATGGCGCGCTGAACGCCGCTATCGTTGGTCAGCCAGCGGCGAAAATCGCTGAACTGGCAGGCTTTACTGTTCCGGCCTCCACCAAAATTCTGATCGGTGAAGTGACCAACGTTGACGAAAGCGAACCGTTTGCTCACGAAAAACTGTCGCCGACGCTGGCTATGTACCGTGCGAAAGATTTCGAAGATGCAGTAGCCAAAGCGGAAAAACTGGTTGCCATGGGCGGTATCGGTCACACCTCTTGCCTGTACACCGACCAGGATAACCAGCCGGCTCGCGTGGCTTACTTTGGCCAGATGATGAAAACCGCACGTATCCTGATCAACACCCCAGCATCTCAGGGTGGTATCGGTGACCTGTACAACTTCAAACTCGCGCCTTCCCTGACTCTGGGTTGTGGTTCCTGGGGTGGTAACTCCATCTCTGAAAACGTTGGTCCGAAACACCTGATCAACAAGAAAACCGTTGCTAAGCGAGCTGAAAACATGTTGTGGCACAAACTTCCGAAATCGATCTACTTCCGTCGTGGCTCTCTGCCAATCGCACTGGATGAAGTGATTACTGATGGTCACAAACGCGCGCTGATCGTGACTGACCGCTTCCTGTTCAACAACGGCTATGCCGATCAGATCACTTCCGTACTGAAAGCAGCGGGTGTTGAAACTGAAGTCTTCTTCGAAGTTGAAGCTGACCCGACGCTGACTATCGTACGTAAAGGTGCCGACCTGGCGAACTCCTTTAAACCAGACGTGATCATCGCGCTGGGTGGTGGTTCCCCGATGGATGCCGCGAAAATCATGTGGGTCATGTACGAACATCCGGAAACGCACTTCGAAGAACTGGCGCTGCGCTTTATGGATATCCGTAAACGTATCTACAAGTTCCCGAAAATGGGTGTTAAAGCGAAGATGGTGGCGATCACCACTACCTCCGGTACCGGTTCTGAAGTGACACCGTTTGCTGTGGTAACCGATGACGCAACAGGTCAGAAATATCCGCTGGCAGACTATGCCCTGACGCCGGATATGGCCATTGTTGACGCCAACCTGGTCATGGATATGCCGAAGTCCCTGTGTGCGTTCGGTGGTCTGGATGCCGTCACTCACGCCCTGGAAGCTTACGTTTCCGTACTGGCTTCTGAGTTCTCTGACGGCCAGGCTCTGCAGGCTCTGAAACTGCTGAAAGAGTACCTGCCGGCCTCTTACCACGAAGGTTCCAAAAACCCGGTTGCCCGTGAACGTGTACACAGTGCCGCAACTATCGCCGGTATCGCGTTTGCGAACGCCTTCCTCGGCGTGTGTCACTCCATGGCGCACAAACTGGGTTCCCAGTTCCATATTCCGCACGGTCTGGCCAACGCCCTGCTGATCTGCAACGTTATCCGCTACAACGCGAATGACAATCCGACCAAGCAGACCGCATTCAGCCAGTACGACCGTCCGCAGGCTCGTCGTCGTTACGCCGAAATCGCTGACCACCTGGGTCTGTCCGCACCGGGCGACCGTACCGCAGCGAAAATCGAGAAACTGCTGGCATGGCTGGAAAGCATTAAAGCTGAGCTGGGTATTCCGAAATCTATCCGCGAAGCTGGCGTTCAGGAAGCTGACTTCCTGGCCCACGTTGATAAGCTGTCTGAAGATGCATTCGACGACCAGTGCACCGGCGCTAACCCGCGCTACCCGCTGATCTCCGAACTGAAACAGATTCTGCTGGATACCTACTATGGCCGCGAATTCGTCGAAGGCGAAGCTGGGGTGAAAGCAGAAGTCGCTCCGGTTAAAGCTGAGAAAAAAGCGAAAAAATCCGCTTAATCGACAGCGTAAATACGCTAAAAGCCTCATCCTCGGATGGGGCTTTTTTTATGCCAGTCATCAGCCACGGTTTTACCACAAAGTAGCCGCTGGCTGGCTTATCGCAGGCAAAAAAAGGCGCCCACGGGCGCCTGTATGAGCTTCTGAGCGTATTAGCAGGGACGGTGCTGGTTTTGTACCTGAGTTAACGACCCAACGCTTAGCGCCTCTTTATAGTGCTTACGACAAACTGAGACGTATCGTTCATTACCGCCGATGACCACCTGCTCGCCCTCATTATAAGGACGTCCTTCCTGATCAAGACGCAGCACCATGCTGGCCTTCCGGCCACAGAAACAAATGGTTTTCAGTTCCACCAGTTTATCGGACCAGGCCAGTAAATATTGGCTGCCGGTAAAAAGCTCGCCGCGAAAGTCTGTGCGCAGGCCGTAACAAAGCACCGGAATATCGAGCATATCGACAACTTCGGACAGCTCATGAACTTGTTCGCGCGTCAGAAACTGGCTTTCGTCCACCAGCACACAGTGAATCGGCTTCAGCTTGTGCTCTGCCGCGATATCGTTAAATAAGGACGTCTGCGGGTTATACAAGCGGGCTGGGGAGGAGAGACCAATACGCGAGCTGACTTTGCCAGCGCCAAATCGGTCGTCAATCTCAGCGGTATAAACGACGGTACGCATCCCCCGCTCCTGGTAATTGTACGAAGATTGCAACAGAGCGGTCGACTTACCTGCATTCATTGCAGAGTAGTAGAAATAAAGTTGTGCCATCGGCTGCGTGACCCCAATCAATGTGTTTTATCGCGGCGGCGATTGTACCATATTTTATGCGCTCAGCCGCCCTTTCAGCAGGGGTATTGTCGCGGCGCTGAAGGGCCTGGAAAGTGAAAGGATTATGGAGATTAATTGAATTTGCAGGGCCATTATTTGTTCGTATCGCTACGCTACCAGCAAGGTAACCATTGTCTTTTCGTGCTTATAGCCCCGCAGGTCAAGGGCTATAAGCCTGGATGCACACTGTTTTATATTAAGGGGCGTAACCAAAAATGCGCTAATACTGAGGCGGCATATTTACCCAGGTAAAGTATAAATTTTCTCCCTAAACCTCAAAAAAAGCATACTGCCTCAGTGTTTTAGCTGGGGTTCCTCGCATCGCTATAAGCAGGAAAGATGTGAAGCGACACGGGAATTTTAACTTAAATTAATTAATTCCCGCGACAAATAACCAGTAATTTTGAATTCCTTACATTCTCCCCTATTGCACAACGCAATTTATCGCTCTATTATTAGTTCAACAAACCACCCCACAATATAAGTTTGAGATTACTACAATGAGCGAAGCACTTAAAATTTTGAACAACATCCGTACTCTTCGTGCGCAGGCAAGAGAATGCACCCTGGAAACGCTCGAAGAAATGCTGGAAAAATTAGAAGTCGTCGTTAACGAGCGCCGTGAAGAAGAAAACGCTGCTGCGGCGGAAATTGAAGAACGTACGCGTAAGCTGCAGCAATACCGCGAAATGCTGATTGCTGACGGTATTGATCCGAATGAACTGCTGAGCACCATGGCTGCCGTTAAAGCCGGTACCAAAACCAAGCGTGCTGCGCGTCCGGCTAAATATAGCTATGTAGACGAAAACGGCGAAACCAAAACCTGGACCGGCCAGGGTCGTACTCCGGCAGTGATCAAAAAAGCAATGGACGAACAAGGCAAATCACTGGACGATTTCCTGATCTAATCTTCATTGCTGCTATATAAAAATCCCGCTGCGGCGGGATTTTTTTTGCCTTGAGTACCAATATAAAAAAACCGGGAGTCGCTGACGCGCTCCCGGCTTTGGGCTTTCAACCGCGCGGTAGATTACTTCGTAACCGCAGCTTCAAGCCAGGCTTTAAAATCGTCACCCAGCGTTTTGTGGCGAATACCATATTCGACAAACGCCTGCATATAGCCAAGCTTATTGCCGCAGTCATGGCTCTTGCCCTTCATATGATAAGCTTCAACTGTCTCTTTCTCGATCAGCATATCAATCGCGTCAGTCAGCTGAATTTCATCCCCGGCGCCAGGAGGGGTTTTCGCCAGCAGTGGCCAGATATCTGCGCTGAGGACATAGCGCCCTACTACCGCCAGGTTGGACGGAGCAACGTCAGCTTTCGGCTTCTCGACCACCCCTACCATCGGTACACTTTCGCCCGGCTTAAGGGATTCGCCTTTACAGTCAACCACGCCATACGCGGTCACATCCTCAACAGGCTCAACCATAATCTGGCTGACGCCGGTTTCATCGAAACGAGAAATCATCTCTGCAAGGTTATCGCGGCTCAGATCTGATTCATATTCATCCAGAATAACGTCTGGCAGAATAACCGCGACCGGCTCATCACCTACCACCGGATGGGCGCAAAGCACCGCGTGGCCAAGGCCTTTCGCCAGACCTTGACGAACTTGCATAATGGTGACGTGCGGCGGGCAAATAGACTGCACTTCTTCCAGCAGCTGACGTTTTACACGTTTTTCCAGCATCGCTTCCAGCTCAAAACTGGTATCGAAATGGTTTTCGATAGAGTTTTTGGACGAGTGCGTTACCAGAACAATTTCAGTAATTCCTGCAGCGATACATTCATTAACAACGTACTGAATTAACGGTTTATCTACCAGCGGCAGCATTTCTTTTGGGATTGCTTTTGTGGCAGGCAGCATCCTGGTGCCTAATCCCGCGACCGGGATAACCGCTTTTCTGACTTTAGAATTAAGGGCAGCCATTGAAATCTCCTGGACTGTTTGTTTTTTAAACTTCTCGTTACAAATAACGTGTCGAGTATATCAGTCAACCGCGTATTCACTGATCTGAAAAGGTTCCGATAGCCTCGAATTAGGACTTTTACGCATAAAACTGCTCGATGGTACCACCGGTAAAGGGCTACGGGTAATCCTGTCTGCTTAGATATAACGTTAATTGCTCATTCCGCAGACAACATTAAGCGTAAACGTCCTCCGGCCCCCCAAATTTGGCACTGCCAGGACGTACAACGCTGGCTAATTTGGTTGAGGTAGGCATCCCCCAACGTCCCTAAAGGAACGCCATTACTTATCTGAATTTGATGTTCACCTGTATTCAGTGTGCCATTGAGACCAGCAGAAACCAGAATTAAATTTTTCAATCCGCTGTGGTAATAACCCACCAGTAAAGGGAACTGTCCAGGAAGATTAGCCTGACGCAGTAACTGATTGACCTGTTTTAACAGGCTCCCCATTTCAGGTAAGCGTTGTCCCTGGTGCGCAAGTTGCTCCTGCAACAGACCATTGAACAACGCGCGCAATAATAACGCCGCCAGTACACCATTATCTCCGGCTCGGGTGACATCCAGACAATAGAACGCTAAATCATTTTCTGAGAGCGGTGCAATATCAAGTACCAACCCGGGTTTGTCCGCCGACACCAGTTGGCGATAATGGATCCGACAGTGCGACATTTCCTGCTGCACTGGCGGCTGCAATTCCTGCAGTAATCTTGATGCGGCGGTGGGATTACTAACCAGTGCGTCCCAGTCCTCAAACAGACGCTCTTCCTCTTCCACACGTGAGCTGAACATCGCGGGATAAAGGCAGGCATAGACAGTCTCGCGCAGGCGATCGAAATCTTTTACGGGCTTTAGCAGCACGTCCTGGACGCCAAGCCGCAACGCTTTGGCTATGTCCGCCATGTTTTCAGTCGCCGAAATCATCAAAATCGGCAACTGCTCGCCGCGGTTTCGCAGCGTCTCCACCAGCTCCAGACCGTTCATTCTCGGCATAGAAATGTCGCAAATCATCAGGTCCGGATGCACCTCTGTCATTTTATGCAGGGCATCCATGCCATCTTCTGCCAGCCAGGTTGTGGCTCCCAGCGAGGCCAGCCATCCATGCAAGAGTGAGCGGAAAACGGGTTCGTCTTCAACTATCAGAATCTGTTTTCCCGCCAATGGCTGCGTCATGATATCTCCCCTGGCTGACGATAATTCAATAGTGGCACGCTATTCACACTATCGCCTGTCAGATTTTACTTAAGTCAGGTACTCGTGCGTCAAACCGCTGTACGCACTAAGGGTAATAGTTCATCCATTTTCTTTTCTACGGCCAAATGCCCCGCAGCAATCGCCTCACCCGCGCGATGGAAATCCAGCGTCGACACTTGCGGACAAAAAGGCTGCAGCAGGATATCCGGTGGGTCGCCCGCCATACGATTGCGTTTAAGACGGTTCTCCAGAACCTGGATAGACGTGGTCATGATCTCCATGGCCGTCGGCGTCACCGTTGCACGTCGGGCACTCATTTGCGTCAACCGCGCGCGCAGGCGAGCATGCCATGGACCTTCCTTCTCTTCAGCGTCCCGCCGGGGCGTGTCGAGGGAGAATAAATCTTGCTGCATGAGATGGGCATCATGCTGCAGGTCTACAGCAATCACAATGTCCGCCCCCATCGCACGCGTCAGCGACACCGGTACCGGATTGACCACTGCGCCATCCACCAGCCAGTAGCCATTATGCCTGACCGGCGCCATCAGTCCTGGCATACTGCAGGAAGCACGAATCGCTAAATGCAGATCGCCTTCGGTAAACCACAGCTCCCGGCCGGTGCTTAAATTGGTGGCGACAGCGGCAAAAGGCCGTTCGCAGGCCGCGATATCGGTCACAGGCATGATGCGGCGGTAATGATTAAATACCTTTTCCCCCCGCAGCAGTCCACCGCGACGCCAGGAAAGGTCCATCAGCTTCAGGACATCCCAGTTGCTGAAAGAACAGACCCATGATTCGAGCGCCGGGAGTCGGTTACAGGCGAACGCCGCTCCTACCAGAGAACCGATAGAGCAGCCGGCCACGATATCAATTTCAATACCGGCCCGCTGAAGAGCGTTGATGACGCCAATATGCGACCACCCGCGGGCCGCCCCCGCCCCTAACGCCAGACCAATTTTAAGCTTTCTCATGAGTACTGATAACTATCCTTCCACTCTGAGCGTGGCAACATTGTCACGCCTCAGTTAACATAAAGCCCTTTGGCGTAAACGCGCCGTTACTCTTTCTTCCATGGAGGCAATTTTGTCGCAATTGTGCCCCTGTGGCAGCGCACTGGAGTATAGCTCATGTTGCCAGCGATATCTGTCCGGCGCCGAGCTTGCGCCTGGCCCGTCACAGCTTATGCGCTCCCGTTACAGCGCGTTCGTCATGAAAGATGCCGACTATCTGATTAAAACCTGGCATCCGTCCTGCCAGGCGCAGCAGTTTCGCGCCGATCTGGAAAAGGGGTTTAGCCAAACCGAGTGGCTGGGCTTAACCCTGTTCGCCAGCGATGAAGGACGAACCCCAGATGAAAGTTTTGTCAGCTTTGTCGCCCGCTTTAATGACAATAACCGTCCAGGCGCCATTATTGAACGTTCCAGATTCTTAAAAGAAAATGGACAATGGTACTATATCGACGGGACACGGCCGCTGATTGGCCGCAACGACCCCTGCCCTTGCGGTTCAGGTAAAAAATTTAAAAAATGCTGCGGCCAGTAACGCTGCCGTAGCGCTTGCAAACACTACAGGATTTTCCTCGCGATGCATTCATTACAACGTAAAGTACTACGCACTATTTGCCCTGATCAGAAAGGCCTCATCGCGCGTATCACCAATATCTGCTACAAGCATGAACTCAACATTGTGCAGAACAATGAATTTGTTGACCACCGTACCGGTCGTTTCTTTATGCGCACCGAGCTGGAAGGCATTTTCAACGACACCATTCTGCTGGCCGATCTGGACAGCGCCCTGCCCGAAGGCTCCATCCGTGAACTGAATCCTGCAGGCCGCCGCCGGGTGGTGATTCTGGTCACTAAAGAAGCGCACTGCCTTGGCGATCTGCTGATGAAAGCCAACTATGGCGGACTGGACGTCGACATTGCCGCGGTTATCGGCAACCATGACACGCTGCGCCCGCTGGTGGAACGCTTTGGTATTCCGTTCGAGCTGGTCAGCCATGAAGGGCTGAGCCGCGACGAACACGACAAGCAAATGGGTGACGCTATCGCCGCCCACGAGCCGGATTACGTGGTACTGGCCAAATATATGCGCGTCCTCACGCCGGAGTTTGTCGCCCGCTTCCCGAATAAAATCATCAATATTCACCATTCGTTTTTACCGGCGTTCATCGGCGCGCGTCCCTATCATCAGGCCTACGAGCGCGGCGTGAAGATCATCGGCGCCACTGCCCACTATGTGAATGATAATCTGGACGAGGGTCCGATTATCATGCAGGACGTGATTCACGTCGATCATACTTATACTGCAGAAGATATGATGCGTGCTGGGCGCGATGTCGAAAAAAACGTTTTAAGCCGCGCGTTATATCAGGTACTGGCGCAGCGCGTATTCGTTTACGGTAACCGGACGATCATTCTTTAATCGACTAAGAAATGAATTGGTTAGCTTTACGGCGTTACGGGTAAAAATCAGGCAACCAGTTTATTTTTGTCAAAGGAATGCTTTACAGGGGCGCATCATTTGGTATGATGCGCCCCGCTTCCCGAGAAGGAAGCAGGCCAGTACTAAGCATTACCCCGTGGTGGGGTTCCCGAGCGTTCATAAGGGAGCTGACTGTAAATCTGCAGTCATCGACTTCAAGGTTCGACTCGAGCACCAGCGAGAGAACGTTGCCGAAGGCAACGGCCCGAAGGGTGAGGAGCTTTAGCTCCGAATAATCCTTCCCTCCTGTTGAATGCAGCAGAAGTGAATATTCCCCGTGGTGGGGTTCCCGAGCGGCCAAAGGGAGCAGACTGTAAATCTGCCGTCATCGACTTCGAAGGTTCGAATCCTTCCCCCACCACCATTCATTTTGCTGAATAGCCTACAATATGATTTTACCCCTGGTGGGGTTCCCGAGCGGCCAAAGGGAGCAGACTGTAAATCTGCCGTCATCGACTTCGAAGGTTCGAATCCTTCCCCCACCACCATCCTCTTAAAAAACACCTCAATCCAATTACTCTACGATATTTTAGATTCTGCCCTACGGGGAAGGATGAGAAGCTTCGACCAAGGTTCGACTCGAGCGTAGCGAGAGAACGTTGCCGCAGGCAACGGCCCGAAGGGCGAGGCGCTTTAGCGACGAGTTATCCTTCCCCCACCACCATCTCTCCATGTCATGCCCAGCTTAATCTACCAGCGATATTCTATATTCTGCCCAACGGGGAAGGATGAGAAGCTTCGACTAAGGTTCGACTCGAGCTCCAGCGAGAGAACGTTGCCGCAGGCAACGGCCCGAAGGGCGAGGCGCTTGAGCGCCGAGTTATCCTTCCCCCACCACTCTCGCGCTCTCTGCAACCACCTGTGCTGCTCTCTCCTCGCTCGCGCTTCGCTTAGCGAGGCTACAGGCACTGCTGACCGGTAACCGCAACGTCTGCGAAAAAATCACAGCGGTGGCAACCGCCTTTTTACCGGCGAGCTTTTCACCACCGAGGTATTGCACTGCGCATATTCCGCCAGACCGTCCAGCAGGGTATCAAGCTGGGCAATGTCGCGCACCACAAGGCGCATCACGAAACAATCTTCCCCGGTCACCTTGTCACTTTCAATGCATTCCGGCATCGCCTGGATATATTTATCCACTTTCTGCAGCAGCCCCGGCAGCGGCCGGACCCGCACCAGCGCCTGCAGGCTGTAGCCCAGCGCAGCGAGATTGACCCGCGCCCCATAACCCTGAATAACGCCCCGCTCCTCCAGGCGCTTCACCCGCTCGGCCGTGCTCGGCGAGGTCAGTCCCACTCGTGCGCTCAAGACCTTTAGCGAAACTCTGGCATCCTGGGTCAGGCAAGTGAGGATCGCCCGGTCTATTTCATCAAGAATGTCATTCATCTATTTCACCTAATTATAAAAGGCATTTAACCCTTTCAACCTTAATTCAGCCATATCACCCTGTCAGGGTTTTTCGCACAATAGCTGAAAAATTGTGGAGGTGAAAAATGCAACTTACCCGCGGCGTCTGGCAAATGAGCCTGGCAATGATAATCTCCGGCTCGATCGGCGCGTTCGTGCTGCTCTCGGGTTTGCCGGTGATTGATGTCGTGTTCTGGCGCTGCCTTATTGGCGCGCTAACCTTGCTGGTGTTTATCGTGTTAAGCCGCCAGCCCTTCAGCCGGCTAACGCGTTTCACTCTCGCTCTGGCGGTGATTGGCGGCGCGGCGCTGGTCGTCAACTGGCTGCTGTTGTTTGCCGCCTATTCGCGGATCTCCATCGGCATGGCCACCGTGGTCTATAACACCCAGCCGTTTATGCTGGTACTGATGGGGATGGTGCTGGGGGAACGGGTCAGCGCCGTGAAATGGGGATGGCTACTGCTGGCCTTTGGCGGCGTGGTGATCCTGCTGTCGAGCGAACTGATGCCCGCGCACGGCGAGGGACTCATCACCGGCGTGTTACTGGCGCTGGGCGCGGCATTCTTCTATGCCCTGACCGCCATTATCGCCCGCAAGCTGCGGCCGCTACCGGCGCAGCATATCGCTTTTATTCAGGTTATCGTCGGTACGGTAATGCTTTTGCCGCTGGTTCATGCCCCCGAGTTTAACGGCCATTTTCCCTGGCGCTATTTGCTGATCCTCGGCATCGTCCATACCGGGATTATGTATCAACTTTTATATAGTGCGATTCAAAAGCTGCCGACCCCGGTCACTGGTTCGCACTCGTTTATCTATCCGCTGGTGGCTATCGTGGTTGACTATCTGGTTTTCCATCACGCGCTCACGCCGCTGCAGTTGGCTGGAGGGGTGCTGATTCTGTTTGCTGCGGCGGGCAACAACCTTGGCTGGGGCGAAAAAAAACCCCGCCATGGCGGGGTAAGTCAGCCGTCGAGAATGAACTAGCGACGCGCGCGCACAATCTGGTATTTGCGCGTCAGGTACTCGACCGGCGCGCTCCAGATATGAACCAGACGGGAGAACGGGAACAGCAGGAACAGGGTCATGCCCAGCACCAGATGAACGCGGAAAATAAACGCCACGCCATCCAGATGCTGCGAAGCGCCGCCGTGGAAGGTCACCACCGACTGCGCCCAGCCGACCAGCTTCATCATTTCACTGCCGTCCATATGCTGGGCAGAGAACGGGATCGTCAGCAGGCCAAGCGCACACTGCACCATCAGCAGGGAGAGGATCAGAATATCCGCTCCGGTGGTGGTGGCGCGAACGCGCGGGCTGAGCAGACGACGCTTGAGCAGCAGTAACCCGCCCACCAGGGTCATCACGCCGCAGGCGCCGCCGGCGATCATCGCCATCTTCTGCTTGACGTCGATAGGCAGGAAGGACTCATACATCCAGTGCGGGGTCAGCATGCCGAGGAAGTGGCCGGCGAAAATACCGAGGATGCCGATATGGAACAGGTTCGACGCCAGGTTCATCCCTTTACGATCCAGCATCTGGCTGGAGGCCGCGCGCCAGGTGTACTGGCCATAGTCGTAGCGCAGCCAGCTGCCGATCAGGAACACTGAGCCCGCAATGTACGGATAAATGTCAAAGAAGAACATATTCAGGAAGTGCATTATTGCTGTCCTCCGTTAGAGATATTCAGATATTGCGGGGCCACGGCTCCGGCAAAACGACGCTGGTGAGCGGAAATTTCCGACTCGCCGCAGCCCTGGTCGGCAAAGAATTTGACCTGTTCTTCTTCCCAGACCGCGTCCAGCGCCTGCGGCGTATCGTCGCGCGCCTCGTCGGCAATCTTCTCTGCCACCTTCTGGCTGTCGACCTGAGTATTAGCCAGCTTCAGTAACAGCTCGAACAGCACCGCATAGCGACTTTCGCGCTGCTGCAGGCGCGCGCTGAGCAGGCCGAGGATCGGCGCGACGTCCCGCAGGCCGCCAAGCGCTTCCTCTTCCGGCAGTTGCGCCAGATACTCCAGATACAGCGGCAGGTGATCCGGCAGCTCGTGGCTATCAAGCAGCAGACCGTGGCGCTCATACTGCGCCATCAAATCCACCATCGCCTGCCCGCGATCGCGTGATTCGCCGTGGACATGTTCAAACAGCAGCAGCGAGGTGGCGCGGCCGCGGTCAAACAGTTCGCTATAGGCCGCCTGGGCATCCAGCGGATCCTGAGCCACT
Organism: Klebsiella sp. 10982; assembly: GCF_048589245.1. Taxonomy (NCBI): domain Bacteria; kingdom Pseudomonadati; phylum Pseudomonadota; class Gammaproteobacteria; order Enterobacterales; family Enterobacteriaceae; genus Klebsiella; species Klebsiella sp. 10982. The sequence goes on from NZ_JBMAXV010000002.1 coordinate 245,939, forward strand.
AAATCGCGCAGGAAAACGCCCAGCGCGTGGGCATCCTCTTTGCTGAGTTTCTCTGATGACGCGAGCGCCTCGAACATCTCCTGCTGATGCTGCCATAAGGCAGCGTCAGGGTATTCGAGCAGACGCGACATAATCACGAGTTCAATCATGCGTGCGGCTCCGTTTTGCTGGTCACGTCGATAGCGTCGATGCGACGGCTGTTGAACAGGTTGAACTGGCTGTCCGAGCCGTGGCAGCCATCGCCAAAGCTGAAGCCGCAGCCGTTTTTCTCCGGAAACGCTTCTCGCGCCTGTTCACGGTGGCTGCTCGGCACCACGAAACGATCTTCGTAGTTAGCGATCGCCAGATAGCGGTACATCTCCTGGGCCTGCGCTTCGCTCAGCCCCACCTCTTCCAGCGCACGGGTATCGACGACGCCGTCGACGGTTTCCGCACGTTTGTAGTGACGCATCGCCAGCATCCGCTTCAGCGCCAGCAGGACCGGCTGGGTATCGCCGGCGGTCAGCAGGTTCGCCAGATACTGCACCGGAATACGCAGGCTTTCCACGTCCGGCAGAATACCGTTACTACCCAGTTCGCCCGCATCGGCGGCGGACTGAATCGGCGACAGAGGCGGCACGTACCAGACCATTGGCAGGGTACGATATTCCGGGTGCAGCGGCAGCGCCAGCTTCCAGTCCATCGCCATTTTATAGACCGGCGACTGCTGCGCGGCTTCAATTACGCCCTGCGGTACGCCATCTTTTAACGCCTGTTCAATCACTTTTGGATCGTTTGGATCGAGGAAGACGTCCAGCTGGCGCTGATACAGATCTTTCTCGTTCTCGGTGCTGGCGGCGTTTTCAATCGCATCTGCGTCATACAGCAGGACCCCGAGATAGCGGATACGGCCCACGCAGGTTTCGGAGCACACCGTCGGCATTCCGGATTCAATACGCGGGTAGCAGAAGATGCATTTCTCGGATTTCCCGCTCTTCCAGTTGAAATAGATCTTCTTGTACGGACAGCCGGTGATACACATCCGCCAGCCGCGGCACTTGTCCTGGTCGATCAGCACGATGCCGTCTTCTTCACGCTTATAGATGGCGCCGCTCGGGCAGGTCGCGACGCAGGCCGGGTTCAGGCAGTGCTCGCACAGGCGCGGCAGATACATCATGAAGGTGTTCTCGAACTGGCCGTACATCGCCTTCTGCATATTGTCGAAGTTCTGATCTTTGGCGCGTTTTTCGAACTCGCCGCCGAGGATCTCTTCCCAGTTCGGGCCGCTGGTAATTTTGTCCATCCGCTGGCCGGTGATCAGCGAGCGCGGACGGGCGATCGGCTGATGCTTACTTTCCGGCGCGTTGTGCAGATTCTGGTAGTCATAATCAAACGGCTCGTAGTAATCGTCGATCCCCGGCAGATGCGGGTTGGCGAAGATTTTACCCAGCAGCATCGCGCGGTTGCCCATGCGCGGCTGCAGCTTACCGTTGATTTTGCGGATCCAGCCGCCCTTCCATTTTTCCTGGTTTTCCCAGTCGTTCGGGAAACCGACGCCTGGTTTACTTTCAACGTTGTTGAACCAGGCATATTCCATCCCTTCCCGGCTGGTCCAGACGTTTTTACAGGTGACCGAGCAGGTGTGGCAGCCGATGCATTTATCGAGATTCAGCACCATGCCGACTTGTGAACGAATTTTCATTTTACGCTCTCCTGTACCTGGTCGTTGCCTTCGCCGTCTAACCAGTTAATGTTCTTCATCTTACGTACCACCACAAACTCATCGCGGTTGGAGCCGACGGTACCGTAGTAGTTAAAGCCATAGGCCAGGTGGCCGTAACCGCCGATCATGTGGGTCGGTTTTGGCGTAATACGGGTGACGGAGTTATGGATCCCCCCGCGCTGACCGGTGATTTCAGAGCCCGGCAGGTTCACGATGCGTTCCTGCGCGTGATACATCATGGTCATTCCGGCCGGTACGCGCTGGCTCACGACCGCGCGCGCCGTCAGGGCGCCGTTGGCGTTAAACACTTCAATCCAGTCGTTATCTTCGATACCCAGATCTTTCGCATCCGCTTCGCTCATCCAGACGATCGGGCCGCCGCGCGACAGAGTCAGCATTAGCAGGTTATCGCTGTAGGTCGAGTGGATACCCCATTTCTGGTGCGGGGTCAGGAAGTTCAGCGCCTTCTCCGGATTGCCGTTGGACTTCTCGCCCATCACCGCTTTCACCGAACGGGTGTCAATCGGCGGACGATAGACCAGCAGGCTTTCGCCAAAGTCGCGCATCCACTGGTGATCCTGATACAGCGACTGGCGGCCGGACAGCGTGCGCCACGGGATCAGCTCGTGAACGTTGGTGTAACCGGCGTTATAGGAGACGTGCTCATCCTCCAGGCCAGACCAGGTCGGGCTGGAGATAATCTTCCGCGGCTGCGCCTGAATATCGCGGAAGCGGATCTTCTCGTCTTCTTTGTTCAGCGCCAGGTGCGTGTGCTCGCGACCGGTGATCTCGCTCAACGCTTTCCACGCCTTCACCGCCACCTGACCGTTGGTTTCCGGCGCCAGAGTGAGGATCATCTCCGCGGCGTCGATGGCTGTCTCCAGCTTCGGCTGGCCTTTCGCCGGGCCTTCCGCCTTGGTGTAGTTGAGCTTACGCAGCAGGTCCATTTCGCTCTGGGTATTCCAGGCGATGCCTTTACCGCCGTTGCCGATGGTTTCCAGCAGCGGGCCGATCGAGGTGAAGCGCTCGTAGGTCGCCGGATAATCGCGCTCGACCGGAATAATATGCGGCGCGGTTTTCCCCGGGATGAGATCGCATTCGCCTTTTTTCCAGTCTTTGACATCCAGCGGCTGCGCCATTTCCGCGGCGGAGTCGTGCTGGATCGGCAGCGTGACGACGTCGGTTTCTTTACCGAGGTGACCCACGCACACTTCAGAGAATTTCTTCGCGATTCCTTTATAGATATCCCAGTCGCTCTTCGATTCCCACGCCGGGTCAACGGCGGCCGACAGCGGGTGAATAAACGGATGCATATCCGAAGTATTCATGTCGTCTTTTTCGTACCAGGTGGCGGTCGGTAGCACGATGTCGGAGTAGAGACAGGTGCTCGACAGACGGAAGTCGAGAGTTACCACCAGATCCAGTTTGCCGTCGAGGCCGTTATCCCGCCACTCGACTTCTTCCGGCTTCACGCCGCCCTGCTTGCCAAGGTCTTTGCCCTGAATGCCGTTCTCGGTACCCAGCAGGTACTTGAGCATGTATTCATGACCTTTACCGGAGGAACCCAGCAGGTTGGAACGCCAGATAAACAGGTTACGCGGGTGGTTTTTGCCGTTTTCCGGTTGCTCGGCCGCAAAGCGAATCGAGCCCTCTTTCAGCGACTTCACGGTGTAATCCACCGGGGTCATGCCGGCTTTCTTCGCTTCGTCAGCGATACGCAGCGGGTTGACGCCAAGCTGCGGCGCCGACGGCAGCCAGCCCATCCGCTCTGCGCGCACGTTAAAGTCGATCAGGTGGCCGCTGTAACGGGATTTATCCGCCATCGGCGACAGCAGTTCCTGCGCGGTCACCGTTTCATAGCGCCACTGGCTGGAGTGGTTATAGAAGTACGAGGTACTATTCATGTGACGTGCCGGACGCTGCCAGTCAAGGGCGAACGCCAGCGGCTGCCAGCCGGTCTGCGGACGCAGTTTTTCCTGGCCCACATAGTGCGCCCAACCGCCGCCGCTCTGACCGACGCAGCCGCAGAAGATCAGCATATTGATCAGGCCACGGTAGTTCATGTCGAGGTGGAACCAGTGGTTGAGGCCCGCCCCGACGATAATCATCGAACGACCGTGAGTTTTATCGGCGTTATCGGCAAATTCACGGGCGGTACGAATGATATGCGCGCGGGAGACGCCGGTGATCTTCTCCGCCCACGCCGGGGTGTAGGCTTTCACTTCATCGTAGCCGGCGGCGCAGTTGTCATCGTTCAGACCGCGCTCCAGGCCGTAGTTAGCCATGGTCAGATCGTAAACGGTGGTGACCAAGGCGGTGGAGCCGTCGGCCAGCTGCAGGCGTTTCACCGGCAGTTTGTGCAGCAGAACATTCTCGAGGTCAACTTTGTTGAAGTGCTCTGTGCCTTCGCCACCGAAATACGGGAAGCCGACGTTTGCCACTTCATCATGGCTGCCGAGCAGGCTCAGACGCAGCTCAATCTCTTCGCCGGTTTTACCATCGCGCTGTTCGAGGTTCCACTTGCCTTTGTCGCCCCAGCGGAAACCCAGAGAACCGTTCGGTACGCTCAGGTCACCTTTCTCATCAAAGGCGACGGTTTTCCATTCCGGATTGTTCTCCTGACCGAGGGAGTCCACCAGGTCGGACGCGCGCAGCGTGCGGCCGGCGGCGTAATAACCATCGCGCTCCTCGAGCATCACCAGCATTGGCATGTCGGTGTAGCGGCGCACGTAATCGGTAAAGTACTGGCTCGGCTTATCGAGGTGGAACTCACGCAGCATCACGTGGCCCATCGCCAGCGCCATCGCGGCATCGGTCCCCTGCTTTGGCGCCAGCCACAGATCGCAGAGTTTGGCGATTTCGGCGTAGTCCGGGGTAATCGCCACGGTCTTGGTGCCTTTGTAGCGGACTTCGGTAAAGAAGTGGGCATCCGGTGTACGGGTCTGCGGCACGTTGGAGCCCCAGGCGATAATGTAGCTGGAGTTGTACCAGTCGGCGGATTCGGGTACGTCGGTCTGCTCGCCCCAGGTCATCGGCGAGGCCGGCGGCAGGTCGCAGTACCAGTCGTAGAAGCTCAGGCAGGTGCCGCCGATCAGCGACAGGTAACGGGCGCCGGAGGCGTAGGAGACCATCGACATCGCCGGGATCGGCGAGAAGCCGGCCACGCGGTCCGGACCGTAGGTTTTGACGGTGTAGACGTTAGAAGCGGCAATCAGCTCATTCACTTCCTGCCAGGAAGAACGTACAAAGCCGCCGCGGCCGCGGGCCTGTTTGAAGCTTTTGGCTTTGTCGGCGTCTTCGATAATCGAGGCCCATGCCTCAACCGGATCGCTATGCTGAACTTTCGCTTCCCGCCACATCTTCATCAGACGTTTACGCATCAGTGGATATTTCAGGCGGTTCGCGCTGTACAGGTACCATGAGTAGCTGGCGCCGCGCGGACAACCGCGTGGTTCGTGGTTCGGCAGGTCCGGGCGGGTGCGCGGGTAGTCAGTCTGCTGGGTTTCCCAGGTCACCAGACCGTTTTTGACATAAATCTTCCAGCTGCATGAACCGGTGCAGTTAACACCGTGAGTGGAACGCACAATTTTGTCATGCTGCCAACGTTGACGGTATCCATCCTCCCAGTCCCGGTTGGTGTTAAGAAGCTGGCCGTGCCCATCGGCAAAGGTTTCACCCTTCTGTTTGAAGTAGCGAAACCGGTCCAGGAATTTACTCATCGGGTTTCTCCTGATATGGAGCCTGACGGCTCTCTGATAAATCGACATTGCTGGATTTGCAGCGAAGGTAACGCTATGAAAGAGGGCGAGAATTGATAGCGATCAATCCGAACTGGCTTGTTACTGCGCAGCAAAACCTCGATTACCACCAAGGTGGTATAAGATGTTATTTTTTAACTTATTGTTTTTTAATGATTTTCACCTCAAAAAGCGGCGCCTCACCGGGATTTGTTAACAACGGAGGTATTAAGGGGTAGAGCCATTTCACTGGCAAGCCCACCTGTTCTGGCTCAGCGGTCGATGCGGACAATTTTCTCCAATAGTATGTTGTAACTAATTAAGCGGTTAAAAAAGGCGCCTCCGTGGGGAGCGCGCCTTTTTATACGCCAACGTTACCGCGGCCGATTACTGACGCTTACGACCGTATACCGCCCAGGTGATCACCACGCAGGCAATATAGAACACGAGGAACACTTTCATCGCCCCGGCCGGCGAGCCGGTCAGATCCAGCGAGATACCGAACGCTTTCGGAATAAAGAAGCCGCCGATAGCGCCAATGGCGGAGATAAAGCCCAGTGCCGCCGCGGTATCGGTCGCCGCCTCGCGCATCGCCTGGGCTTCGCTGCCGCCCTGGGCCTTCACGCGGTCCATGGTCAGCTTACGGAAGATCACGGAGATCATCTGGAAAGTGGAGGCGCTGCCCAGCCCGGCGGTCAGGAACAGCACCATAAACACCGCAAAGAAGGCGATAAAGTTGCCGCCCTGGCCGTTGGTCGGCAGGGTCAGGAACAGCAGCGCACAGAAGACAGCCATCACCACGAAGTTGACCAGCGTTACGCGGGTCCCGCCGAGACGGTCGGAGATCGCCCCGCCCATCGAACGCGCCAGCGCGCCAATAAACGGGCCGAAGAAGGCATAATGCAGGATCTGCACATCCGGGAACTGGGTTTTCGACAGCATGGCGAAACCGGCGGAAAAGCCGATAAAGGAACCGAAGGTAGCCAGATAGAGCAGCGCCATGATCCACAGATGCAGGCGTTTGAGGACCGGCAGCTGTTCGCTCAGCGACGCTTTAGAAGCCGACAGGTCGTTCATAAAGAACCACGCCGCCAGGGTGAAAATAACCAGGAAAGGTACCCAGATCCACGCGGCGTTTTCCAGATACAGCATCGAGCCGTCCGGCTGTTCGCTGCCGGTCCCGCCAAAAATGGCAAACACCGAAACCGACACCACCAGCGGCGCGACCAGCTGCATCACGCTGACGCCCATATTACCGAGACCGCCGTTGACGCCGAGCGCTCCGCCCTGCTTCGCTTTCGGGAAGAAGAAGCTGATGTTGGCCATACTGGAGGCGAAGTTGGCGCCGGCGAAACCGCACAGCAGAGAGATAATCACGAAAACGCTAAACGGCGTGGAGGTATCCTGAACCGCAAAGCCCAACCATACACAAGGCACAATCATGATCCCGGTGCTGAACGCCGTCCAGCGACGGCCGCCGAACAGCGGCACCATAAAGGCGTAAGGTACACGCAACAGGGCGCCAGACAGCGCCGGCAGCGCGGTCAGCATAAACAGCTGATCGGTCGTAAACTGAAAGCCCACTTTGTTGAGGTTGACGGCAACCGCGCTAAACAACATCCACACGCAGAACGCCAGTAACAGACAGGGAACGGAGATCCATAAATTACGGCTCGCCACACGGTGGCCGCGCTGTTGCCAGAATTCAGGATCTTCAGGCCGCCAGTCGGTAATGACCGAGCGATTAGCCTTCTCCGGGAGGGAAGATTGACTCATAGATACCTCTGATTATTCATATTTCCTGCCGCTACCTTAGGGGTTGCCCGGGGCGGTAAGTTGATATAAATCAAAGGAAAAGCGCGCACTAATTTGTGCAAAAATAAACCATGCTCCGAAGTGAGTAGAGAATGGTGGGGAAAAAAGTGTGGTTTTTCACGCGACTGCCGGGTTCCGTATAACCCCTCCCCCAACGCCACCTACCACCGACAATTAAGGAGTAACTCTTTAGGGGTATGGGTATACTCCAGGGGATAGCCGAGAATAAGCGCCACTCCCGGAGAGATCCCCGGTTCAGGAGCCACGCATTCCATGTTAAAACGTCTTTTTACCCCGCTGACGCTGGTCAATCAACTGGCGTTAATCGTGCTGCTCGCCACGATTATTGGCGTCGCCGGCATGGCGATCTCCGCGCGCCTGGTGAACGGCGTGCAGGGCAGCGCGCACGCCATTAACAAGGCCGGTTCATTGCGTATGCAAAGCTACCGGCTGCTGGCGGCGATCCCGCTGAATGAAAACGATCAAAAACTGGTGGCGGACATGACCGCCACCGTCTTCAGCCCGGAGCTGCAAAATTCCGCCCGCCGCGACGGCCAGGAAATCCAGCTTAAAGCCCTGCAGCAGTACTGGCAGCTGGCGCTGGCCCCCGGCATGCAGCGCGCAGTCAATCAGGCGGAAGTGGCCCAGGATGTCGCCGACTTTGTCGATCGTATCGACCAGTTGGTCACCGCATTCGACCACACCACCGAGCAGCGTATCGAACGGGTGGTCTGGATCCATCGCATCCTCGCCATTGGTATGGCGCTGCTGCTGATCTTCACTATCATCTGGCTACGCGCCCGCCTGCTGCGGCCGTGGAAACAGCTGCTGAGCATGGCGCGCGCGGTGAGCCAGCGTGATTTCACCCAGCGGGCGCACATCAGCGGCCGCAACGAAATGGCGACCCTGGGCATGGCGCTGAATAACATGTCGGAAGAGCTGGCGGAAAGCTATGCCGTGCTCGAGCGGCGGGTGCAGGAGAAGACTGCCGGACTGGAGCAGAAGAACGAGATCCTCGCTTTCTTATGGCAGGCCAACCGCCGGCTGCACTCCAGCGCCCCGCTCTGCGAACGTATTTCGCCGGTACTGAATGGCCTGCAGGGGCTGACGCTGCTGCGCGATATCGAGGTACGGGTTTACGACCTGGAAGACGAAGATAATCACCAGGAGTTTACCTGCCACTCGGATGATGACTGTGATGATAAAGGCTGCTACCTCTGTCCACGCAATCTGCCGCCGCTGCCGGATGGCGGAACAACGCTGAAGTGGCGGCTGTCAGATGCGCATAGTCAGTACGGCATCCTGCTGGCGACGCTGCCGGTTGGCCGCCATCTCAGCCACGATCAGCAGCAGCTGGTGGATACCCTGGTGGAACAGCTGACCAGCACCCTGGCGCTGGACCGCCATCAGGAGAAGCAGCAGCAGCTGATCGTCATGGAAGAACGGGCCACTATCGCCCGCGAGCTGCACGACTCCATCGCCCAGTCGCTATCCTGTATGAAGATGCAGGTTAGCTGTCTGCAGATGCAAGGCGACGCCTTGCCGACGGAAAGCCGCCAGCTGCTGGGGCAGATCCGTAACGAACTGAATACCTCGTGGGCCCAGCTGCGGGAGCTGTTAACCACCTTCCGCCTGCAGTTGACCGAGCCGGGGCTGCGCCCGGCGCTGGAGGCCAGCTGTCAGGAGTACAGCGCCCACTTCGGCTTTACGGTGCAGCTTGATTACCAGCTCCCGCCGCGCTTTGTGCCCTCGCATCAGGCGATCCACCTGCTGCAGATCGCTCGCGAAGCGTTGAGCAACGCTCTGAAGCATGCCAGCGCAACCGAAGTAACCGTGACGGTGTCACAACGCGATAATCAGGTTCGTCTGGTGGTAGCGGATAACGGCCGCGGCGTACCGGACCACGCCGAACGGAGTAACCATTACGGTTTAATTATTATGCGGGATCGCGCCCAGAGCTTGCGCGGTGACTGTCAGGTACGACGCCGGGAAACCGGTGGAACCGAAGTGATCGTCACGTTTATCCCGGAAAAAACGTTTTCCATCCAATAAGGAGACCCTCATGAGTCAACAGGAACGGGCAACTATCCTTCTCATTGACGACCATCCGATGCTGCGCACCGGCGTGAAACAGTTGATCAGCATGGCGCCGGACATCCAGGTGATTGGCGAGGCCAGCAATGGCGCGCAAGGTATCGAGCTGGCCGAGTCGCTGGATCCTGACCTGATCCTGCTGGACCTTAATATGCCGGGCATGAACGGTCTGGAGACGCTGGATAAGCTGCGTGAGAAATCCCTTTCTGGCCGGGTAGTGGTCTTCAGCGTCTCCAACCATGAAGAGGACGTTGTCACCGCCCTGAAGCGCGGCGCCGATGGCTATTTGTTGAAGGACATGGAACCGGAAGATCTGCTGAAAGCGCTGCAGCAGGCGGCCGCCGGAGAGATGGTATTAAGCGAAGCATTAACGCCGGTGCTGGCCGCCAGCCTGCGCGCCAACCGCGCCACCTCCGATCGGGACATCAGCCAGCTGACCCCGCGCGAGCGCGACATTCTCAAGCTGATAGCCCAGGGACTGCCGAACAAAATGATCGCCCGTCGCCTGGATATCACCGAAAGCACCGTCAAAGTACACGTAAAGCACATGCTGAAGAAAATGAAGCTCAAATCCCGCGTGGAAGCGGCGGTATGGGTCCACCAGGAGCGAATCTTCTAAGGCGAGTCCGTCCAGGAGACGCCTGGCGTGGTAAACTTGACCAGCGGCTCGGTCAGCGCCAGGGCGATCTCATTGGAGGAGACGCGCTGCCCCTGTTTATCCTCCACCACCACCGACAGGCGCCAGCGGTTCGCGGCGCCCGGTTCACTGTTCCACATCGGCATAATGATGCTCCAGCCATCGGGGCTGCTGGCATCTACCGGCGGCGTCAGGCTGAGGGCCTGGGTGTCTCCCTGCCAGTGCAGCGCCTTGATGCCATGCAGACTATGGATCTGCAGCTTCAACTGCACCGTCTCCCCGGACTGCAGATCCCAGGGCGGCGTGGCCAGATAGACCGTCAGATTTTTGCGCTGACGATACTCCACCACCGGCAGATTATCCCGCTCCGGACTATCGAAGCGGCTCCCGCGCAGCGAGTTGCTGATCGCCACCTCGTCTGCCGCCAGCTGCTGCTTAAGGGGTACGCCAAAGCGGTAGTTAAGCTTCAGGCCAACATTGTTCTGACTGACGCCATTTTCCCCCTGTTTATGCTTGGCGGTCACGGTGACCAGGGGGACCGGGGTGTAATTGAGTCCGACGGAGACGGCCACCGGGTTGTGGTAGCCGGTGCCGGTATGAAACAGATCGACGCTGTCGCCGAAATACTGTTCAACGCTGACGCTGGTATTAATGTGCTGATAGAACGGCAGCCGCGCCTGGGCGGTGACATCATATCCCGTAGCCATCCGCTGCTCCTGAGTCTGATTCTCGCGCAGTTGCCAGTCGCCCAGCGGATGGTAGTAGTTTGCCGACAAGCGGAGATATTCTCCCCATGCCTCGGCGCCAACACTGCCACGCGCCAGGCTTTCGCTCAGTACTTTGTCGTAAAACGAGTTATAGCCCAGCAGCCAGCCGCCGACCCGCCAACGCTGGCCAAGCCCGATGTTGCCTACCAGATCGTTCTCGCGTTGGGTCACCGAGTACTGGTTCCACGTCAGGTAGCGGTCATTATCCTTCAACGGTACGAACCAGCTCCCTTTACTGCCGGTGAACTTACCCTCTTTATCGACCAGCAGGTCGACATTGGCGTTGCCCCACGGCGAGAGCCAACTCTCCAGCTGATGACTCACTTCATTGCCGATTTTACTGATGGCAAACAGCTGCGCCTGTTCACCCGCCGTCAGACCATTGTCGCTCATGCTGGCCTCGCCAAACTTCTTCGCCACTTCGGCAAAGTGCCGGGCGTCGTCATCAACCTGGGGAGCAATCCCCATATCGGGCAGCGGATCTTGCGCTTGCGCAGGGCGGGTGGTGTCGCTGGCGGTCAGCGCCCAGACGGGAACGCCCGGCAACAGCAGGAGAAAGGTCAACGTTGGCAACAAACGGAACGACACAGGCATTAACAGAGTTTGCGCAAGCTCACAAAAATGGATAGAAGTGTTAGTTTATCGTTTTTTCCCTGCTCCCGCAGCCCTGTGGGCAATTCCAGGAATAAGCTGAAACCGGTTGGGTAAGGTGCCGCCCAACCGGAGGCGTCGCTGCGCGCCACCGTTACGCCCGGGTTCGTTGCGCCGCCAGCAGCGCGTTGAGCTCCGGCACGCAAGAGCCGCAGTTGGTCCCGCATTTCAGCTTCCCACCCAGCGCCCCGACGCTGGCGCAGCCGCTGGCGATGGCCTCGTTAATTGACCATTCCCCCACCCCAAAGCAGCTGCAGACGATCCGCCCCCGCGGCGCGACGGCGGCGCCCGGTCGGCCGCTAAGCAAGGCATGTCGCTGGACGGCATCGGACGGCGGCGCGGCAAAGGCAGCGCTTATCCATGCGCAATCAACCGCCGGCTCGCGCGCATCGCTCCACCAGCCGAGCATCAGCCTTCCCTGATGCCAGGCCAGCAGGTTCCACACCGCGCCGCCGTCAGCCACCTGTAACTGCCAGCCGCGCCGGGCGCACCACGCGCTGAGCCACTGTCGGGCAGATGCCTCCCCGGCCAGCGAGTAGTGCAGCACGCCTGGCGCCGCCCGCCGCCGCCAGTGCCAGGCCGCAGGAAATGGTAACGGTTCGCGGCAAAAAAGCTCGCTGTGCCAGGCCGGTTGCCAGGCGGCGATGGCCACCGCCGCCTGTTTACTTTCCGGCTGGCCGGAATACGGGTCCGTGACGGCGGCCAGCAGGTTATTTACCCGCCCCTGACGGGCAAACTGGTTGTTCCAGTGCATCGGAACAAACAGCGAGCCGGGGCGCTGCCCTTCGCTGATCGCCACTTTCGCCACCATCACCCCATGCCGCGACCAGATCCGCGCCAGCCCGTCAGCGGGAAGCTGATAGCGAACGGCATCCTGCGGCGCCACCTCCACCATTGGCTCAGCGATATGCTGCATCAGCCGCGGCACCGCGCCGGTACGGGTCATGGTGTGCCACTGATCGCGGATCCGCCCGCTGTTGAGGATCAGCGGATAAAAGGCATCGGTTGTCGCCCGGGTCGGTTGAGGCGTCACCGGCACCATCCGCAGCCTGCCATCGCCATGCCAGCCGCGCGTGATATCCCAGGCGACCTCGCTGCGGCTGACCGGCCAGCGCACCGGCGGCATGGTGTCCCACGCCTCACGGCTGAGATCCGCCAGCGCGCCGATATCAAACGCCCGCTGGCCGTCGTTTTCGAAACCGGACAGCGCCGCATGCTCGCGGAAGACGTCATGCGGATGCTGCCAGGCAAACGCCTCGCGATACCCCAGAGCCTGGCCCACTCTGGCGATGATCCACCAGTCCGCTTTCGCCTCCCCCGGCGGCGGCAGAAAGCTGCGCTGACGGGAGATCCGCCGCTCCGAGTTGGTGACCGTGCCATTCTTCTCGCCCCAGGCCAGCGCCGGAAAGCGGATGTGGGCGAAACGTCCGGTATCGGTCTGGGCGGCGACATCCGAGACGATCACCAGCGGACAGGCGGCCAGCGCCTGGCTCACCGCGTGGCTGTCAGGGAGCGACACCACCGGGTTGGTACCCATGATCCAGACCGCTTTGACCTCGCCGCGGCCAATGGCGGCAAACAGCTCCACGGCGGTCAGCCCGGGGGTCTGCGCCAGCCGTTCCGTCCCCCAGAAGCGGGCCAGCCGCTGCAGATCGTCTGGCACAAAATCCATGTGCGCCGCCAGCATCGTCGCCAGCCCGCCGACTTCGCGGCCGCCCATGGCGTTGGGTTGACCGGTCAGCGAAAAGGGGCCGCATCCGCGGCGGCCATACTTCCCGCTGGCCAGATGGACGTTGATGATGGCGTTACATTTGTCGCTGCCGCTGGCGGATTGATTGATTCCCATGGTGTAGAGGGTGATCGCCCGCGGGGCGGCGATGAACTCGCGATAGAATCCCGCCACCTCATCGGCAGGCAGACCGCAAAAGGCCGCCACCCTCGCCACGTCCCAGCCGCGGGCGGCGGCCAGCGCCTGCGGGCCGTCGCGAAAGCCATCGACGCAGGCTCCTGCCTCAGCCAGGGCGTTAAGCAGCCCCGCAAACAACCCGCCGTCGCTTCCTGGGGCCAGCGCCAGATGGCGGTCGGCGATCTCGCAGGTAGCGGTGCGCCGGGGGTCGATCACCACGATCCGCAATCGGGGATTATCCCGCTTCGCCTGCGCCAGCCGCTGGAACAGCACCGGATGCGCCCAGGCGGCGTTCGAGCCGACCAGCACCACCAGATCGCTGTTTTCCACATCCTCATAGCTACAGGGCACCACATCGGCGCCAAAGGCCCGCTTGTAGCCGGTCACCGCCGACGACATACACAGCCGCGAATTGGTGTCGATGTTCGCCGCGCCGATAAATCCCTTCATCAGCTTGTTGGCGGCATAGTAATCCTCGGTTAACAGCTGGCCGGAGGCGTAAAAGGCCACCGCCTGCGGGCCGTGCTGGTCGATAACCTGTTGCAGGCGCGCAGCGGTCTCCGCCAGCGCCTGAGACCAGGCTACCTGCTGGCCGTCCACCTCCGGCGCCAGCAGCCGCCCCGCCAGGCCCGTGGTCTCCCCAAGGGCCGCCCCTTTGACGCACAGGCGGCCGAGGTTGGCCGGGTGCTGATCGTCGCCGCGCACGCTCACCTGCCCCGCGTCGTCCACGCTCGCCAGCACCCCGCAGCCTACGCCGCAGTAGGGGCAGGTCGTTCGGATGGTCTGCATCAGGAGGCCTCCGCTCGGGCCAGCAGCTGCTGGCTGCCCACCCACACTTTGCCGTTTTCCACTTTCACCGGCCAGGCGCGTACCGCCTGTTCACTGCCGTCGCACGGCCAGCCGTCGCGCAGGCGAATCCGCTGTTTGTACAGCGGGGAAATCACCACCGGCTCGCCGCCGACGTCCCCTAACAGCCCGCGTGACAGCACGTTGGCCGCGCTGCCCGGCTCGCGGTTGTCGAGGGCGTAGACCCGATCGCCAAAGCGGAACAGGGCAATCTGCCGCTCCCCTAAGCGGGCGCCGATCCCCGCCTGCGCCGGGATGGCGTCAAGGTCGCATACCGCCTGCCACGGCCGGGATGGGAGTTCGCCCTCGGGCAACGTCTCAGTCTGTAACAGCTGCGGCTGACCACGCAGCTCGTGGCGCTGCACCGCCTCGTCCGGCTGGTCGCTATTAACGAAGGAGCGGAACAGCGCCAGACGCTGCGGATCGTTGAGGGTGGTCTGCCACTCGCACTGGTAGCTGTCGACGATCCGGGCCATCTCCTGCTCCAGCTCCTCGCCAATGCCGAGACTATCCTCCAGCACCACCTGCCGCAGATAGGCGACGCCGCCCTCCAGGTTATCCATCCAGGTGCTGGTCCGCTGCAGGCGATCGGCGGTACGGATATAGAACATCAGCAGACGATCGATGCTGCGGATCAGCGTCGCTTCGTCGAGATCGCTGGCAAACAGGTCGGCGTGACGCGGTTTCATCCCGCCGTTGCCGCAGACGTACAGATTCCAGCCTTTATCGGTGGCAATCACCCCGATATCTTTCCCCTGGGCTTCGGCGCATTCGCGGGTGCAGCCGGAGACCGCCATCTTGATTTTGTGCGGGGCGCGCAGCCCTTTATAGCGATGCTCGAGCCGCACGGCGAGCCCGGTGGAGTCCTGCACGCCGTAGCGACACCAGGTTGAGCCGACGCAGGATTTCACCGTGCGCAGCGACTTGCCGTAGGCGTGGCCGGTTTCAAACCCGGCGTCGGCCAGCTCGCGCCAGATAGCCGGCAGCTGTTCCAGCCGCGCGCCAAACAGATCGATACGCTGGCCGCCGGTCACTTTGCTGTAGAGCTGGTAACGTTTGGCGATCTGCCCGATAGCGATCAGCCCGTCCGGCGTCACTTCCCCTGCCGCCATCCGCGGCACCACCGAATAGGTTCCGTCCTTCTGGATATTGGCGAAATAGCGGTCGTTGGTATCCTGCAGCGGCAGGTGCGCCGGCTTCAGCAGGTACTCGTTCCAGCAGGAGGCCAGCACCGAGGCCACCAGCGGTTTGCAGACATCACAGCCGTGTCCCTGGCCGTAGCGGCTAATCAATTGCTCGAAGGTATGGATATGATTGACCCGTACCAGGTGGTAGATCTCCTGGCGCGACCACGGGAAATGCTCGCAGACGTCTTTTTTCACTTCGACGCCCTGCTCCGCCAGCTGGTACTCCATCACCTGTTTCACCAGCGCGCTGCAGCCGCCGCAGCCGGTAGCCGCTCTGGTGCAGCTTTTTATCGCCGACATATCCCCCGCCCCATTGTTCACCGCCTGGCAGATATCGCCTTTGCTGACGTTATGGCAGGAGCAGATCGGCGCGCTGTCCGGCAGCGCCGCGACGCCGAGCGCCTTCGGCGCGGCGCCCTCCAGCGCGGGCAGGATCAGGCTCTCCGGACGCGGCGGCAGCGCCATGCCGTTCAGCATCATCTGCAGCAGCGTGGCATAGTCGCTGGCCTCCCCCACCAGCACGCCGCCAAGCAGGGTTTTGCCGTCCTGACTGACGACGATTTTTTTGTACACCTGCTGCGGACCGTCGGTCCATTGATAGCTCTGGCAGCCCGGCGTGCGCCCCTGCGCATCGCCAAATGAGGCGACGTCCACCCCCAGCAGCTTCAGTTTGGTACTCATGTCGGCGCCGCTAAAGCAGGCGTCTTCTCCCGCGAGGGTGGCCGCGGCGATACGCGCCATCTGATAGCCCGGCGCCACCAGACCGTAAATTTTATTGTCCCACAGGGCGCATTCGCCTATCGCCAGCACGTCCGGGTCAGAGGTGCGGCACTGGCCGTCGATGTGAATGCCCCCGCGTTCGCCCACCTGCAGCATGCAACCGCGGGCCAGCGCGTCCTGCGGACGGATCCCCGCCGAGAAGACCACCATGTCGGTCCGCAGCGCGCCGCCGTCGGCAAAGTTCAGCCGCAGGCCGTCGGCCTCGCGCACGATGGCGGTGGTCGCTTTGCTGGTATGCACCCCCACGCCGAGGGCGACGATCTTCTCCCGCAGCATCGCCGCCCCGCCGTTATCCAGCTGGACGGCCATCAGGTTCGGGGCAAACTCCACTACGTGCGTGTCCAGCCCCAGCTGTTTCAGGGCGTTAGCCGCCTCCAGCCCGAGCAGGCCGCCGCCGATAACCACTCCGGTCTTCGCCGCGGCGGCATGGGCGGCGATACGGTCGAGATCGTCAAGAGTGCGGTAGACAAAGCACCCGTCGAGATCGTTGCCAGGGATCGGCGGAACAAAGGGATAGGAGCCGGTCGCCAGCACCAGTTTATCCCAGTGGGTTTCATGTCCCTCGGCATCTCGCACCAGCCGCGCGTCGCGGTCGATCGTCGCCACCGCCTCGCCGAGGCGGAGTTCGATGCCGTGCTGGTGAAAGAAATCATCGGCCACCAGCGACAGCGATTGAGCGCTGCGCCCGGCGAAATATTCGGAAAGATGTACCCGGTCGTAGGCGGGGTAACGCTCTTCGCCAAACACCACGATTCGATATTGCTGATGCAGATTGCGGCTCACGCATTGTTCGAGAAAATGGTGGCCGACCATGCCATGTCCCACCAGCACTAATACAGGTTTCGTCATTGTCATCATTCCTGCAGCCTGCGGCTGCGTTGAAGAGGGGTCAAAAAGCCAGTCCGCGGTGGCGGGCTCGTCGCTTTCCAGGCGCGCGGTGAGCGCGGCGGCGGCGGTGCAGTCGCCCATCAGCAGCACGCCGCGCAGGCGGCCATCGCGCAGCAGCAGGCGGCGATAGTGGCGGTCGATGGGGTCCCAGCTGGTATAAATGTCATCCTGTTCGCCGGCCTGCTGCTCGCCAGCGCTAAAGAGTTCAATGCCGGTAACCTTCAGGCGGGTCCCGGCGTCCTGCCAGACAAAGCCCTCGCCGGGGGCGCCGCACAGGCGATCCGCCAGCACCTCGGCCTGGCGCAGGCAGGGAGCCACCAGCCCCCAGGTCTGGCCGTCAATTTCGCAACATTCCCCGACGGCGCTGATCCCCGGCAGCGAGGCGGCCATCTGGCGGTCAACCACGATCCCCCGCTGACACAGCACGCCGCTCTGCGCCGCCAGACGGCTGTTAGGCTGCACGCCGGTGGCCAGCACCACTCTGGCGGCACGGAAAGCGCGCCCGTCCGCCAGCCGCACGCCATCCTCTTCGATGGCGGCGATCCGGCATTCCAGCACGCAGCGGATGCCGCGCGCTTCAAGTTGCTGCCTGAGCTCATCGGCGGCAAAAGCGTCGGTCAGCGGCGCCATTAATCCGCTGCCGCGATGCAGAAGAGTGACCTCCCCGCCATGGCGACGCAGCGCCGCCGCCGCTTCCACACCGAGTACTCCGCCGCCAATCACCACCGCCGGGCCGGGTATCGCCAGAATACGTTCCACGTCCGCCAGGGTGCGGAAGGGCATAACCTGCGGACGATCAATGCCCGGCAGCGGCGGGATAAAGGGCCGCGAACCGGTGGCGAACACCAGCTCATCCCACGGCAGCCAGGTTTCCGCGATGCGCAGCCGCCGTTGCTGAATATCGACTTCATCGACCGCCTCGCCAGACCGCAGGCACACCCCGTGCCGGGTGTACCACTCCGCCGGCAGCAACGGGATCTGCGCCGCCGTTTTTTCACCTGCCAGCAGCGGCGAGAGCTGAATGCGGTTATAGGCCGGGTGCGGCTCGTCGCCGACGACGGTAATGGCAAACCGCGCGGGGTCGCGCTCAACCAGCCGCTGCACCAGCCGGGTGGCCGCCATGCCGTTACCGATCACCACCAGTCGCCGCGTCATGACCGCCTCCTTACGCCGCTTTCGGCTGTTTTTCATACAGGAAATGGAGGATCTGCTGGCGCAGATGGTGATACCGGCTGTCGTCCGCCAGCTGAACGCGGTGGCGCGGACGCGGCAGATCGACCGCGAGGATCTCGCCCACCGTCGCCGCCGGACCGTTGGTCATCATCAGCACCCGATCCGAGAGCAGCACCGCTTCATCAACGTCGTGGGTGATCATGACGATGGTGGTATTGAGCTCCTGCTGGATATGCATCACCGTGTCCTGGAGGTGGGCGCGGGTCAGCGCGTCCAGGGCGCCGAAGGGCTCATCAAGCAGCAACACTTTCGGCTTCATCGCCAGCGCCCGGGCGATACCCACCCGCTGCTTCATGCCGCCGGAGATCTCCCCGGGACGTTTGTGCAGCGCATGACCCATCTGTACGCGCGCCAGGTTGTGTTCGATCCACTCCCGGCGCTCACTCTTGCTCATGGTGCGACGGAACACCTGATCCACCGCCAGCGCCACATTATCGAAACAGCTCAGCCACGGCAGCAGCGAGTGGTTCTGGAAAACCACCGCCCGCTCCGGCCCGGGCCCGGCGATTTCCCGGTTATCACACAGCAGTCCGCCCTCGGTGGGCGTCGTGATCCCGGCGATCAGATTCAGCAGGGTCGATTTTCCGCAGCCCGAGTGGCCGATCAGACTGATGGTCTCCCCTTCGACGATATCGAAGGAGACATTCTGCAGCGCCAGGAACTCGCCGCTGGCGGTGTTAAAGCGCTGGCTGACGGCCTGTACCTGAATTAATGGTTTCATGTTGGCTCCTTATTTGTCCTGCCAGCTAAAGCGGCGGGCGAGCAGCATCAGACCCTGCTCCAGCAGCAGGCCGACGACGCCGATAATGACGATGGCGATGATGATGTTTTCCACATTGAGGTTGTTCCACTCGTTCCAGATCCAGAAGCCGATCCCCAGCCCGCCGGTGAGCATTTCCGCCGCCACGATCACCAGCCAGGCGATGCCGATGGAGAGACGCACGCCGGTGAGCACCGCCGGCAGCACCGCCGGAAAGAGAATTTTGCGCATCACCGTCCACTCCGAGAGCTGGAGGACGCGGGCGACGTTGAGATAGTCCTGCGGGATCCGCCGCACGCCTTCCGCGGTGTTGATCACCATCGGCCAGATGGAGCAGATAAAAATGGTCCAGCTGGAGGCCGGCTCCGCCTTCTGGAACAGCAGCAGGCCAATCGGCAGCCAGGCCAGCGGGCTGACCGGGCGCAGCAGGGCAATCAGCGGATTAAACATGCGGGCGAAGAACAGCGAACGGCCGATCAAAAACCCCAGCGGAATGCCCGCCAGCGCCGCCAGGCCGAAGCCCACCGCCACGCGCTGCAGGGAGGCCAGCACGTTCCAGCCGATGCCCATGTCATTGGGCCCGTCCTGATAGAACGGATCGGCAAACAGCGTCAGCGCCGAGTCCAGCGTGCTCAGCGGCGTGGGAAAACCTTTGCTGTGCATCGCCGCCAGCTGCCAGGCCAGCAGCAGCACCCCCAACCCCAACAGCGGGGGTAGCAGGCGCTGAATGAGCTCACGCAACCAACGCGTGACGGTTGGCGTGGTGCGCCGGACCTGCACCGGCGGCAGGATAATCACTTCGCCAGGCGCGTTCTCCACGCTGACGACCGGTTGCTTACGTTGTGCCTGCTTCATCTCATGCCCCCTTACGTTGAATGGCAAAATGGCGGGCGTAGCCTTCCGGGTCAGACCCGTTCCAGACCGTACCGTCCATCAGTGTGCTGCTGCGCATCGTGGCTGCCGGGGTGCTGATCCCGCCGACCGCCTGGACGGCAGCCTGCCAGACGTCGATGCGGTTAATGCGCGACGCCACCGCGAGGTAATCCGGAGCCTGCTTCAGCAGTCCCCAGCGGCGGAACTGGGTGAGGAACCACATTCCGTCCGACAGCCACGGGAAACTCACCTCGCCCCCGGCCCAGAAGCGCATCGGATGGGCATCCTGCCAGCGGCGGCCAAGGCCGTTGTCATACTCCCCCAGCATCCGGCCGGTGAGGTACTGTTCCTTGGTATTGAGCCAGCCACGTCTGGCGAGCAGGCGGGCCGTCTCCTGAGTATTCTCCGGCGAGGCGGCGATCCAGCGCTGCGCCTCCATCAGGGCCGCCACCAGCGCGCGGGCGGTGTTCGGGTTGCGTTCCACCCAGTCGCGACGGGTGCCCAGCACCTTTTCCGGATGCTCGGGCCAGATATCCTGGGAAGTGGCCGCGGTGAAGCCAATGCGGTCGTTAATGGCGCGCGCGTTCCACGGCTCGCCGACACAAAAGCCGCTCATATTGCCGATGCGCATGTTCATCACCATCTGCGGCGGCGGCACCACGACGGTGCGCACATCGTTGAAGGGATCGATGCCGGCGCTCGCCAGCCAGTAGTAAAGCCACATGGCATGGGTGCCGGTAGGAAAGGTATGGGCGAAGGTGTAACTGCCCGGCGCGCTGCGGTCGATCAGCCGCTTCAGCCCGCCGAGGTCGGTCACCCCTTTCTCCTGCAGCTCGCTGGAGAGGGTGATCGCCTGCCCATTGCGGTTGAGGGTCATCAAATTGGCCATCGCCTGCGGCTTGCTGGCGATCCCCAGTTCGAGGCCGTACAGCAGGCCATAGAGAATATGCGCCGCGTCGAGCTCGCCGGCCACCAGCTTGTCGCGCACCGCCGCCCAGCTGGCTTCCTTACTCGCCACCAGGGTGATGCCATATTTTTGGTCAAACCCCTTCGCCGCGGCGATGGCCAGCGGCGCGCAATCGGTCAGCGGAATAAATCCGACCCGCACGCGGGTTTGCTCCGGTTTGTCCGAGCCGCCGGCCCAGGCGGCCTGCATCACGCCCGGCAGCAGCATCGCGCCGCCCAGCGCGGCCCCTGCCTGCAGCAAGCGCCGCCGGGAAATTGAAAATTTGTCGCCCATATCCGCTCCACCATGCGCAAAAAAAAAGCGCCCGACAGTGCATACGCACTGCAGGACGCCTTTATCCACGGACACCCGAACCGCCATTGGTTCGTTGCCCGGACTTTTATTCACTTAATAAGTAATGCAAACGGGATGCCAGCTTTGGCAATAGCGCGCTGGCGGGCTTTTTCCCAACGCTGGCCGGTTTTTCACCTAAAAGTGCACCGCCGGCAGGCAAAGAATGCCCATCGATTGTGCATCTACTCCTTTGGTGTTAGCGGCCAAATCGCCTTCACCATCAGCAGCGCGCGGGCTATCTCAACCATGCGCTGATTTTTGTCCATGGCCATCTTGCGCAGCGTCTGCCAGGCCTGCTCCTCCTGCATTCCCTGGTGCGTCATCAGCAGACTTTTCGCTTTTTCGATCAGCTTGCGCTCTTCGAGCGCGTCTTTCAGCGAGGCCAGCTGGCTGGAGAGCTGCTGCAGCTCATAGGCCTGCTGGCGCACCAGCGGCAGTAGCTGTTTATCGAGCCGTGGCGTCACGCTATCGTCTTCCTCTCCGGCCTGCCAGCCAGGCGCGTCGTCTGCTAACAGCGCGTCGGTGGCATCCAGCAGATCGTCGATCAGTTGCTCTTCCACTTCGCGCAGTTGCTCAAGCCGTTGGGTTTGCAGGCCAAACCAGCGCAGCGCCGTTTCCCCGCCGTCGGCAGCCGGCTGGCGGGTACAGGCGATCCGCCGCAGCTGTTCAATATCCAGACCGGCGTGGCACTGGGTTCTGAACAACTGGACGGTCGCCGGGCTGCCCAGCGCCTGAAAGCTGTCGAAGCAGGGCTGCTGACCGTCAATACGGTCCACCAGCTGCTGGCGCAGGCTGTCGCTGAACTCGCCGCGGGTAAAGCCCAATGCTCCCAGCGCGCGCTCCTGGCCCACCAGCTCTTTTCCCTGCATAAAGCTGTACAGGGCGACCATCCGACCAGCCACCGGCGGATCGTCAATGCTGTCATTGAGCTGCGGGGCGATGTTCAGCAGATGGCGGATGACGCGGCTGAACTGCTCCGTCGCGGCTTCAGCGGCAATTTGCCGGCGGCCGATCTGCGCGCGTAGCGCCGGGAGCTGCGCCAGCTCGTCAACCGCTCTGGCGATACGCCAGCACAGCGCGCTGCCGGCTACCGCGCGCGCCCGTTCGAGGCTGGCATAAAACAGGGCTAGCCGCTCGTCAACCAGCGCCCCTCCCGCCCGACACTCCGCTGTATACAGCAAGCCGCCCGAGCAAAGATAGATATTCGACGCCCCGCGCTCACACTGCAGCATATGCACCAGCGCGCTGAGCTGGCTGGCCAGTTCCCCCAGTTGGCTAAGCTGCTGAAGCTGTTGTTTTTGCAGGCGACGCGCCAGCTGCAGCCAGGCCGTCGCATCGTGCGCATGACCAGTCGTATTATTCATACCCCTCCTCCGCGTTAACGCTTTATACTGCTTAAAGCAATAACCGTGCCTTTAAGAAGGAGTTTGTATGCAACGTATTGTGATCATCGCCAACGGCGCCGCCTACGGCAGCGAATCCCTGTTCAACAGCCTGCGCCTGGCCATTGCCCTGCGCGAGCAGCAGTCCGACCTCGATCTCAAGCTGTTTCTGATGTCCGACGCCGTCACCGCCGGGCTGCGGGGGCAGAAGCCGGCAGAAGGGTATAATGTGCAGCAGATGCTGGAGATCCTCACCGCCCAGCAGGTTCCCGTGAAGCTATGTAAAACCTGCGCGGACGGCCGCGGGGTCAGCGCACTGCCGCTGGTTGACGGCGTGGAGGTTGGCACTCTCGTTGAGCTGGCCCAGTGGACCCTGGCGGCAGATAAAGTGCTGACCTTCTGAATCTGGGGCGCCAAACGGCAGGAAATATCAGGTTTCGCCGCCTGCGGAGGTAAAAAAAACGTTAGCTGAATGCTTTCAGGAACAACGTCATTTTTGTTTAATCTTTATCCCTTTTTTTGATCAAAATCAGCATCCCGACCCGCGCCGTTTGGTGTGATGCACAGAGCAAAGTGTGAACAATATCACGCGAGGACTGGGTGGGCAGGATGCTGTAGCGGGACAGAAACGGGGTATAAAATGGCGATGGTTAAAGCAAGTTTGACGTTATTTGGTGGTGACACGCTGGTGGTGCGGTGCTCAGAGCGCTGCCATATTCATCTGATGAGCGCGAAGGTCCCGGGCGACAGTCATGCGGATATTCTGAGCGTGCAGGATCGGGACAGCGCCTATCTGACGGTGCCCTACAGCGGCACCTGGAACGTGCTTATCGACAGTCACAGCCAGTCGCTGGAGCACTCCATCAGCTACGTGCCGGCCTGACCGTCACTGCCAGAACACACGCCCGGTCATGCCGGGCGTGAGATTCATGACAAACCTCATGCAATCATTGTACTTGCAGATTGCACCAGAAAAATAACAAGGAAAATCAATTTATTGATTTTCGGCTGATAACCACCAGTAAGGAAAAACCACGCTTTTTCCTTACTGGTCAGCAATCGGACGCCCGGTCATGCCGGGCGTTTTCTTTTGCGCGCGCTCAGGCCAGGCCCGGCGTCGGACTCTCGCCCAACAGCGCACGGACGCTGGCCACCAGGTCATCGAGACTGGCATCGTGCATGCCCAGCTTGCGCAGCGCCTGCTCAAGCGAAAACAGATACTGGGCGTTGGTGCCGAGCGGCCCGCTGGCCCGGGCGATCAGCGGGGCGATAACCTGGGCACTGGTATCCGGTTCAAACAGTGGATGGCGCGGATCCATAATAAACACCAGGGCATTCACCGTCCGTCCGTCGTCCAGCTCCAGCTTGCACCAGGTGGGCAGATAGCAGCCGGTGATCATCTCCCGCTTCCACAGCAGGGTCAGCTCCTCCTCCAGCGTGTCGTCAGGCAGACGATAGGCGACGCCGGTGGTTCGGCCGCCCTCTTTGAGAGCCAGCATGCGTCCCGGCTGGCAGGCACTACCGCGCCCGGCGGTCAACCGCAGGCAAAACGCGCGGTGCCAGCCCGGCAGCGTGCCGGTGCAGGACTCGCGATAATTGAGCGCCGGGTTCCAGATAAGCGAACCGTAGCCAAAGATCCATACTGAGCCATCATCCGGGCGGCAGGCCAGCGTCGCCGCCAGCGAGGCTGCACGTTGTTCTGCCGACCAGAGTAGCGATTCCTCAATAGCGCCAAACGCTGTCTTACAATCCGCATTCATTAAGAAATCACGAGTTAACACTGTTTACTACCTCCGCCACTGCCCGCTTCCCTGCGTTCGTCTCATGCATCCGTCAATATTGCTGAAATATTATCCAGCTTTATCTTTCAATAAGCAATCAGCGGGGCGCTGGCAAGCGAAAATGCGGCGTCAGCGATTATTTTTTCTTATGCCACTTATCATCATCGCCTTTCTCATAGCTGTTCTTCACCGCCGCCCAGGCGACTTTGTGCGCCGTCTCTTCGCGGCTGGCGTCATCGCGCCGCTCGTCTTTATCTTTATATTGATCCCAGGCACTGTTAAACGCTTCTTTGTAAATTTCCTGCGCATGGGCAGGCAGAACGTGCTGAACGCTGTCGGGGAGCTCTCGTTTACTGTGATAGGGCATAATGATCTCCTGTTTGAGCATAAAATCTCAGTTTGGTACGCGGACGGCTGGCTATCAAGGCGATGCTAAGTGATAAAACGATTTTAGTAATTATCTGAATAGTAAGTATTAAATAAAATTAAGCGCAAATTATAATAAACTAATCAAGATATCTCTCGATACCCGTAAACTTAAGTAAAAATACAGCGTCAATTTAGCAAAATCTGTTACTTTACCGCCCTACGTTTTTATAATTATAACACCTGCATAAATGGAGATGGTTCATGACCCATGCACATGAGGCGGTAAAAACCCGCCATAAGGAGTCCTCCCTCGTCTTTCCGGTGCTGGCGCTGGCGGTGCTGTTTTTCTGGGGAAGCAGCCAGTCACTGCCAGTGGTTATCGCGATTAATATCCTCGCGCTGGTGGGTATTTTAAGCAGCGCCTTCAGCGTAGTCCGCCACGCCGACGTCCTCGCCCATCGCCTGGGCGAACCCTACGGCTCCCTGATTTTAAGCCTGTCGGTGGTTATCCTTGAGGTCAGTCTGATCTCCGCCTTAATGGCCACCGGCGACGCCGCCCCGACCCTGATGCGTGATACCCTCTACTCCATCATAATGATCGTCACCGGCGGTCTGGTCGGTTTCTCCCTGCTGCTGGGCGGGCGTAAATTCGCCACCCAATATATGAATCTGTTCGGCATTAAGCAGTATCTTATCGCCCTGTTTCCGCTGGCAATTATCGTGCTGGTGTTTCCGATGGCGCTGCCGGGCGCAAACTTCAGCACCGGGCAATCGCTGCTGGTGGCGGTGATCTCGGCGGCCATGTACGGCGTTTTCCTGCTGATTCAGACCAAAACCCATCAGAGTCTGTTTGTTTATGAGCATGAGGACGACGGCGACGATGACGACCCGCACCACGGTAAACCCTCCGCCCACAGCAGCGGGTGGCATACCGCCTGGCTGCTGGTGCACCTGGTAGCGGTGATCGCGGTTACCAAAATGAACGCTAACCCGCTGGAAACGCTGTTGACCAGCATGAATGCCCCGGTGGCCTTTACCGGCTTCCTGGTGGCTCTGCTGATCCTGTCGCCGGAAGGTCTTGGCGCCCTGAAAGCGGTGCTCAATAATCAGGTGCAGCGGGCGATGAACCTGTTCTTCGGCTCCGTGCTGGCCACCATCTCGCTGACGGTCCCGGTGGTCACCCTCATCGCCTTCCTGACCGGCAATGAGCTGCGCTTTGGCCTTGGCGCGCCGGAGATGGTGGTGATGGTCGCCTCGCTGGTGCTCTGCCATATCTCCTTTTCCACCGGGCGCACCAATGTGCTGAACGGCGCGGCCCACCTGGCGCTGTTCGCCGCCTACCTGATGACCATTTTCGCCTGATAACCTTTCTCCGCCCGGCAGAACCCGGGCGAAAAAAAAGCCTGCCGGTTTTTACGCCGGCAGGCTTTTTTACTGATGCAGTCAGGCTTACTTGCTGGTATCCAGCTCGTCGAAGCTTTTCACCAGATCGTCAATCGCTTTCATCTGCTTGAGGAACGGCTCCAGTTTATCCAGCGGCAGCGCGGACGGGCCGTCGCATTTCGCGTGGTCCGGATCCGGATGCGCTTCGATAAACAGACCGGCGATACCCACCGCCATACCGGCGCGAGCGAGTTCGCTCACCTGGGCACGACGACCGCCAGAAGCCGCGCCAAACGGATCGCGGCACTGCAGCGCGTGGGTGACGTCGAAAATGACCGGCGAGTTGTTGGAGGCTTTCTTCATCACGCCGAAGCCAAGCATATCCACGACCAGATTGTCGTAACCGAAGTTAGCGCCGCGGTCGCACAGAATGACTTTGTCGTTGCCCCCTTCGATAAACTTATCGACGATATTGCCCATCTGACCCGGGCTGACGAACTGCGGCTTCTTGACGTTGATCACCGCCCCGGTTTTGGCCATCGCTTCCACCAGGTCAGTCTGGCGCGCGAGGAAGGCCGGAAGCTGGATCACGTCCACCACGTCAGCCACCGGCTGCGCCTGGCTGGCTTCATGAACGTCGGTGATGATTTTCACGCCAAAGGTCTGCTTCAGCTCCTGGAAAATCTTCATCCCTTCTTCCAGACCCGGCCCACGATAGGAGTGGATGGAGGAACGGTTGGCTTTATCAAAGGAGGCTTTGAAGACGTAGGGGATGCCGAGCTTCTGCGTAACGGTGACGTAATGTTCGCAGATGCGCATCGCCAGATCGCGTGACTCCAGCACATTCATCCCGCCGAACAGCACGAACGGCAGGTCGTTTGCTACGTTGATATCACCAATGCTAACCACTTTTTGTTTCATAAGTTCGCCTTATCAGGGTGTAACCGGAATGGTTCCAGACTAATGCAATGTAATTTGTTTGTGCGAAATCGTGTTGATCTGCGCGCGGATCATCTCACTGATCGGATCCTCCGGGCACTGCTCAACGAAATAGCTCAGATCCAGCAGCGCAACGTGATCGCAATCCAGCTGGGCGTAAATCAGCCCACGGTCGCGGATCTCGTACGGATCTTCCGGGTTAAACTGCAGCAGCGCCTCGCTGGCGCGCAGGGCCAGCTCCATCTGTCGCTCTTCCATCAGCGCCGACTTCAGGGTATCCAGTAGTTTGCGGATCACCTCGGCATTATCCGCTTCGTCGAGGTCTTCATTAAACAGTTCTGCCACCGGGCCGATGTTGCCTTTCAGCCAGACCTCCAGGGTATGCTCGTCGAGGGTCTCGCCGTTGAACGGATTAATCAGCCACATCTCCTCGCTGGTTTCCGGATCCGCGCGCAGCAGCATCTGGGTCGGGAAGATCACTGGCACCACCGGCAGCGCCAGACGCTGGGCAATCCACAGCAGGATCGCGCCTAACGACACCGCACTGCCCTGGCGGGTGACCAGCACTTTATCCAGCCACAATGCGTCGGAAAGACGATACACGCCCTGCGAGGCGCCAAAGCCCCACTCCTCGTAAAACAACTCCAGCAGGCGTTCTATCTGGCGCTCCTGGTCCCACGAAGGCGCAATCTCCTCCTGCGCCAGGCGCAGCAGCCGCTGCAGCTCTTCCTCAACAAAATGCGTCGGAAAATCGTCGCGGACCTGTACAGAAATGAGGACCATGCCATCACATAATGGCGCTTTGTTAAATTCGAAATCCGCTAATGACCCCATGACCTACCCCAGTATCGGTATTCTTGTGATGGCGAGTTGAATGATAATAAACAACACCACCAGCGCCAGCAGGAACGCGATAAAACGGCTCTGCTGGCTGCGCGGACGACGGCGGCCCAGCGCGATAAAACCTAATGCGATGTAAATGATAACGCCAAACAGCTTTTCAGTCAGCCATGCGCCGTCTTCGGTGAACGGCAGGTAGTGCGTTATCGCCATTAAACCCGCACCGCTGAGAAACAGCAGCGTATCGCTGCAGTGCGGCGCAATTCGCACCCACCGCTGGTTCAGCAGCGGGCTCTGGTGATACATCCACCAGTAACGTAAAACGAACAATCCTACCGACACCGCCACGCTGGCGATGTGCAGGTAGAGGACAGCCGTGAATAAGTTCATCCGCCAATCTTCTCCATGCCCATGTCCGGTAAATGCCCAAGAGTCAAACGTTCATTGTCGCCATAGTCGCGGCAGGTCGCGACATCAAGATAACCCGCCTCGCGGAACAGGGTGCGCACCGCTTCGCCCTGGGTCCAGCCATGCTCCAGCAGCATAGTGCCGCCGGGCAGCAGATACTGTCGCCCCTCGCGGATAATCTGCGCCAGATCGGCAAGCCCATGATCGGCGGCGACCAGCGCCGTCCGCGGCTCAAAGCGCACATCGCCCTCGGCAAGATGCGGATCGGCGGCATCGATGTAGGGCGGATTACTGACAATCATGGCGAAGCGCTGCCCGGGCAGTGCGCTAAACCAGTCGCTTTGCCGTATCGTCACGTTAGCGATGTCCAGATGAGCGGCATTGCGCAATGCCAGCGCCACGGCGTCCGGCATCACATCCACCGCGGTGACCTCGCAATCCGGACGCTCGCTGGCCAGCGCCAGAGCAATGGCGCCGGTCCCGGTGCCGAGGTCGAGAATACGGCACGGCACGGCAGGCAGTCGCGCCAGCGCCTGCTCCACCAGACACTCGGTATCCGGTCGGGGGATCAGCGTCGCCGGGGAGACGAACAGCGGCAGCGACCAGAACTCACGCTGCCCAACCAGGTGGGCAATGGGTTCTCCGCGCTGACGTCGCTGCAGGAGCGCCTCCAGCGTCGTCGCCTCGTCAGCGGACAGCGTCGTTTCGCCGAAGGCCAAAATCCAGGTGCGCGCCCGGCCGGTAACATGTCCCAGCAGGATCTCGGCATCGCGTCGCGGGCTGTCGCTTTCACGCAGCCGGGCGATCGCCTGCTGCAGCCAGGCCTGAAAGGTCATCATTCCTGCTCGGACAGCGCCGCCAGCTGATCGGCCTGATATTCCTGAACAATTGGCTCAATCAGCATATCGAGTTTGCCTTCCATGGTTTCATCCAGACGATAAAGCGTCAGGTTGATGCGGTGGTCGGTCACGCGCCCCTGTGGGAAATTGTAAGTGCGGTTACGGTCGCTACGATCGCCGCTGCCCAGCAGGTTACGGCGCGTGGAGGCTTCCGCCTGCTGACGCTTGGCCACTTCGGCGGCGCGGATACGCGCCCCCAGCACTGACAACGCCTTGGCTTTGTTTTTATGCTGGGAACGTTCGTCCTGACACTCCACCACGATGCCGGTCGGCAGGTGAGTAATACGGATAGCTGAGTCGGTGGTGTTGACGTGCTGACCGCCCGCGCCGGAGGAGCGGAAAGTATCGATGCGCAGATCCGCCGGGTTAATGTCCGGCATTTCGGCTTCCGGCAGCTCCGGCATCACCGCCACGGTGCAGGCGGAGGTATGAATACGCCCCTGCGATTCGGTGGCCGGCACACGCTGCACGCGATGGCCGCCGGATTCAAATTTCAGCCGACCGTAAACGCCGTCGCCGCTGAATTTGGCGATCACCTCTTTGAATCCGCCGTGTTCACCTTCGTTGGCGCTGAGGATCTCCACCTGCCAGCGGCGCGATTCGGCGTAGCGGCTGTACATGCGGAACAGATCGCCGGCAAACAGCGCCGCTTCGTCGCCGCCGGTTCCGGCGCGCACTTCCACGAAAGCGTTACGCTCGTCATCGGGATCTTTCGGCAGCAGCAGTACCTGCAGCTGTTGCTCCAGCTGGTCGCCTTTTTCTTTGGCGTCACGCAGCTCTTCCTGCGCCATTTCGCGCATCTCCGGATCGTCGAGCATCATCTGCGCAGTTTCGATATCCTCCTGCACCTGACGCCAGTCGGTATAGCAGCGCGCCACATCGCTCAGTTGAGCATATTCCCGCGACAGCGCGCGGAATTTATCCTGATCGGCAATCGTCGCGGCATCGCCGAGCAGCGCCTGCACTTCTTCATGGCGCTCGTACAACGCTTCCAGTTTGGCAACAATAGAAGACTTCATAGGCGTGAATTCACCCTGTCCTGAAAATAAGAGAAAGGTGCGCTATTCCAGCCCGAGGCTGTTGCGCAGAATATGCAGGCGTTCGTCGTCCCCGTCACGGGCGGCCTGCTGAAGAGATTTGGTTGGCGCGTGGATCAGGCGGTTGGTCAGCTTGCGGGCCAGATCCTGCATAATTTCCTGGGCATCACCGCCCTGCTCCAGCGCGGCCAGCGCCTTCGCGGTCAGCTCCTCACGGACCTGCTCAGACTGAGAACGGTATTCGCGAATCGTCTCGCTGGCGCTCTGCGCGCGCAGCCAGGCCATAAATTCGCTGGTCTCCTGCTCGACGATCGATTCCGCCTGCACCGCCGCGGCTTTACGCTGCGCCAGGTTATGCTGAATGATGTTTTGCAGATCGTCGACGCTGTAGAGGTAGGCGTTGGCCAGCTTGCCGACCTCCGGTTCGACATCGCGCGGGACGGCGATATCCACCAGCAGCATCGGCTGGTTACGCCGCGCCTTAAGCGCGCGCTCCACCATACCTTTGCCGATAATCGGCAGCGGACTGGCGGTGGAGCTGATAATAATGTCGGCCTCTTTCAGCCGTTCGTCGATATCACTGAGGGCAATCACCTCGGCGCCCACTTCGTCCGCCAGCGCCTGGGCGCGTTCGCGGGTGCGGTTGGCAATCACCATTTTGCGCACGTGATGTTCGCGAAGATGGCGCGCCACCAGTTCGATGGTTTCACCGGCGCCGACCAGTAACACGGTGACGCTGGAGAGCGATTCAAAGATTTGCCGCGCCAGGGTACAGGCGGCGAACGCGACGGAAACGGCGCTGGCGCCGATATCGGTTTCGGTACGCACACGCTTTGCCACCGAGAACGACTTCTGGAACATCCGCTCCAGTTCGCTGACGTTCAGATGACCGCGGCTGGAATCAGCAAACGCTTTTTTCACCTGGCCGAGGATCT
This sequence comes from Klebsiella sp. 10982, assembly GCF_048589245.1. Classification (NCBI taxonomy): domain Bacteria; kingdom Pseudomonadati; phylum Pseudomonadota; class Gammaproteobacteria; order Enterobacterales; family Enterobacteriaceae; genus Klebsiella; species Klebsiella sp. 10982. The sequence continues at coordinate 277,088 of NZ_JBMAXV010000002.1, forward strand.
GCGGCTCGCCCAGCACCAGCGAATCGAGGCCGCTGGCGACGCGCATCAGATGGCTGACGGCGTCATTATCCTGGTGCCAGTAGAGGCTCTTACGCAGGTCTTCTTCGTTGAGGCCGTGATAGTTGCACAGCCAGCGGATCAGCGCTTCCTGCAGATTGTCCTGCTCTTCGACGCTGAGATAGAGTTCCGTGCGGTTGCAGGTCGACAGCACTACCCCACCCTGCACCATCGGCTGAGCCAGCAAGCTCTCCAGCGCCTGATCGAGCGTTTCCGGCGAAAACGTCACACGTTCTCGCAGGTCGACCGGCGCTGTTTTGTGATTGATGCCAAGAGCTAAAAGGGTCATTGTGAGGGAGTAGTACCAGCGTTGCTAAGGTTAGTCTGAGTGCATCATACAGGATGCGCGTAATCAATAAAAGAGAGGCTCCCCTTTTGGAGTAATAGCCAAAGCAAGACCGCCATTAACGTTAATTTTTTGATTTCAGACAACTTGAACGTAGACGCTATCGCCCGGCGACGCTAGCATTAAGGGTTATAAATGTAACCTGCTACACAAATCGGCCCGCTGTTCCCCTGCCGCCGTTTTTCCCTGTAGACATCAAGGATTTGTCATCATTATGAATCGACTGTTCCGCTTGCTGCCGCTGGCCAGCCTCGTCCTCACCGCCTGTTCTCTTCATACGCCGCAAGGGCCTGGCAAAAGCCCGGATTCGCCGCAGTGGCGTCAGCACCAGCAGGCTGTTCGCAGCCTCAACCAGTTCCAGACTCGCGGGGCGTTTGCCTATCTTTCCGATGAGCAAAAAGTCTATGCTCGCTTCTTCTGGCAACAGACCGGCCAGGACCGCTATCGCCTGCTGCTGACCAACCCGCTGGGCAGCACCGAGCTGTCGCTGACCGCGCAGCCAGGCAGCGTGCAGCTGATCGATAACAAAGGCCAGACCTACACCGCCACCGATGCCGAAGAGATGATCGGCCGCCTGACCGGGATGCCGATCCCGCTGAACAGCCTGCGCCAGTGGATCATCGGCCTGCCGGGCGACGCCACCGACTATTCGCTGGACGATCAGTACCGTATGCGTGAACTTAACTACACGCAAAATGGCAAAACCTGGCACGTCACCTACGGCGGCTACACCAGCGATACCCAGCCAGCCCTGCCGTCTAATGTCGAGCTGAACAATGGCGCTCAGCGCATCAAGCTGAAGATGGATAACTGGATCGTGAAATGATGAGCCGCTGGCACTCTCCTGCAAAACTGAATCTGTTTTTATATATCACCGGCCAGCGGGCCGATGGCTACCATACCCTGCAGACGCTGTTTCAGTTTCTCGACTATGGCGACACCTTGACCATCGAACCGCGAACTGACGGTCAACTGCGCCTGCTGACGCCGGTGGCCGGCGTGCCGGACGAGGAGAACCTGATCGTTCGCGCTGCGCGTCTGCTGATGCGTGCCGCCAGCGAAAGCGACCGCCTGCCGGCGGGTAGCGGCGCCGATATCAGTGTCGACAAGCGCCTGCCGATGGGCGGCGGCCTGGGCGGCGGCTCATCCAATGCCGCCACCGTGCTGGTGGCGCTCAACCATCTCTGGGGCTGCGGTCTCTCGGAAGAGGAGCTGGCGACCCTGGGCCTTCAGCTGGGGGCCGATGTGCCGGTCTTCGTGCGCGGTCATGCCGCCTTTGCCGAAGGAGTCGGCGAAATTCTGACGCCGGTGGAGCCCGAGGAAAAATGGTACCTGGTGGCGCACCCGGGGGTCAGTATTCCGACGCCAGTCATTTTTCGCGATCCGGAGCTACCACGAAATACCCCGCGCCGGTCAATTAATACGTTATTAAATTGTGAATTCAGCAACGATTGCGAGCTTATCGCAAGAAAACGTTTTCGCGAGGTTGATGCAGCGCTTTCCTGGCTGTTAGAATATGCGCCGTCACGCCTGACCGGCACAGGGGCCTGTGTGTTTGCTGAATTTAACACCGAATCCGCTGCCCGTCAGGTGCTGGACACTGCCCCGGCATGGCTAAATGGCTTTGTAGCGCGTGGAGTTAACCTCTCGCCGCTCAAGCAGGCCCTGCTCTGAATCCTGCGCCGTGATGGCGCAACGATAACGAGTCAACCGGGGAAATTGAGTTACGGTGACAACGTCACCCTGTTCCAGACGTTGCATCGTGCTCTTTAAATACACCGACTGGATCGAATGGCGCCAGCCCGCACATTATTGGCCCACTCATCCACCACTGGACGCATGCCTGAGGTTCTTCTCGTGCCTGATATGAAGCTTTTTGCTGGTAACGCCACCCCGGAACTAGCACAACGTATTGCCAACCGCCTGTACACTTCTCTTGGCGACGCCGCTGTAGGTCGTTTTAGCGACGGCGAAGTCAGCGTACAAATCAATGAAAACGTACGCGGTGGTGATATTTTCATCATCCAGTCCACTTGTGCTCCCACCAATGACAACCTGATGGAACTGGTTGTTATGGTTGATGCTCTGCGTCGTGCTTCGGCAGGTCGTATCACCGCCGTTATCCCTTACTTCGGTTATGCTCGCCAGGACCGTCGTGTTCGTTCTGCTCGTGTGCCAATCACCGCGAAAGTGGTGGCGGATTTCCTGTCCAGCGTCGGCGTTGACCGCGTGCTGACCGTTGACCTGCACGCAGAACAGATCCAGGGCTTCTTCGATGTGCCAGTCGATAACGTGTTCGGCAGCCCAATCCTGCTGGAAGATATGCTGCAGCTGAACCTGGACAACCCGATAGTGGTTTCTCCGGACATCGGCGGCGTCGTTCGTGCTCGCGCTATCGCTAAACTGCTGAACGATACCGATATGGCTATCATCGACAAACGCCGTCCGCGCGCCAACGTCTCCCAGGTGATGCATATCATCGGTGACGTTGCCGGTCGTGACTGCGTAATGGTCGACGATATGATCGACACCGGCGGCACCCTGTGTAAAGCGGCAGAAGCGCTGAAAGAGCGTGGCGCGAAACGCGTATTCGCTTACGCGACGCACCCAATCTTCTCCGGCAACGCTATCCAGAACATCAAAAACTCTGTCATTGATGAATTTGTCGTCTGCGATACCATTCCGCTGGCACCAGAAATCAAAGCGCTGGATAAAGTGCGTACTCTGACGCTCTCCGGTATGCTGGCTGAAGCTATTCGCCGTATCAGCAATGAAGAATCTATCTCTGCTATGTTCGAACATTAATCGAGCCCAGCACAAAAACCCGCTGCGGCGGGTTTTTTTGTCTCCGCGCTTTATTTGTATGATCAATGCCTCCTTCACCTGCCATTTAGTTGACAGATGATGCGCTCATGGATGAAACATTATTGTGAACAGATTATTTTCCTCACATGTGATGCCTTTCCGCGCCCTCATCGACGCTTGTTGGAAAGAAAAATACAGTACCGCCCGCTTTACCCGCGACCTGATCGCCGGGATCACCGTCGGGATCATCGCGATTCCGCTGGCGATGGCACTGGCGATTGGCAGCGGTGTGCCGCCGCAGTACGGCCTCTATACCTCCGCGGTGGCAGGGATTGTGATCGCTTTAACCGGTGGGTCGCGCTTTAGCGTTTCCGGCCCAACCGCCGCCTTTGTGGTGATCCTTTATCCGGTTTCCCAACAGTTTGGCCTGGCGGGGCTGCTGGTGGCGACGCTGATGTCGGGGATATTTTTGATTCTCTTCGGCCTGGCGCGCTTTGGCCGCCTGATCGAATATATCCCGCTGTCGGTTACCCTCGGCTTCACCTCCGGGATCGGTATCACCATTGGTACCATGCAGATTAAAGACTTCCTCGGCCTGCAGATGCCCCATGTGCCGGAGCATTACCTGCAGAAAGTGGCGGCGCTGGCGATGGCCCTGCCGACCATTAACCTCGGGGATGCTGCCATCGGTATCGTTACTCTTGGCACCCTGATCCTCTGGCCGCGGCTGGGTATTCGCCTGCCGGGCCATCTTCCGGCATTACTCGCCGGTTGTGCGGTGATGCTGGTCGTCAATTTGCTCGGTGGCGATGTCGCCACAATTGGCTCACAGTTCCACTATCAGCTGGCGGACGGCACTCAGGGCAACGGTATTCCGCAACTTTTGCCGCAGCTGGTGCTGCCCTGGGATATGCCGGGTTCAAACTTTACCCTGAGCTGGGCCTCGCTGCAGGCTCTGCTGCCTGCCGCCTTCTCCATGGCGATGCTCGGCGCCATTGAGTCTCTGCTGTGCGCGGTGGTGCTCGATGGCATGACCGGTACCAAGCATAAAGCCAATAGCGAGCTGATTGGCCAGGGGCTGGGCAACATTGTCGCGCCATTCTTCGGCGGGATCACTGCCACCGCGGCGATTGCCCGCTCGGCGGCGAACGTCCGCGCCGGCGCCACATCGCCGGTTGCCGCCGTGATCCACGCCCTGCTGGTGATCCTCGCGCTACTGATCCTCGCCCCGCTGCTCTCCTGGCTGCCGCTGTCGGCGATGGCCGCCCTGCTGCTGATGGTCGCATGGAATATGAGCGAGGCACATAAAGTGATTAACCTGCTGCGCCATGCGCCGAAAGACGACATCGTGGTGATGCTGATGTGCATGTCGCTGACGGTGCTGTTTGATATGGTGATTGCTATCAGCGTCGGGATCGTGCTGGCCTCGCTGTTGTTTATGCGCCGTATCGCACGCATGACCCATCTGGCGCCGGTCAACGTCGAAGTGCCAGACGATGTGCTGGTGCTGCGGGTGATTGGACCGCTGTTCTTTGCCGCCGCCGAAGGCTTGTTCAACGACCTGGAGACCCGGATCGCTGGCAAGCGCATCGTGGTGCTGAAATGGGACGCGGTGCCGGTTCTCGACGCCGGTGGTCTGGATGCCTTCCAGCGCTTTGTGAACAAGCTACCGGAAGGCTGTGAATTGCGCGTATCTAACCTCGAGTTTCAGCCGCTGCGCACGTTAGCGCGCGCCGGCGTTAAGCCGCTGCCCGGACGCCTGAGCTTCTACCCCGATCGTCAGGCCGCGCTGGCTGACCTGTGATCACCCGGCGGCAGGCCCCTGCGCCTGCCGCATCAAGGCTCCGGTCGCCTGCTGCAGCCAGCTCAGCACCGCCGGCGTCATCCAGGTGCCCTTCATCAAATGCGGCTCCTGCTCCATTGCCCGACGAAACTTCTGCAACGTCTGCGGCCGGGTACCGGCGTAGGACTGAAACAGTTCAAGCCACGCCCGGGCCAGCGCCTGACCCGACGCCGAGTCCGGCGCTACGCCCTCCCGGCACGCCTGATGCAGCTTCGCCACCAGCGCAGGCCACTCCTGTAGCCGGTCGAAATAGTGCCGGCGGGTGAACGCCATCTCCTCGTCGTCGAGGTAACGAGCCCAGATGGCCAGTTTGCTTTCGGCAAAGGCCTCGGTGATAAAGGCGATGATGGCCGGGGTGACGCCGGTCTGTTCAACCATTTGCGGCTCGGCGGCATGCATCTCGTTCAGGCGGGTCAGAAACTCCGGGCGCCCTGCCGTATCCTGCTCCAGGCGCTCCATCCAGCGCGTCGCCAGACTCATCGCCTGCGGACTGTCCGTCGGGCAGCCGCTCGCCATCAGCGTCTGCACCTCCTCTGTTAGCTCGCGCCACGCCTGCGCGCGCTGTTCATCCTGTGCCGCAAACGGCAGCGCGGCTAACTCCTGTTGACTAAACCAACGATCGTACATTTTCATTAACTCCAGCGTCTGTAGCCAGGACTCCAGATCGGGTTCATTGCCGCCCGCCAGCGCCTCGCGCAGCACCAACAGCCGGTCGCGCAGCCTGCCGACATCGCGCAATTGGGCGTTGAGCGTCTCTATCTGCTGCGTCAGCAGCTCGGGTAGCGACAGCGTTTGCCGATCGAGATAGTCCTTGATGGTGGCGAGCGTCAGCCCGGCCTGCGCCAGCGCCTTTATCATATGCAGGCGCTGAACCGCGGACAGGTTATAGAGCCGATAGCCCGCCTCGCTTCTGGCCGAAGGCGTTAACAGCCCCGTCTGTTCATAATGATGCAGCGTACGCACCGTCATTCCGGCGCGCTTCGCCAGCTCTCCCACCTGAATTAACATGACTGCTCCTCTCTGTGGCCAGGTCCGCTACTCTGCAGCCTGACGTAACGTCAGGGTCAAGCAAAAACCGCGCTTGTTTTTCACTGTTGGCGGCAACCATAGCAGCACGAAGGTCAGGACGGAATGGGGGCGTAATGTGGCGGGAAATGAAAAAGAGATTACGAGAGACACAGGAAAACGCATCGGCCGTTACCGGCCGATGCGGGAAATCATGCTACGGTTAGCTGTGGCGATGCTGGTTACGACGGCAGCGTTTATCGTAGTGGCGCACCCACCAGTAGCGATCGCTGACCTGCTCGTGACCGCCAATACGGGCACCGGCCAGCCAGAGCACAGCGCCGACGAAGATACTTAAGATTGCGCCATGCGCAAAGAATTGTGGCAGGTTAAGCTGCGGAAGCTGGTTCAAGATGGAGTAACCCACCCCCACAACCATCACCACCAACCCTAACCCCATGAGTACGTTACCGAGTAACGAAGCGTTTTTGCGTTTCATGTGTCACCTCCGGAACTTTGGGTTGCCTGGGAATATCCCCAAATCTTATAGGTGTAGTATAGACAAGGCCCTTTCTCAGGAGTGCGCACACGATCACAATAGTGAACAGCGATTAGACAAAAATTTACAAATAACTCTCTGAACAATATCAAATTCTAATGATTTAGGGGAGCAATCATCAATGCTGGTGTTGTCTCCAGGCCAGAACTTTGTCAAGCGCGCCCGCAGACAGTACACTACGCGGCAGAGAATGCCCCATGCAGGATAGAAACGTGACTATTAAACTGATTGTCGGCCTGGCTAACCCCGGTGCGGAATATGCCGCCACCCGGCATAACGCTGGCGCCTGGTATGTAGATTTACTGGCGGATCGCCATCGTGCGCCGCTGCGCGAAGAGAGCAAATTCTTCGGCTATACCTCGCGTATCAACCTGGCAGGCGAGGATGTTCGCCTGCTGGTCCCCACGACCTTTATGAACCTCAGCGGTAAAGCAGTCGCTGCGATGGCGACCTTCTATCGTATCAATCCGGATGAAATTCTGGTCGCCCATGATGAGCTGGATTTGCCGCCGGGCGTGGCGAAATTTAAGCTTGGCGGCGGCCATGGTGGCCACAATGGCCTGAAGGATATCATCAGCAAGCTGGGTAATAACCCCAACTTTCACCGCTTACGCGTCGGAATTGGCCATCCGGGCGACAAAAACAAGGTTGTCGGTTTCGTGCTCGGCAAACCGCCGGCCAACGAGCAGAAACTGATTGATGACGCCGTCGACGAAGCGGCACGTTGCACGGAAATCTGGTTAAAGGACGGTCTGACTAAAGCGACCAACCGTTTACATGCCTTTAAGGCGCAATAAGCCGTTGTCGTGCGGCATTTTTGCCGCGCACCGTGTATAATAGGCAAAGCTATTCAATTTTCTGCAATCTGTTACTTATAACAGATTGATTATCCAAAGATTAAGGTGATTTAAATCATGGGATTCAAATGCGGTATCGTCGGTTTGCCCAACGTCGGCAAATCCACCCTGTTCAATGCGCTCACCAAAGCGGGTATTGAAGCGGCCAACTTCCCGTTCTGTACCATTGAGCCGAACACCGGTGTCGTACCGATGCCCGATCCGCGTCTGGACAAGCTGGCGGAAATCGTCAAACCGCAGCGCATCCTGCCGACCACAATGGAATTCGTGGATATTGCTGGCCTGGTGAAAGGCGCGTCCAAAGGCGAAGGTCTCGGCAACCAGTTTCTGACCAACATCCGCGAAACCGAAGCTATCGGCCACGTGGTTCGCTGCTTTGAGAACGATAATATTATCCACGTCGCGGGGAAAGTGAATCCGGCGGAAGATATCGACGTGATCAACACCGAGCTGGCGCTGTCGGATCTTGATACCTGCGAACGCGCGATTCACCGCGTCTCCAAAAAAGCCAAAGGCGGCGATAAAGACGCGAAAGTTGAACTGGCCGTGCTGGAGAAATGCCTGCCGCAGCTGGAAAACGCCGGTATGCTCCGCGCCCTGGATCTGACTAAAGAAGAGAAAGACGCGATCCGCTATCTGAGCTTCCTGACCCTGAAGCCGACCATGTACATCGCGAACGTCAATGAAGACGGTTTCGAGAACAACCCGTACCTCGATCAGGTTCGCGCTATCGCCGAACAGGAAGGCTCCGTCGTAGTGCCTGTTTGCGCCGCGGTTGAAGCAGACATCGCCGAGCTGGACGATGAAGAGCGTGACGAGTTCATGGCTGAGCTGGGCCTCGAAGAGCCGGGCCTGAACCGCGTGATCCGCGCCGGTTACGCCCTGCTTAACCTGCAGACCTACTTCACTGCGGGCGTGAAAGAAGTTCGTGCATGGACCATCCCGGTCGGAGCGACCGCGCCGCAGGCAGCCGGTAAGATCCATACCGACTTCGAAAAAGGCTTTATCCGCGCGCAGACCATCGCTTATGAAGACTTTATCGCCTACAAAGGCGAACAGGGCGCGAAAGAAGCCGGTAAAATGCGTGCTGAAGGTAAAGACTACATCGTGAAAGATGGCGATGTGATGAACTTCCTGTTCAACGTCTAATTCGCTTCTGTTGTCTCATGCGATCTCAGTAAATCGCATGAGGACTGGAAAACACAATAAAATCCACGCACTTGCGTGGATTTTTCTTTTCATAATGTCTCAACTCATCTCGTAACAACGCTATCAAAAATGAGTACATGGATGAGTACAACATTCTTCCATCTTCATTTTAAGTGAGTACAATAACGGTATAATAAATAAACAAGGCCCCGTTATGCTCACTGATACGCAATGCCGTACTGCCAAACCGAAAGAAAAACTCTATCGACTCAATGATTTCAACGGTCTCTACCTCGAAGTGAAACCCAATGGCAAAAAGGCATGGCGCTATCGGTTTAAACTCAACGGTAAATCCAGCATGTTTGCGCTAGGTGAGTACCCGGTGGTCAAACTTGCCGAAGCTCGCGAAAAATGCGAGCAAGCGCGAAAGCAGGTCGCGGATGGAGTTAGCCCGACACAGGCTCGCCAGTTAGATAAGATCCGCAAGGTCAACGACGCATCCAACACCTTTGAGCTGATCGCTAAAGAGTGGTTGCAGATGAAAGACTGGGCCGAAATTACCAAAACGCGGCGACTGGATATGCTCGAACGAGTGGTTTTCCCTGCAATCGGTAAGCTCCCAGTCAGAGAGATCACTCCACATCACATTCTTAAAATTCTTCAGGAAACGGCTAAGCGTGGCGCTCCGACCGTTGCCGCTGAAGCCCGCCGCGCCATTTCATCCGTTTTTGAACTGGCGGTGGCGACGCTCAGAGCAGATAGCGATCCTGTCTGGCCAGTGCGTAAGGCGATTCCGGCGAATAAGACACAGCACAAACAGGCATTAAACCCACAACAAATCGGGAAGCTATTAAGCTGTTTTGATAACAGTCGTGGCTCATACCAGGTTAACTATTGCATGTGGCTCATGTGGTGGACATTAGCGCGTCCTGCAGAAGCCACCGAAGCTGAATGGACAGAGTTCGATCTTGATAACGCCCTGTGGACCATTCCGGCAGCGCGGATGAAAGCCCGCAGAGAACATGTTATTCCCCTCCCCTCCCAAGCCGTCAACATGCTCAGAACGCTACAGGGATTAACCGGGCAGCGACAGCACCTTTTTCCAGGCAGGGATAATCCGCTAGGTCCAATGACATCACACTCTCTGCGTCAACTACTTAAAAGCCTCGGCTGGAGCGGTACTTATAGCCCACATGCAACCAGAACCACAGGAAGTACCCGCTTAAACGAGATGGGCTATCGACCTGATGCTATTGAGGCCCAACTTGCTCATGCTGACACCAACAATGTTCGTCGCACATACAACCATGCGACTTATCTTGATGAGCGTAAAGTGATGATGCAGGAATGGGCTGATATGTTGGACAAATGGGTAGCAGGGTTCGAGTAGAACTTGCTGCACTTAGTGAACCACGAGGATAGAACTCATTCCTCAGGGTCCACTTTTGTGCCAAGAGCGGAAGTTCCTAACATCATACTGCATTCGTTTAAGGGGAGCAGATCACATCAACATAGCAGCTTTGCTGCCAGAGGGGACTTCCAACTGTTCTAGAAATTTCTTATGTCGTGAATAAATTTTATCGACCACTCCAGTGTGAATAATCTTCCAGGCCGAGGTATAATCTTCAATACCTCTAAATTATCAATAAAACAGTAGGTTGCAACCATGTTAAAAATTACCGGTTTAGACAAGCTACAAAAAGAGTTGAAAGTGGCCCAGTTGGCACTGAGTGAGTTGGATGGAAATTTAGGTACTGTACATTTTGACCCCCAAGATCCAGCCAGTATTGAAAATGCAATTCAAAAAATAAATCAAATAGTTGACGAACGTGTCTCTCAATACTCATCCAATTCGATTATTGGTCAATTGGCCGAGCAAATGAAGCAAGCATATCGTGAAAATTTGATCCAAAAAGCCACAGAGTTCAGAATTAAAAATAACGAGGAAAATTGATGTCAAAAGATATATTTGCAGATATTAATAATGTCGTTCTGGACTTACAGGCTTCACAGGCACAAACCTATGAACGTCCTTTAAAAAAGCTTGCTCAACTTCTAAAACATCCTGATCTTGAGCCTTACAATAAAGACTTAGTTGCAGATCTTGACTTAGAGAGTTTTCTTGAAAAGAGCGCACAATCTGCGAGTTCAATGGTCGGAAGTGCAACTCTTGACTGGCCAGAAGATCCCAGAAAAGAGCTAGGCCTAACACTACTTTTAATCTGGAAATTAGGTGCAGATCCTAGCTATGCCGTCCACTTCAGTATTAATTTTTTCTATTCTGGTAAAAAAATCATCAGCAATATCCATGCGCTCACCGGTCAGTTAATCATTCCCTTTATTCGGGACTACAAAAACTACATTCAATCGAAGGGAATTCCCCAGACCATGTTAACTCCCCCTCTATCTAAGAAAGTATTTATTGTTCATGGTCACGATGAGGGTTCCCGTGAAAAAGTGGCTCGCTTTCTGGAACGCCTTGGTCTGGAAGCAATTATATTGCATGAACAGGCTAATCGGGGACGAACTGTTATTGAGAAAGTTATTGAATACGGCAATGTGGGATTTGCGGTTGTCCTACTTACCCCGGATGATGAAGGGTGTGTAAAAGGTGGTACGCTTGAACCCAGAGCACGCCAAAATGTGCTTCTGGAGTTAGGTTTTTTTATTGGTCACCTTGGACGGGATAAAGTCTGCGCCCTTAAAAAAGGAGCAGTAGAAATACCCAGTGATTTCGCCGGTATTGTTTGGGAACCGATGGATGATAATAATGGATGGAAGCAATCTCTTTCTCGTGAACTCGAGGCTGCTGGTCATGTAATCGACTGGAACAAAGTGATGCGTTAAAGCACCATGTAATCATCATAGGTGCTTACAGGAGGACTGGCAGTTTCTGCAGTGAAGGCTATTATTCACGGTAACATCTTTGTCAGTCCCCCAGCGCCTAGGACTCGGAATGAACAATGTAACTCAGCTCAAAGGTTCGAAGCTTTGCTGGGCTTGACTTTTCTAATTCGTCGCTGATTAAGCTTCAGTTTTCCATCTCCAAGAACATACCGCCCAGAATGTACCGCCAGCCAGAACTGTAATGTAATAATATGATTGTTGATCAAAAGCTTGCACAGGCTTTTGCGTAATATTCCATTCCAGGGATAAGACCCGAGCCCGGCACTGTAAAGGGAAAAATGTTTAAATTCTCCCAATCGCCAACGCCAGTAAGACTTCATTTCGGTTTTCGCATGCTCAATGGCATTACAGTTCCATAACTCTCCCCAACGTCGCACCCATTTGTCATTAAGCAACCAGTTATATGTCAGGTGGGACCTTATTGAATCAAAGGGTTGCTGTTGTTGCCCCCCGGCTAACGTAATGATGCATTGAAGGAACTGCATTTCGGTAATTGAAAAGAATATACCGCGCTCAGAAGCCTCCACAAGCTCCTGCCGAGGAATTTGATCTAAGTAAACAATCAGGACAGATTGGTCCAGATTTACCAACTCAATTCTTTGCTGGTAACGAATACCGTGTCCAGACGCTTCAAAATAAAGTTTAACATTCTCTACCAGAATTTCTTTTGCCCGAAAAGCTATACAGGATTTTACCGTTTCATGATCGGCAGGACTAGAAAGCCGCAACGAGTACTCCAGGTGCTCACCAAGTGGTTCCCAACGCGCTCCTAACCGAAGGCGACTAGCTTTGTACTCGTGAGATTTTTGATAGGTCTTTAGTAACCATAACCGAGTAATTTTGCCCCATATCCACTTTAAAAGGCGTCCAGCTAAACTCCAAGGCATTGATACGTTCATATATCTCTCCGTATTTTGGGTCCTATGCTTTCATCTTTCCACTAAGAAAAATAAAGGTTTTACATATTTTTACTGTCCTTCACCTCTGGCCTGCTCCCCGTTGATTAATACATACGTGATGTTAGTAATACCTTTATCAGCTGTGAAAATAATTGCCAAGTTCCGCACCTCGCTCAAAGCAGACCCAATAACCACGTAGCCTGTCCGTTGCGTGCCAGAAGCGGACCTTAGGAAACTATCCGTAATCTTCAGGCCGATTTGTATGTTTATACCTTGCAGGACTACTAGGAGTTATTGAGATTTGATAGTCGGTAAATAGCTAGCGACAATACCCCCATATATTATTCAGTAAAGATAATTTATAACTACAAAATTGGGAGAAGATTCCACCTATGCCTGTATATATTTTTAGAATGGCTATTTCATATGAAATGAACGCCAAAATAATTTGGATCATGTTTTTTATGTCTACATTTTTTTGAAAATTTCATTTTCAATACTGACTATCACTTTCCTCACCCATGAATTTTCGCCAACAGACATAAATTAAAAAATCTCATTACGCATCCATTTCAGCATAGAACATTCTCAAAATAAACTCTCTAAAGTGGTGGTGGGATTTAAGGAAATTGACGCCTAAGTATGGCATATCTCCATGAATAGGATGATTTTCCAAGCCGTTATTTTTACAAAAATCATAATCTAATTTAAGAATGTCAGTATAGAGATGTCGTATTAAACCTGTAGACCTAATAGCGAAGTTTTTACAGAAAACATCCTCAAGTAGTGACCTTTGATAGAGTTCCCAATTCATAAACCCATATTCAACGTGGACGTATTTTCCATCTGTATTTCTAGTTGTGAGTTCAATTACCTGCCTACCTATACGATATAACTGAGAGTTCCATATACGATGCAGGCCACTTAGTACATCAATATTAGCCTCATATAGTTCTCCTTCACCTAGCTTACCAATTAGTTCAGATATGTGAGGAGTGTAATCATTTGGGTCTGGAATATCATCATAGTTATCGTATTCTGTGGATAAATGCTGGACGCTCCCGACAGCATAAGGATTCATGCCAACCAGTACTAATGAATTCGTAAAAGGTAATACCTGAGATAATTCAGGCCATAACTGAGAACAATAAGCAAAACCATGAACTCCAGATTCTTCCATATACTGAGCTGCAAGGCAGGAAATGTTATCAAATTGACTAACAAATGAATGTAAAAGTTCTTCTCCTTTAGCTGCACCCCATCGCTCTGCGTCATATTCCCAGGATAATTTACAGACACTAAAATTATCTTCTCTGAATGCAATATTTGAGAAGGTCGCTAACTCTGTTTGATCAGGAATCCATAATTCAAGTTTAAGAGAGGTGATATTAAGAGGATCAGAGAATGTTGGAATTAAAGTAATGATATCCCTATTGTCAAATATTAAACTTTGGATGACAGCATCACGTGCTATTCTGGTTTCCATTGGTGATATTAAAATATACACACTGTCATTTTTCGTCATGGATGGAAATAATGTTGTCATATGGTTTGAATATGCTAACAATTCAGTGAATGCTTGCCTTTCAGTTTGTTCACTTTTTTTAAGCTCTATGACAGCAAGCCCAGTATCATCACAGAATATAGCCAAAAAATCGGCTCTAATTGTTGAGTTTGAATTTTGTTCTAAAGGAACTTCACAGCCGATAAATTCCAGTCCATAAAGCTTAGAGTGAAGATTGGATAGTTTACTATTTATTCTGTTTTTTATTAGCAGTTGTGCTGTTACATTAGAGAGATCTTCGTTGAATTCAATTATCTCAAGACCTGCAGGTTCAATAAGCAGGTCGGGGAAATTGTTCCTATTTTCCCATATATGATTTTGTATTTCCTTTTCTGTGAATTTAATCATTTATCAACCCTTATTATTACTTATATGATTGCCATCATCTTAATGATTATAAAATCATGTGCAATTAATTTTATTTTTTTCAAGTTACGGCCTTCAGTGTTCCCTAAGGTACTGCTTCATATGTAATTATGTCTATACTATCTCAGCTAGTAAGGTTATATACAAAATTTTGCTGTCGGAAATGTGATCATGGCGATAAATCAACATGAGAGTTTATCTACATTGTACATATTTAAAGCATGAGCAGATGTGAGTGAGAAACTAGAGCATACTGAAGGTTCTCCTGCTCACTGAGATTACACAATTTTACTGAGTGGATGGCGTTGCATCGACCCGTTGAACTCACAGGTCATAGCAGACATTATGCTTCTCTCGGACAGAATTAATTCCCTTGCCGTGACAATTATGATTAGCTATGTATAGCACGTTGCTTCATGTCTCTTTCTTTATTGCTATCTTCGATTGACTCAATTGACGCTATTTTTTCTTCAATGTATTGTGGTGGAAGTGAGGCCTCCCTAGCACCAACTAATACGTGATTAACATACCAAGAGTAGGGTTTTTGGTTATTGTCTATTTTCGTTGCCACATAGGTTACTGCCGTTACTAAAGATCCATCAGAAGCTGTAACAGTTATTTCTTTCTGATTGTAACCATATCCAAGCCCCTCTGCCTTATCTAAGGCTGGCTTTTCCTTTGGATCAATTTTGAACAAAACGCCGTAAATGATGTTGACAGCGTTTTTGGTTAAATATGCATCACATTTTCCAGAACCGTCCTTGCTAGGCTTGTGAAACCTTAAGTCGTGTCCTCCTAGCGCGAAGCATCCAAGAGCCTCTGCACTGGGGACTCTTTCTCGTAATCGAGAAGTTGACATGTTAGATCCGTAAGCGAAGTAGTGCATAGTTTTCCCGCAAAATTAAAAATATCTTTGGTGGATTATATATTCATACAGTTCATCCAATAAAATTGCTCTTATCTATTAATTATCAATATTTTAAGAGCTGAATGTGGCGGATACCGTCAGCTCCTAGCTCATCAGGGACAACCATACTCAAATTTCCCACATTGCAGGAGATTTGAATATGAACACGTTACCGTGGAACAAGGACCGTATCATTGGCCAAAAAAGACCACTTCAGATATCTCGTATCTTGGGGATTCGAATCAGGCTTGAACTGGAAGGTAAAACGCGCAATTTGACTCTGTTCAATATGGCCTTGGACAGTAAGCCAAGAGGCTGTGAGCTGGTAAAACTCAAAGTATCTAATGATACGTTAGAGATATCTGAATCGATTGAAGTCTAGGGTAGTCAGGGCTGCAACAGCAGCCCTGTGCCAGGCGCAGACGTTAACGACCAAGCATTGGCGGCAATTGAGCGCAGCGCAATTGCCGTTCGACTGCAACTCCGTTCTATGTGATTACTGCATTGATTCGTTTATATCTTTGGGTAAAGGCCTCTCTGCCACCTTCCATCACTCGGCATATCTCATCGCGTATGGAAGGTTCTTGAAGACCCCCTTGCGTCACAATTCTGGTTTGGCCAGACCGAATATCAAGGGCAATGACGTTTTCCGCGTCACCATTCACGACGATGTTAGCGTTGTGCGTGACCACTAAAACCTGCCGTTTTTGTTTGATCTCACGCAATTGCGTCACGATCAGATCATAGATCAAGTGGTTATCAAGATCATCCTCAGGCTGATCAAGTACAAGAGGCTCATTGCCATATGAAAGGATAAATGCAAGGAGAGCTGCCGTTTTTTGACCCGGAGATCCTTGCTCTACGGGTTTGAAACTCTCGCCGTTCTTAAGGCTATATCTGATATCCAGAGAATCACCTGGAAACCAGCATTGAATTCGATCTATCTGTTCCGGAGTTAGCCCCTGAATGTGGGATACAAAACGTCGATCTTTGCAGGAATCCACCGCTATAGTATCGTTTTCATGGATTGCAAGTAGCGATGATTTTAATTTCTCAATTTTATCATCCATTGTTTTGGATTGGTCTTGCGTTAAATAAGCCAGCAAGCCCTCATCCCCGTCAACAACCCCAATGTCGCGGTCAAATCCGCCACTACTGCGGCCGATCAGGTTACGGAATTCTTCCTCAACCGTAAGCTTGTTTCCAAACGGAATGACATTGATCTGTACATATGAATTGCCGACGAGGGTATCCTTGAGAAAGTCCTCACGAAGCTTGGTTATCAATGCTCGATGCTCATGGAGCTTGACCAAGTATTCTTCAGCGCTCTTCTGATGCTGCGTAAGAGTTTCTCTCTTTTTGTCGAATCCCTTGAGCTTATCTTCGAAATCTTGTCGCTGCTTAACCAGAACACCATATGCAGATGGATCACCTGCGTCTGCTGCGCTGAGTTGACCGAGGAGGCCGGTGTATTCCTGGCTCGCCGCTGTAATTCTTTTCGATATTCCCAAGTCTGGCCGCGCTTGATTCCATGAGTTCTTCACATCATCAATCCGCTGCGCGATCGAGTTCATCTCTATCTGAAGCTTCTCAAACGTCGCACGGATGCCCTTGACGGTATCGAAGAGTTCTTTGTCATCCGTATTTCCAATGTCGAAATATTGTAAATCCAATTCTGCTGGCAGTAGGCTTCTAGAAATATCTCGGACCTGTTCGGCGGAACCCTCCCAAGTCGTTACCCAAGAGTCCATAGCCTTACTCTGGTTCTGCCTGAGCTGGTAACCCTTAAGGACATCCGCGTGGCCCGCCTTTTCAAAAACATCGAGTTTGCGTTTGACGTCTTCAAGCTGACCTTTAGTTACCGATTCCTCCTGAAGCCCGGCCTGAACTTCACGCTCCTGGGCGCGAAGCGAGAGATATTTGGAAACCAATTCGTCCCACTTAAGCTGCCAATCACGATGATTGACCACCGGAGCATCATCGACAACCTGCAAGAGTGCTTGGGGATGCTTTGCCAATTCGAATATCTGTTTCTGGCTGTAAATCCTGACAGGAAATCGTTGTGCTATGTCTCCCTCGGAAGCACACCAGACTCCGGGAGCGGTCTCTTCCTCGATGTCGTATATGTCGTCGGTATTAGACCATGTGATTCGAAAACGGCCACCGTCTTTTCGAAAGCCTACAGTAATTTTCGTGGAATCTTTTAACAGCCCTTCATCTTGGCGGTCTTTCGAAGTTTGACTGTATTTGGTAAATTCCTTTTCAAGGCTCTTGGGGATTTCTCCCTTCCGTTTAAGAGCAATCCGCAGGAATTCCAACGAAGTCGATTTCCCAGTGCCTCGTCCACCAATGATAGTGTTAAGCCAGGGGTTCAATTGACAAGATAAAGATTGGCCTCGCCCTAAGTACTTCGCATCATCAACCACGATACTTTCGATGGCGAGTTGTCCATGGATATTGGGGTCACCAGTGAAGTTGTCCGACCGCTTCAGTGAAAGAGCCCCATCAATGAGCGCCAGCCGTAATCCGTCATAAGATGGCTCCGACATTTTTACCCAAGTAAAATGGCTACCCGGGTAGCGTTGATTTCCGGTACCGGACGGATGATGGGAATCGGTTCCAAGAACCTCTGCCCAATTCAAATTCTTGCCAATGTAGAGCTGCGGTTTTGATTTAGCAAGGTCCGTTACTTCCATAGCAAAAACACATTTATTGTCAAGCACCTGCTCTAGTGTGTTGCCCGTACAGACCGTAAAAAGTCCGCTAGCCTGATCTACATGAGCAGGTATTGCAAGCCCTCCTGACCTAGCAATTTCGTCGATCACCTCAACTGCCGAGCATTCAGAGCAGCCGTCGCTCTTTCCTTTGGTGGCGCGATACCTGACCGCACCAAGCAGTGAGTCGATATCAGAGGTTGTCTTGTCTTCTCCGAAAATGGCCAGAATATGGATATTCCCCTGAACAGTAAGCTCAACGCCTGGGAATAAGTAGAGTGGTCGATAATCCTCATGACTCTCAGATGCCAGTTCCTTGAGTGCCTGCTTGAGCGGATCAATCCAGGCGCCTGAATTATGGTCCGTCACAGCAACACAATCGATGCCTTGTCGCATGTAGTTGAGCAGCCAATCTTTATGAGTGATCTGCATATACTGGCCCTGATTAGGGCCTTTTCCATAATCGTCCGATGCCGGAGTGTGATTATGGAAGTCGAATTTCCACCACCGAGAACCAATCCAGTTCATTTGTACCGTTCCTGTTCTTTTTATTAGTGCGGCTGCGCGAGGTCGCTAACTTTGCAAACTAGATTACCTTGTAAGGTTGGAAAGTCCAACGTCCGCTGTTCGCTGTGAGTTCAAAGCGGACGTGGATCACTTGCTGGATATGCACATCGTGCTCCAATGCGCATATCCCATTATGATTGACAACGTAATACGCCCTTATCAGAGATCGCAGATAGTTAAATTCAAGAAAGTAAGCTAGTCCTTCACCTTCATCGTGAAACCCCGCCAGTCAGGCAGTGAAAGCGTGCCCGTTGCCACTACCCCATCGTGATCGAGCATGCAGACACGACCAGGGTTCAGACTGACTACCTCACGGATATACGCCTGCTCCACACCACAGATCATAAACGCCAACAGTGCCTTATTTCGCGCATATTGCTGATGGTGAGTCTTTTCACGCTGATACACCTCACTATTTAGATCCAGTATTAATCCGACTTCATTAGCGTACCTGTGATAGTTCCGCGGTGATGAACAACTCTTGCGGTGTGTGCCATGCACACGTTCCAGCAATGACTCAAGCGCAGATTTCAATGGACTGATATAACGGTTCCACCAACGCAAAATCTTTAGCGCCTTTTTTTGGCTGTTACCGCACCACTGATACACTTTTTCCCCAAGGCCATCATTAACACCAATAGTCACACGCCCAATTCTGTAGGTGGTGGTATGGACCATCTTTTTGCACTGTTTACGGGTCAGCCCGGTATGTTCCATCATGGTTTTATATATCGATGACTTCACACGATAATCGACGTCATACTGTCTGAACAGATGGTTCAGACAGGCCAGATTGCACGCTTCGATGTCATAGTTGAGTAACCCGGTCCGAAATTTAGCTTTGAACTCATTGGGCAGATTCTGGAAAGCTTGATCATAATACCGCCCTCCAAACGTCAGACGATAATGATGGTCGTAAGTGACATATTGTCCCTCAATTCTGCCATTGTAGAGATGGTTAAGGCTGCGTATACCTGCGCGGTAATAGTGATCCGGCTCACGGCTACGCAATTCCTTCACAAACTGTATACTCATGCGCCCCCGCCCAACTTTGGCCAAGAAGTCCTTTTCCGTTTGTTTTAGGGCCGTCTGGCGTTTCTCTACATCTATCGCATGCCCAGGAGCTTTCCCGTTCCCCTGAAGCAGAGCTCTAAAACTAACAGACTCACCTGTATCCGCATCAACCAGATTTAACTTACCCCTGGCAGACTCATCACACACAGGCCGCAGGGGATTGAACAGCCATGCATTGGCTTTACGCTTGTCCGGGTCTTTACTCGCTTTCCCTGCACGAAATTCAATATCCGGCTGTGTCGACAGGAAATCGACCAGCGTGGACATGAAGCTCCTATCCTGGTAACTAATTTCACATTCACTTAGAAGGCTGGCGTAACAGCTACGGATATCCCGGACAGTGCATATAGTCCACCCATCATCGTCTGCCTCCAGCCATATGTGGGCTAGGAACCGGCGCAATGTCTGCCGGCGGGTGACAGCCCATTGCGTATCTCCCACCACACAGTCCGTTAATTCAGTAATACGGTCATAAACCCACTTCGGGATCTTCACTGGATAATCCTTTTCAGTACTCACGGCCCCGTCTCAGCATGGTGTTGTTGCATCAGCTATTACATTGAACATTACGCGGACTCTTACGCAGACCATTTCACCAGTTTTTAAGTCGGGCAATTTGAAAGTCAAAACCCCAGTCGCGAGGATGGGCTCCGCCCATGATTTGCTCCACTCCGGTCGCAAATCTTTCCCCCTGTTCAAGCTAACGCCTTCCCTCACTCGCTGCACTCGTTCGCCGTGTCGTTTTATGACAGGAGAAGGGGATGAAGCCTCCGTAGTGCTACATGTCCCCAGGCTCTCCGTTGCGCTCAATGGCAATGGTGCTCGCTGACCGCTCCCCCCATTGTGTGTAGAATATTCACTGGCAGAAACGCAGAAAGTCCTTGCAGATGCGCTAACCCGTCAGTTGATGGCAAGGATCGGGTGCACAGAGGCATCCGTAAGACTCTGCAGAAAACAGACAGTTACGCTAAAACCGGGACAGTTGGAATTTTAAAGTGCATCAGTGCCAGCAGAATCACAGGCGAGCGCTGCAGTTTTACAACAACGAAAATGCAGTGGTTGCCAGTGTTACCCGTCGTTCCACTGCAATTTGATCAACAACAAAAGTGCATTGCAGTGGCTGCATTACCGGGAAATCAATGCACTTTCCCTGGGGTTGCCCAAACGAAAAAGAAACGGCACCTGTTCCCAGTGAGTCCAGGGCCAGTAAACTTTTTAACAGTGTCCGACCTTTCAATGGCGCTACTCTGGACTTAACAAGAGCGTCTTTATCAGTCAGTGTATAATCCGTTGTGCGCCAGGCGGGATCCAGGGCGCATGAAAGTAGCCTGGCGGGGTCTTTATACCTGGGCACGATCACCGGCGTGTTAACTGTCGTCTCATCAATAAATTCCCCACTACTTCGCGACATATGCGCTTTTAGCCCCTTAATCAACGTACTGTCATTGGGCAGGAACAAACTCAACTGTGGAACCCAGAAAATACG
Source organism: Klebsiella sp. 10982 (assembly GCF_048589245.1). Classification (NCBI taxonomy): domain Bacteria; kingdom Pseudomonadati; phylum Pseudomonadota; class Gammaproteobacteria; order Enterobacterales; family Enterobacteriaceae; genus Klebsiella; species Klebsiella sp. 10982. The sequence goes on from NZ_JBMAXV010000002.1 coordinate 298,193, forward strand.
CGCTTCTGGGCCATCAGGCATATGGCGCATCATACTAAAGGTGCCTGTGGCCGGACCGGCGTACCCCAGTCGGTTAAGTACCCGGCTTATCCTCTGCTTATAACGACCAATTTGCGCCCTGAGCGCATCGGTGTTCTTCCATGGCGGCGGAGTTTGCGTATCCTTGTTGAAAAACAGGACCACTCCCACATATTCTGCTGAATTCCCCGGCAGGACATGCAGCATAGCCAGTTGCGCCAGAATGCGTTCCCGCTGGCAATGCGGGCATATAAGACTGTTGCATGGAGATCCGTTTCTGCACTGCCTGAGTTTTTGAGCAATGATGTTGTAGCAGCGATTGCTGCCTTTCAGTTTATTTAGTAAATGAATAAGACGCTGCAATTCATGCTCACTTTCCTGCTGCGTAATAATAGTGGGGAATGCTTTACTTAAAATCTCAAGCCTTGACGGTGCGTGGCGAATGTAATCCGGGTCTGATGTTCTGAAGTAATAAGATTCGTTCATTTAATATTCCTGGTTGTATTCATTACCCTGCCACCTGAGTAAAGCAACAGGGTAATGTGTCCGGTTTTTATTCAGGCAAAATTGCTATATCCTGTTAAGTATTAAAAAATATCCTGATGCCGTTCAACTAAGTCATTTGCAGTCCAGCCAGATGAATATTCATCATCAGTCGGCCTTAAATAATCTAAATTTAACGTCGTATGACCCGATAAACTATTCCCCACCGAAACGCCCTGATAATGTAATTGTTTAGCAGCGTTACATTGCGCACAGGCTCCACTTCCACATGGAATGTATTTACACCTGTCAAGAATACACGCTATTTTACCGTATATGTTGCACTCATCCTCCCACCAGTGCTCCCCTCTTTTGATGGCATCAGACAAAATCCGTGCAGATACCCGGTTAAGCTTACGTATCCGCAACTGTTGTTCCCTTAATATGGCAGCGGTAGTACGTTTCGATAACCCAACCTGTTTCCCCATGGTTTCAAACCAGGGGACTGCTATTTCTTTCGCAGAACTTGTTTTAGCTATTATCTCTTTCATTTTATTCTCCCGCCTGCATACGACTGTTAACCCAGTTATTGATATCACTCTCCAGCCAACCCACCGCCCGGCCACTGTCGCCCGTTAGCTTCTTTGACAAAGGAAAGACTCCTTTCGAGATGAGTCGGTACAACGTCGCTGACGAGATCCCCGTCAGATGAAGAACCTCTTTTTTACGCAAAATACGGTTGGTGTTCATGCTTGTGCTCCTTTGAGCTGTTTCAGGAGCGGGGTTATTTACAACCACCAAAAAACGCAAGGATTCACTCAACGATGCCTTCGTTGAGCACTTTAAGGGCATCTTTAATGTGGATGTCATTCGAGATCATCTATTTCTGTCTCCAAAACGGTCATATAAAGAAGCAATTTTCACTGAGGCTCAATGGTGATATTTTGTACAAAATGCTCTCATGGAGGTGACTATGATTGGTAACCAAAGCAACAAGGCTGACGCCAGATGCCACCGGGAACGGAAAAGCAGTAACGAGGTCTTTGAATTTCTGGAGAAGAAGCTCTATCTGGGGCGGGATACCCGGCAAAAGCTGGCACTGATTGCCCGGAAACTGACGGGAGCGGGTTTTAGCCCGGATAAATTCGCTGCAGAGAAAGCGGCGGATGTGCTGAGTGCCTGCGTGAACCACATGTTTAATGACCTGCTCAATGAGGGAGAGCTAAACGGGATTTATAGGTCGGAGGAACACCCCATGATAGTCCCGGCCAGGTCCCCTAAGGCACTGGAAATCTACACTGTTTACCAGCTTGTAAAAGGTCGTTTTGACAAGCTTCATACGGGGGAGTCAGATTGTGAGAAATATGCTTCGGTAGCAGAAAAACTTAATGGGTATGGAATATGGAAACCCCGGTTAAAACGACTCTCTGACGGTAAAGAATGGGCGCGTGAGGATGTTGCGTGGGTACTTCAGCCTGAAAATATCAATGCACTGATTAACGTCCAGAATCAAAAGTACGCGCGGTTGAGTGCTGAAGATAAAACTAAAGCCGCGTCTGGAAACGGCTCAAAAGCTAAAAACACCTGATGCGTTTGCTGGCGCTGACTTTCATGCTCTCACCACGACAGTCATAGCGGGTTGTCGTGGATATGTCGCTGTGGCCTGCCAGTTGGCGGACGGTGTTGATATCCACGCCCTGCTCCAGTAAACGGGTGATGAAGGTGCGCCGCATGTCATGTGGGGTGAAACGTGCAATACCTGACGTCTGCTGTAAATCAGCCAGGATACCCGTTAACCCGGTCGTAGTCAGCGGCTGGCTTGCGACCTTACCGTTGCGCTGAATTCGGCTGAACAGTGCGCTGTGAGCCTCGTCTGCGCCAACTTTCAGCCATGCGCGGATAGCCTTATCCACTGCATCCGCCACGTGAATTTCACGGTATTTACGCCCCTTTCCCTGTCTGACCGTGAGAACACCATTGTCATAGTCCCGGCGCTCAAGTTTAACCAGTTCCCCGGCCCGCAGGCCTGTTCCGCAAAGTGTCAGCACTATAGCGACATCACGGTAGCGCCGTACATGCTGCGGATGCTGTTTAGCGGCCTGAATCAGCGCCCGGATTTCCTGCCTGTCTAATGCCCTTCCCTTACGCTGGATATCGCCGCTCACGCGCTTAACAGACCGGATACGTGCCATCGTTTCGGCATCCATGCAGTTGAGGTAAAAGGCCGTCTGCGCCACGCCCCGCAGTGCTGACAGCGCCATGTTCACCGACGACACGGCGTAACCGTCATCCAGCAGTGCCGCACGTACTTTAGCGACGGCGGCGTAGTTAAGTTGTTCCCACGGGTAGTCTGCTGCATCCGTACCGCGTTTAAGTATGCTGGCGCTGCGGTTTAACAGGCTGGTGATACCTCTGCGCCCCGAAGGAGCCAGACCGCCAGTATACGCATCGAACACGGTGGTTTGCACCACCGGCACGACCTGACGCAACGCAGCCCTTCTCATGCGCCTAACCCGCAATAACGTACATTAAACCAGGTAACTTTCAGCATTACACCAGCCCTCGCTCAGCCATCGACACCGTTTCAGTCCCGGCCACGATAAAGTGATCAAGTAACCGCACATCCAGCATTTCCAGTAGCTCCTGAAGCTTTTTGGTCAACTGGATGTCACAACGGCTGGGTTCAGGCTCGCCGCTGGGGTGGTTGTGGACAAGGATGACTGCGGCGGCGTTATGTTTCAGCACACGCTTAATAACTTCACGGGGGTGAACGCTGACCGAGTTTAACGTACCCCTGAACATGATTTCCTTGTGCAGCAGCTGATTCTGATTATCGAGCAGGATGATGCCAAACTCTTCATGTTCAAACGGTGCCAGCTCAACCATTACGCACCGTCGAACGTCATCAGGGGAACAGAGCTGAACCCCACGCTGGTAATACCGGCTGATAATGTCACGCGCCTGGTCAAGGATACGGGTTTCACGCTGGGTAAATAGGGTCATTTCAGAACTCCCGTTCAATGAAGTAAATGGCGTCAGGAAACAGCTGGCGGCGGGTTACGCCAGTACGCAGGGAGAATGTTTTGCGGGGCATGGTGGTTCGCCCGTTGCTGTCAAAGAAGCAGAGCGTTTCTTCATCTATTTTGACCAGAAGGGACCAGTGAAACTGGTCGCTGAGCATAATCAGGCGGGAGTGGTCAGTGACGTCAAGAAACCGCTTCATTTCCCTGAAAAGTCGCCCGTCCGATAACCCTCGCTTCCCTGCAAAGGGTCTGGTAATTTGAACCGGGAACTGGCGGCTGTAATACCCTTTCTGCAATACCTGAGCTATCAGCCAGTCTAAACGGTCTTCTTCAATCCCTTCAGTCAGCCATTCATGCAAAGGCCAGCGCTGCTGATAAGCCTGAATAAGTCGATTCATTAACGGGCGTCGTTTCACTCTGCCGTCATACAGCCAGCTCAGCATGTTAACCACGCAATAAGCTCCGCAAAGACAGTCCAGTTCGCCCTGTTGAGACGCACGTATCCCTCTGTCAGTTCTCACAGATAATTCCCCATAAAGTAGTGATAGTTAGTGCAGAGGGATTAACTTTCCCACAGGACGGTAATGGTGTAGACGTTCATGGCGTGATACTGAATAAAGTTGGATTGCCAGAGTTCAAACAGCTCCCTTCCGGCGTTAACAGGCAGGTCACCAACATAAGCAAGAAAGACATATTGCTGACTCCAGCTGATATCAATTTCCTTTTCCAGTTCGGGGTATACCACTCCCATATAACTGAAGTCGGTAATGTAATCAAAATACCATTCGTCATTGCGAGAAATAAGCCGTATTTCGACAGGATGGTAACCGCCATTTTCAGCGCTGTAACTCAGGTCTTTAAATAACAGACTGACGGCTGTAATTTTGGCTTTATGCGGCGGTGGATTTCCCGCTTCATTTAATATGATATTTATTAATTCCTGATCGACGGGCATAGCTAGCCCTTCCTGACGGATAACACTCATCGTTTTTATTCCGGTAAATATGTATTTGAATTGATGATACAAACAAATAATTGCCCATACTGACTCTTCAGACGATAGACGTCCTCTCATCAGGATAGAATAATAAAATGAAATGCTAAGTTGCAATCAGTTTGTATCAGCTACTGGACAATATGAAACTATCCAGCAATGTTATTTTACCAGGGTCATGCTTTTAATGCAAATAATTTCACCCGGAAACTATTTTTTTGTTTTTATTTTATAAACTCATCTAAAAACATAATTAAGCTTTTCCTCTTAGGGTTATCCAGCTTATTCCAGACTTGCTCGAGTCGTTGTTTTAATTCAACGTCAAGCCCAGTGGCATAGTTAATCGGGATATCAGAAACATTCAAATCCTCCATACAATCAATAAAGAACCAGCTTATTGGAGTTTTTAAAGCAACAGCAATTTTGACTAAATGAGCAATATTGATCTTATTCGTTCCGCGTTCATAGCGGGAAAGTTGTTGTTGAGAGATATCGATAGTCTCTGCAAGATCGGCAGCAGTTAGCCCTGCTTCTTTACGTCTGGTCTGAATACGCTGCCCTACCAGCTTATCAGCTGAATCTGCCATCAGTTTAACCATCACTTTATCTCCAGAACGTCCATAAGAGGAATTCTGGGGCTTTTTTACTCTTGCATGAACATCACTAATGGACATAAAATTAACTATCACATCATTTATAGACAAAGATACCTGCAACCGAACAACTAAGCTGGATTGGAAGCCCACTCAGTTGAGCAGCAGAGCAAAGGTGGCAAAAAGGAGAACATTGTGGCAACCACCATTACTGAGATAACGGAATGCTTTGAATATTTTTTCAGTTCTCTTTATCGCCGGGAGTTCGTCAAAACACTGCGTCTGAACGAATGTAGCGAGCGGGAATTACTGCCTCTGGTACGTTGCTATTTGCTGGGTTGGTTTGCAGATAACGTCTCACCGGAAGTAAAAAGTAAACTGCCAGGAACTGTATCCGGGCACGGTTACATTGATTTTGTCATTGATGATGTAGCCGTTGAGTTTGCAGTACGTAAACCAACTGCGGCACGTTCCAATGTCTCCGCGACCGTCAACAGTACAGAAGTAAAGAAATTGATGAAGCATGACGGCAAAGCCTTACTTGTGCTATTTGACTTCTCTGACACGCCCTACTCAGAAGAACAGATCGAATCTTTCCGCAACTGGCCCTCTCTTGGTCGAGGGAATCACCGCAAGTCCGCATTCAACGTGGTTTATTTCTTTGTGGAAAAACGCAGACCGCTGGCACTGGGGAAAATCACCAAAAACATCCGTATCACTTATCAGGGAATTAATTAATGAACAGAAAACTGTTGGCCTTATTGATGGCAGCCATGACGCTTCCGGCTGCGGCAGCGCAGTACGTAAAACCCGGAGCGGTTCTAACCCTGCATCCGGGGCAGAATAACGCTGAATTCAACATTAATGCCTCAACAGGAGACGGTTCAGGCGTATGCAATATGGAGGGAACGGCACAGCAAATAGCTGTCGGAGAAAGCCAGAAACGTCGCTGGGCCTGGAATGACAATACCAGCCAGTGTGTTGCAGTAATTAGTGAACTAAAAAACGGTAAAGCCAGCTTTATGACTCGTGGTTGCGAGGGATACTGCGGGGCTTCTGCGGCAGGCGCAATGGATGGTCTATTTAATAAGAAATAAAAATATCGTTAATTAACGAAGGAATCTTAGATGAAAAAAACAATGCTTCTGGTATTAATAGCGGCTGGTTTGCTGACTGGCTGTGGCGAGAAAACACCAAAATGTAGTAGTGATGACGCTAAAAATCTGGTCGTGGATATTGCCAGAAAGACAATCGAGAAGGGAATGACACTGGATAAGGATGTTCGGATTACAGTAGAAAATGTCAGAACAATAAGCCATGAATCAGGGCTTGATGTTTATCAGTGTGCCGCTGATTTAACGTTCACAAAACCTGATCTTCAAAATTCTCTGCCAATCACCTACCGGATACAAAAAACAGATGAAGGTAAGGGCCAGTTTTATATAAACGTATCTGGATTATAATTACCGTAGTTAACATCAGAGTTCCTTTTGGGTGAGGTAGATCATATTTTACCCAAAAGGAATCACTATGAAAAGATTATCATGTTTACTAATTATAATTAGCACCGCCTTTTCGTAGTTCGTTGAACTCAAGTCAAGCAGGTCAGAAATCCATACTCCTATGTATTGCATCTTTCATTATTAACATCAACCTGAAAGACATATACAGAGCGACTAATTTTTATTATTCTGTTGGTAACAAGGATTTATTTTCATAGTAGTTTACAAGAGACTGTTCTGTATATGATGCCAAGCAGATCTACACCGAGGAGCGAACGCTGATGACCTTGAGAGCAACAAAACACCTTCTTATAATTAAAACAGTAGTTAGTTCACAAAGTTTTATCGAAAAATTCAGCACCCGCTTCAAACACAAATCCAAAATGCTGTGAACAAATATTAATCACAGCCAATACAATTAATCTATGGATAGTAATCTATGCACTATAAGTTGATAGAAAAACAATTATGCAATTCGTAACGTGGCGAAGGTAAAATATACAGACATTTAACACATCGGTTATTTAACCATTAAACCCAGAGCTAAAAAGTTATTCAACCATTGATTAAGAATTTAAAATTTCTTGCTACTGGGATTAATTTCTTCAAAAAATTAATACGCTCATCTAGAGACATTTTGGACTCCGCATATATATGCATGCTAACCCCCTCCTGAGAGTTTTCAGGCAAGACCCCTTCTACTATACTCGTATATTCATCTATTAACCGTCTAACTTCATCAAACATTTTTTCAACACTTGTTTCTTTAATTATATTTTTTCTAAAAACAATAGATTTATCCTCATTGTCAAAGTTGAAGAAAACAAAGTATGCTTCCTTTGTATCTTTTATTTTAAACAACTCCAACAACTCCTTATTTTCTCTTGGCTCCCTCCAGACCGGAACCATCATTCCCATTGAACCTCGTGGCATGGGAGGAAATTCATCCTTTCCCTGAGAAGCCTTTATACAATATATATTCCATTTCTCCCCTGACCTATCATGCAATGCTTCCCAATAGTGTTCATCTTCAATCAACTTTCTCATCGATGCATTGGCATTGGTATATATAAAAACTCCAAATGCATTATGAAAAAGCTTGCCTTCATAGTCTTTTTCTGCTATTTGAATAAGCCAATTAGCCATGCTTTGGTTTCCTTTCTTAATATTGGAATTATATTTTTATATCAGGGGAAATATCATGTTGAAAAACAAAGTTTTAAACAGCATCACCTCTGCATACTACATACCTTCTAAATACACCATTTTTTCCTATAATTCAAGAGATTTCAAAAAAAAAACGAACTTTGATGACGCTACCTTCTTTCATGAGTTCCTTCATTTTATACAGGATGTCACACTCCCGTACCTGCTAAGACAGGCAACTGCTTCAAGTCTTGAACGCCATTACTTTTCATTATCAGCATGCCATGCTCAAAAAATCACCGCTCCTTTTTATAACTGGCCAGGTGATTATCAAACTCTGTCTCAGCAATATGATTTCACTTGGGGGAATCAGCAGGCCATTGAAAATTTTGGTACAATAACCAGCCATGAAAAAATCTCAGAGCACTCAATTAATGATATTAATGTACACAAGTATGAATTAACTTCATCCACTGGTATGAAATGTACTCTTAGCGCAAAAGATTTAATTGAATTCATCACGCGTAAGATCGAAAACAAAAGATGGAAAGAGAAACACTATTACGACATTCCTTATAAAATTGTCGACATTGTGTTAGATTATCTTGGTCTTGGTGAAATATGCGACTCAACCAAGATATTATTAATTGAGTTTTGTTTATATAATGACAATCCTGTAAATCAGCTATTCTTCATTGCAAAAGATCATAAACATGAAATAATAAAGGCAGATGATAATAACACTGCCTACGATTTTTTCAAATTGTATCAATGGAGATCACGCGGTAATTTCTCTGAGAATGTATTATCAAAGTTGTTAAGGCGAAAAAAAAGTCACTTAGAATACTTTAAAGTGTGTTATGGTGAAGATACGTTTGTAACTATTCGTGAATGGCTTCATCACGTTTTAACTTACAAGTTTAACGATGATAATAACCTTTTCGTTTTCTACTTTTTATTTCAGTTAGATCCCATGAAACTCAAATTTACACTTGAAGATTATCTTACTGAAATTGGAATACCCGTATTAATAAATGAAGCGGGTGAACATATATCGATGACTCCAGTCAAATTCACATCCAATAGCTTTATTAACTTTTATGTTGAAAGCTTGCTAATTCAATCATTACAAGATGGAGACTGGATGTGTCCTTTATTAAAATATAAAATGTGCCCCGGAGTTAAAAATAATTACATATGGTGCAAAAATGATTTCCTTAATATACTAGCATCTAGGCACCCATGCTTAATGACCGAGACATTAGATAAGATGAATTTATCTCACCTGCCAATCATTAGAATTAACCCTATTGATTTTTATGAAGCATAAGTCGGAGCCATAGATAAAAGGATAAAAAATCTATAATTATGATAACATGTGAAAAAACCTCATACCACTTACCGTATCGGATCTTTAAACACTATATAGATTAAATAATTTTTTATATTCCCCCCGGCAATAAGGATGTGCGCCCCATCAAAGGATAAAAAGTAGGGCAGCATAAACACATTGAAATTAATGAACTATACAATTAACTTATCCAAGTAATCAGCCCACACCTGCAACCACTTCCGACACTCTGCATCATACTTATACAAATTATAAATACCTTCAACACCGCCACGCGTATGCCCCAATACGGCCTTTGCAACTTCATTCGGGCATTGCAAGCGTGACAGCCCTGTTCCCACAGTACGCCGCAAATCGTGGGGCTTCCAATGGGGTATATTAAGCATTTGGCCGCTTTCACGTAAACGCCATGAATTCTCGGTCAGGTACTTCTGCTGGATTGGCTTTTTAGTCGCCCGCGAAGGAAATAGATATTTGTCGGAAGTAAGGCGTAGTACCTTAAGAAAGTCGATCGCCTGATTCGATAACTGAACGTAGCGCTCTACCCCTGTCTTGGTTTCCCGCAGATGGATGGTGCCTTTCGGCCCCATCCAGTCGATCTGACGTAACATGTTTACCTGTAGTGCTTAAAACAGCAAATGAACCTTACCCAGTCCTCAGGATGAAAAGTATGTCTGTAAAGTTTGAATTTGTGTGAAAGGGCACATGGCACTCAGCTATGTAATGCTAAATAAGTACGCCAGTAAGTACGCGGGAGAGAAAGCAGCAGGATTATATGCAGATGAAAAGCTATAAATTATTGATTTAATGGTGACAATGGGAATTAAACAACCTGCACAAAGACCTTGACTTTTTAATGGTTTTGTTTTACTTGTTGTTTTAACATAACCCAATAAGTACCCCCAGATGTCAGAATTCCGCACAGTTCTTTTTTTAGTGGCATTCAAAAGTATCAGATATCAGCCTTGATATCTGGAATCATTCCTGTGGCATCCGGGGTTACTACTGGGTCGAATTCACGTTCACACGTTCATGCAGCCGCCATAGATTTCATCGGGTGCATTAGAGCGTTTAATGCTGAGTTGCTATACAAAGAGTTTGCTTCATCATCTTGCTTACTTAGGGACCAGGGGCATATCCCCAGCCCAAAATGAGCGGTTCGCACTGTCGATTATCTCGCGAGTGAGCACCGACTCTTCCACGATGACTTGCAAACCAATGCCGCTACGATAGCCAGATTGAATGCGGTAGCCAGGAGTAACTACAGGCGGATTGTCACGCATGAC